>NZ_FXBL01000004.1:4200000-4500000 GCF_900177325.1 Mesorhizobium australicum | reverse complement strand
GACATTGGTTCCCGCATCGCGCAGCGCCGTCGCGATCGCCAGTCCGATGCCCGAGGCGCCTGCCGTGACGATGGCGCGCCGCGAACTCCAATAGTCAGATGAGCTCATCCTGCGAATGTCCTGTTGGTGTTGGGAAGTTGTTGCGATCAGCCGATCGTCGTGCGACCGCCGTCGAGCACCGGCGAATTGCGCTCCTTGGCCGACGCGCGAAAGCGGATCTCGGTGCCTGTCTGCCAAAACGAGAAAACAAGCGTCTCGCCGGGGAAGACGGGCCCCGAGAAGCGGGCGGCGAAGCGTTTCATCCGGCTCGGCTCCCCGTCGCAGAAGGTCTTGAGAACGGTCAGGCAGGCAACGCCGAAGGTCGCGGCGCCATGAAGAATCGGCGTCTCGAAGCCGGCCGCCTTGGCGAATGCCGGATCGATATGGAGTGGATTCCTGTCGCCGAGCAGCCGGAACAGGGCAGCCTGGTTGGCGGCGGTGCCGACCTCGACGACAGCATGCGGCTCGCCTTCAGGCATGGCGACGGCATCGGGCTGGCGGCCGCGGTCGCCGCCGAAGCCGCCGGCGCCGCGCACGAAGAGGCTGGAGAGGCTGTTGGCCACCGGGCGGCCGCGCTGCGAAATCTCCATCAGCTGATGCACGATGCCGCCGCGGCCCTCGCCCTTGTCGCTCAGGCCCGCGATCCGGGTCCGTATCTCGGCCACGCCCGCCGCGTCGAAGCAGTCGAAGAATTCGATGTCGAGACTGCCGTGGACGACATGCTGCAGGTCAATGCCTCCGGCACCGAGCCAGGAATCATCATAGCCCGCGACCTGCACAAAGCTCGGTATGACCTTGAGATCGCGCTCATAGACGAAGCCGAGGTCGGTGGCGCCCGCTCCTACCGCCAGCGCATAGAGCATCGGCTCGCGATCCTCGTAGGAATAGCGGCGAACCGGCAGTTCCAGATTGAGCAGTCGGTGGGGATCGAGGGGCATTTTCACTGTTTCCAAGCGATGCAACTACCACGGCAGCATGCCTCGGGAATGCACATATTGCAATCTCGCTTCATTATTTGAAACGAAAATTCACAAAATGAACTCCTAAAGTGCTCGGCCGCCTTGACTCTCGAAGGGGTCGAGTGAAATCTGAGGTCAAATAATGAAACGATCTCTGTCGGCGTTCCCGCGTCGGGATGCGGCAGGTCGGGGAACAGGACATTGCGGCAAGCACATTGCCTAGGCGCCGTTCGAACGCCGTCTCCGTCCAGCGGAGCCGGGGCGATGAATCGCGCTCGGCTTCCCCGTCACAACGTCTTCCGCCGGTCCGCTGCAAGCAGTGCCGTCCGGCGTTCAAATCATCCGGTTGACACAATCACCGGAAAACTGGATATTCGAAAAAAAGGAAAAAAGTTTCGAAAAATGGAAGTCGGTTCGGAGATGCGTATGTACGGCTGGAGACTTGGGATCGACATCGGCGGCACCTTCACCGATGTCATCGCGGTCTCTCCCGACGGTGCGGCTCCGCGATCGGCCAAGGTCCCGAGCCGGCCGCAGGAACCCGTCCGCGCCATTGTCGACGCGATCTCCGCTGTCGAACTCAAGTGGGACGAGATCGCCGAGATCGTGCACGGCACGACGATCGTCACGAACGACATCGTCGAGCACCGCTTCCGTCCCTGCGCGCTCATCGCGACCGCCGGCTTTTCCGACACGATCGAGATCGCCCGCGGCGCGCGGCGTCATCTCTATCGCATGGACCTGCTGCCGCGCCCCCATCCGCTGGTGCCGGCAGGACTCCGCTTCGAGGTCGAGGAGCGGCTGAACGCGCAAGGTGAAGTCACGACGGCTCTCACCGATGCCGAGATCGAGCGCGTCGTCGGCGAGGTTGCCGCATCCGGGGTCGACACGGTAGCGGTCTGCCTCCTCCATTCGTTCCGTAATCCCGTCCACGAGATGCGTCTCGGCGCGGCACTTCGGGCCGCGCTGCCGCATGTCAGCCTGTCGCATGAGGTGAGTCCGGAATTCCGTGAGTTCGAGCGGATGAACACGACCATCCTGAACGCGATGATGATCTCCAAGATCAAGCATCATCTCTCGCTGATCGATGAGCGCAAGCCCCGGCACAGCCGGCTGCACCTGATGCACTCGGCAAGCGGCATGGCGTCGCCCGCGCTCATTGCGGAGCGTCCGCTGATGCTTGCCATGTCGGGCCCGGCGGCCGGCGTGGCGGCGAGTTCGCAGGCGGCGCAGAGGCTGGGCATCGACCATGCTATCACCTTCGACATGGGCGGAACCACCACCGATGTCTGCCTGATCGTCAACGGGCGCGCTGAGATCGCCGCGAACCGGGAACTGGGCGAGCAGCGCATCCGCATGCCGATGGTGTCGGTCGATTCTATCGGCGCGGGCGGCGGTTCCATCGCCAGGCTCGTCAGCGGAGCGCTCGTTGTCGGACCCGAGAGCGCGGGAGCGGAGCCGGGACCGGCCTGCTACGGCAAAGGCGGCGACCTGCCCACGGTGTCCGACGCGGATCTCATCCTCGGCTATCTCAATCCGTCGCGCACGCTTGGCGGATCGGTCGTGCTCGACCGGGCCGCAGCCGAAGGCGCGGTCAGGCCGCTGGCCGAGGCGATGGGCGTGTCCATGCGCGAGGCGGCAACCGGAATTGCCAAGGTCGTGCATTCCAACATGGCGCGGGCGCTGCGCCGCGCCACCGTGGAGCGTGGCCGCGACATCCGCGAGTTCGGCCTCGTCGCCTTCGGCGGCGCCGGCCCGATGCACGTGGCCGAAGTCGCCCGCCTGTGCGGCATCTCGCATGTCACGATTCCGGCCTTTTCGTCCGGCTTCTCCGCGCTTGGATGCGTCGAGGCGACGATGAGCTATTCGCGACAGACCACGATTGGCATGAAGTCGACGGCGTGGGACGCTTGCACACTGCACAAGGCGGTCGCCGCGGAAACCGACGCCTTGTCGACGGCGGTGATCGAAGCCGGCCACGAGAAGGAAAGTCTCGACGTCTCCATCACGGCCGGAATCCGCTACAGCGGCCAGAGCTACGAGACGCCGATCCGCGATCCGGCCCTCGACGACCGCGACCGGTTGAACCGGCAGTTCGAGCAGGCACACGAGGCGCTCTACGGTTATTCCACCGGCGAGCCGTGGGAGCTTGCCTCGCTGCGAATTGAAGTCTCGGCCCCCCGGAAGGACGCCCGCGAAGCGCCTGTCATCGAGAACGACGAGGTCGAAGCGGCACCGGAACTCGGCTCCCGCCAGGTGACGTTCGAGAGCGGGGCAACCTTCGACGTCCCCGTACGCCATCGCCGGCGTCTTCCGATCGGCGTCACGATCGAGGGGCCGCTCGTCATCGAGGACGAATGGTCCACCGTCGTCGTGCCGCCGGGCGACCGGGTGACTGCCGACAAAACAGGTAACCTCACCATGGAGGTGGTCCTGTGAGCATCGAACCCGTTTCCCTCGAAGTCATCCGCAACGCGCTCACGGCGATTGCCGAGGAGATGTCGATGGTGGTCATGCGCGCGGCGCGGTCGCCGTTGCTGCGCGAGGCCGGCGATCATTCCTCCGCCCTGACGGACGCGGAGGGCTTTCTCGTCGCTCAGGGCGCAGACGTGCCGGTCCATCTCGGCGTGCTCTCCTTCACCGTGCGCGAGTTCCTCAGGCGTGTGCCGGCGGACCGACTGGAGCCGGGAGATGTCTGGATCGTCAACCTGCCCGAGATCGGTGGCAACCATCTGCCGGATGTGAAACTGATCCGCCCGATCTTCAGGGACGGAGAGATCTATGCCTTCGCGGTGTCGCTTGCCCATTGGGCGGATGTCGGCGGCGCGATGCCAGGCAGCTACTTCGCGGCGGCGCGCGACGCCTGGCAGGAAGGGTTGCGGCTGCCGCCGACCCGTCTGGTCGTCGCGGAACGGTTCGATGCCGAAAAGCTCGACCTGATCCTGGCCAATGTGCGCGGTCCGGAAGAGCGCAAGGGCGACATCCTCGCCCAGGTCGCGGCGACCACCGTTGCCGGACGGCGACTGGACGAACTCGCGGCAAAGCACGGCGTCGCCTGGATGAAGGAGGCGATGCAGGCCATTCACGCGCGCGCCGAACGCCAGATGGCGGAAGCGATCAGGGCCATTCCGAACGGCGTCTATAGCGGCGAGGACTGGATGGACGACGACGGCCATGGCGGCGCGCCGGTTCCGATCCGGGTCACCGTGACGATCCAGGACGACACGGCCACGTTCGACTTCAGCGAGTCCGCCGACGCCGTGCCAGGCCCGATCAACACGACCAAGTTCATCGCGGGCGCGGCCGTCTTCTACGTGATGAAGGCTCTCTACGGTCCCGATATCCAGCCCTCGGGCGGCTGCTACCGCCCGCTTACGGTGGTGACGCGTCCAGGCTCGATCGTTGACGCGGCCTATGATCGCCCGGTCGTTGGAGGCAATCACGAGACCTGCCAGCGCCTGGCCGACGCGATCTTCCGCGCCTTCGAGCCGATCGCTGCCCGGGAACTGAGCGGCGGCGGGCCGACGACGGCTGGGCTGCTGATCTTCGGAACGCGGACCGACGCCGGCTGGTCGACTTTCTACGAGGTGCATCCGGGCGGCGAGGGTGCCCGCTTCGACCGTGACGGAATGGCCTCGACACGCGTCCATCTGGCCAATGTGATGAACACGCCGGCCGAGGTGATCGAAAGTGAGTATCCGATCACCGTCGAGTTTCAGCGCCTGCGCGCCGGATCGGGCGGCAATGGCCGGCACAAGGGCGGCGAGGGCATCGCGCGCGGCTATCGCATGCGCGGTGACGAAACGGCATTGACCACCATGTTCGAACGCGCAGTCGTGCCGCCATACGGTATCGACGGCGGCGAACCTGGGGCGACATTCCGCGCGACGCTGCACCGCGAACACGGTGAGAAGATTCAGTTGCGCGGCAAGCAGAACATTCAGATCGCGAGGGGCGATCTGGTTGTCGTCGAATCTTCCGGAGGGGGTGGGCATGGCCACCCTTCCGGAGAGGGTCGATGAGAGAAACCACGATAAACGTAACCGCAATGGGAAGGCGAATATCATGCATAGGCGCGATTTTCTGAGAAGTGGACTTGCATTCGGCGGCGCCGCGGCCGTCGGGCTTACATTCCATCCGCGCCTGCTCAGGGCACAGGGGCAGGCCGGCGTTATCCGCGTGATCGCCGAAGGGTCGCCTAACACGCTCGATCCGGCAGGCACCGGCTACAACATTCCGTCCGTCAACATCACCTGGAACGTCTACGACCGCCTCGTCACTTTCGGTCAGGCGCCGCTCACCGGGCCTGGCCAGGAAGGCGCCTTCATCTACGACTACGACAACATCGTGCCGCAGGCGGCCGAAAGCTACGAAATCGTCGAAGACGGCAAGGTGATCCGCTTCAAGCTGCGCGCGGGAGCGACGTTCCACGACGGCAGCCCGGTAACGGCGGATGACGTGAAATGGTCGCTCGACCGCGCCGTCAACGTGACCACCGCCAAGAACCAGATGGGCACGGGCTCGATGACCGACCCGGCACAGTTCGTCGTCGTCGATGACAGCACGATCGAAGTGCACGTCGAGCGCGCCGATCGCTTCACACTGCCCAATCTGGCGCTGCTGTTCCCGGCGATCTTCAATGCGAAGGTCGCCAAGGAGCATGCGACCGCGGAGGACCCGTGGGCGACGGAGTGGCTGAAGACCAACGTCGCCGGCGGCGGCCCCTACAAGCTCGGCAACTACCAAGCCGGCCAGCAGTTCGTGCTCGAGCCGTTCGCCGACTGGAAGAACGGCGACACCACCCCGACCGCGCGCATCCTGTACCAGATCGTCCCGCAGGCGGCGAGCCGGCGCATCGCTGCGGAGCGCGGCGAAGCTGACCTCGTGCGCGACCTTCCGGGCCGCGACATTGCCGATCTGCTCAGCGCGGGCAAGGTCAAGGTTCTCGGCATCTCTAATCCCGCGACCGTCACCTACATCGCCATGAACAACAACATCGCGCCTTTCAACAATATGAAGGTGCGTCAGGCGGTGGCGTGGAGCGTGCCCTATCAGGACATGCTGGACGTGGTTCTCTACAAGCGGGGCACGCCGATGTTCGGAGGCCCGGCCGAGGTGACGTCGACCCAATGGCCTTCGCCGCTGCCCTACACGCAGGATCTCGACAAGGCAAAGAGCCTGCTGGCCGAGGCCGGCTTCCCGGACGGGTTCGAATCCACGTTCTCCATCGACGCGGACGACACGACCGTGGCCGAGCCTGTGGCGACCCTGATGCAGGAAGCCCTCGGCAAGATCGGCGTGAAAGTGCGCATCGACAAGATTCCGGCCGGTCAGATGGGCACGCTGCTGACCGAGAAGAAGCTGCCGCTGTTCATCGCCAATGCCGGCGCCTGGCTGCGCAGTCCCGACTACTTCTTCCGCATCTTCTACCAGGGCGAGACCCGCTGGAACTTCGGCAGCTACGCCAATCCGGAGATGATCGACATCGTCGCCAAGGCGCGGTGGGAGACCGATCCGAAGAAATACGACGAACTCGTGATGCGGATGATCGAACTGGCGCGGACGGAAGTTCCGGTCATCCCGCTGTGGTCGGCATTCCAGGATACGGTGATGAGCGAGGCGATCGGCGGATATACTTACATGTTCCACCGTTCGCTCGAGCTTCGCCATCTGACGAAAGCCTGATAGTCACCTTGTGCCCTTCCGCCATTTCCCGCCCGCGAACTTGGTGCTCGCGGGCGGGTCGCGGGACGGTGTCTGAAAGCACGAGAAGGCCACATCGACTATGAACGGCTCCCTGGCCCATGCCATCCTGGCGCGGATTTGGACGGCGCTGCCGGTGTTGTTCGGCGTACTGATCGTGACGTTCGTCCTGATCCGCGCGCTGCCCGGCGATCCCGCTATCCACTATGCGACGAGCCCGACCGCGGGACCAGCCGAGATCGAGGCGATCCGCCGCGAGATGGGCCTCGACCGCTCCGTGTTCGAACAGTTCGCCATCTATCTGCGCGAGATCGCGACCGGCAATTTCGGCAATTCGATGCAGACCGGGCGCTCCGTGATCGCCGATTTCGCGGTGCGGCTACCTGCGACGCTGGAGCTTGCCGTGGTGGCGTTCGTCATCTCCATCGTGGTGTCCCTGCCGCTGGGCATCGCCGCCGCATTGTGGCGGAACACCTGGTTCGACCAGCTTTGCCGCGTCATGTCGTCCTTCGCCGCCGCCATGCCGGTGTTCTTCTTCGGCCTCCTGCTCATCTATTTCTTCTATTTCCGCTGGGGTTTCGCCGCGGAGCCGATCGGACGGTGGCCCAGTTCGATCATTCCGCCCGACCCGATCACCGGCTTCGCCACGGTCGACGCCCTGCTCCTCGGGGACTGGGAGTTGTTCCGCATGGCCTTCGGCAAGCTGCTGATGCCGGCCGCTTCGATGGCAATCTTCGCCGTGGCGCCGTTGCTGCGGATGATGCGCGGCTCGATGATCGATTCGCTGGAAAGCGATTATGTGCTCGCCGCCAAGGCGTTCGGCATCTCGCGGACGCGTGTCGTTCTCAGCTACGCGCTTCCGAACGCCATGCTGCCCGTGCTCGCCACCACCGGCATGGTGCTGTCGACGATGCTCGGCGCCAATGTGATGATCGAAAAGCTGTTCGCCTGGCCCGGCATCGGTGCCTATGCCGTCAACTCGCTGATCGCGCTTGACTACGCCCCCGTGCAGGCCTTCGTCCTGATCGTGGCCTCGCTCTTCGTCGTAATGACGCTGACGATCGACATCGTCTCGGCGATCATCGATCCGCGCTACAAGCTGCGGGGCTGACCGATGCTTTCCATCGCCGACATCCGTTTCATCCTGCGGCGCAACCTTGCCGGCGCGGTGGCGGCCGTCCTCATCGTCGTCCTGATGATCGTGGCGATCATCGGTCCCTATATCGCGCCGTACGATCCGCTTTCGACCAATCTCCGAGAGGTCCTGCAGCCGCCTTCCGCGACGTTTTGGTTCGGCACCGACCACCTTGGCCGCGACATCTTCAGCCGGGTCATCGTGGCCGCGCGGCTCGATTTCGCCATCGCGATCGTCGCCGTCAGCCTCTCGGCGGTCGTCGGCTCCGCGGTCGGCGCTCTGTCGGGCTACGTGGGGGGCTGGCTCGACCGCATCCTCGGACGGGTCGTCGACGTGATGATGGCGTTTCCGCTCTTCGTCGCCGCCATGGCGCTGGTCGCCGTGCTCGGCAATTCGGTGGAGAGCATCGTGCTGGCGACGGCGATCATCAACCTGCCGTTCTACTTCCGCCTGATGCGCGCCGAGATCAGCGCCAGGCGGGAAACGGGCTATGTGGAAGCTGCGATCATCAACGGCAACAGCACGACCCAGGTGATCTTCGGCTTCCTGGTGCCGAACTCGCTGCCCCCTGTGATCGTGCAGATCTCGCTCAACCTCGGCTGGGCGATCCTGAATACGGCAGGGCTGGCCTTCATCGGCCTAGGCGTCGCGCCGCCCACGCCGGAATGGGGCATCATGATCCAGGAGGGCGCCTCGATGATGGTTTCCGGCCAATGGTGGGTGGTCGTCTTCCCGGGGCTCGCGCTTGCGATGTCGGTGTTCTGCTTCTCTCTGCTGGGAGACGCCATCCGCGACGTCATGGACCCGAGGCGGCGAAGCTGATGGCGAGACTGCTCGAAATCGACAACCTTGCCCTTGGCTTCGAAGGAAGCGGCGGTCTCGTGCCGGCATTGCGCGGCATTTCCTTCGGCCTCGAACGCGGCGAGTGCCTGGCGCTGGTGGGGGAATCCGGCTCCGGCAAATCGGTGACGGGCATGACGATCATGCGCCTGCTCGGCTCCAATGCGCGGATTTCCTCCGGCAGCATCAGGCTCGACGGCGTGAACCTTCTGGACCTTTCCGAAGCCGAGATGCGCACCATACGGGGCCGGCGGATGGCGATGGTGTTCCAGAACGCCAAGGCCAGTCTCAACCCGATCCGCCGCGTCGGCGACACGCTGGTCGACATCGTGCGCGCGCATGATCGCACCGGCATCAGCCGGCAGGATGCCCTGCGCAAGGTCATCGGTATCATGGCCCAGATCGGCATTCCGATGCCGGAGCATCGCGTGCGCAATTACCCGTCCGAACTGTCGGGGGGCATGTGCCAGCGCATCGGCATCGCGGCGGCGCTGGCCTGCGAGCCGGAACTCATCATCGCGGACGAGCCCACGTCCGCGCTCGACGTGACGACGCAGCAGCTCGTCATGGACATGCTGATCAGTGCCTGCCGGGAGCGCGGCGTCGCGGTGATCTTCATCACGCACGATCTGGCGCTCGCCAGCGAATATTGCGACCGCGGCATCGTGATGAACGGCGGCCGCATCCTGGAGGAGGGCAATGCGGTCCAGATCTTCACCGCCCCCACCCACCCCTACACACGGGCGCTGCTCGACGCCTTGCCCTATGGCAAGACGAGCGCCGACGAGCTCAGGCCGATGACGGGCAACCATTCCGACCAGCCGGAAGGCATGAAGACATGACGAGCGGAGCTTCCGAGCAGCCGGGAAACCCGATCCTGCGCGTTCTGGCCGCGACGAAATACTACATGGTGGGCGGCAACCGGATGTATGCGGTCGATGACGTCTCCTTCGACGTGCGTCCCTCTGAGATCCTCGGCCTTGTCGGCGAATCCGGCAGCGGCAAGACGACGCTGTCGCGCATCGTCGCCAGGCTGATAGACCAGGACGATGGGCGGGTCATTTTCGACGGAGCCGACATCACCGGAATGAGTGGTGCCAAGTTCGGGACATCGCCGAAAAGGCGGCTGCTCCAGATGGTCTTCCAGGACCCGCTGGCAAGCCTCAATCCACGCTTCCGCGCCTTTGACGCGATCGCCAATCCGGTCCAGCGGCTCGGCACACCGGAGGAAAGACGCGACGTGCGCGATCTGGTCATCGAAGCCGCGTCGCATGCGGGCCTGCCCGAGCGCCTGCTGCACAGCTATCCGCATCAGCTTTCGGGAGGCCAGCGTGCGCGCGTGGACATCGCGCGGGCGATCGTCCTGAAGCCGAAGCTCGTGCTCCTTGACGAACCCACGTCCGCGCTCGATGCCTCGCTTCAGGCACATGTCATCCAGACCATCCTCAGGCTCCGCTCGGAACTCGGGGTGGCGTTTATCTTCGTCAGCCACGACCTCAATCTCGTCAGGCTGATCAGCGACCGGCTACTGGTCATGCATCGCGGCAAGGTGGTCGAGCAGGGCCAGGCTCAGGAAGTCTTCGAGAATCCAAGCGCGGACTATACGAGGCAGCTGATCTCGGCCATTCCCGTTCTCGGCAGAAGACGAGTTGCAGGCAAGCCGACAGCTTAACGGGGCCGCCTTCAGTATCGCGCCGAGCGCAACCGCTGCGGATCAGACCGTTTCGACGCGGCCGTCCGGCCGGATGATCGCCTTGGCGACAGACAGGTCGTGAGAAGCCGACAGCCTCCTTGCCGATGAACCCTGAAGTGCTGTTCAGGACGGGGACAGGGCTGACAGTGCTGCCTTGAGGGACGTCGTGGTGCCCTGGCGGAGGTCCAGGTCAGCCTCGATGTGATCGATGTGGCGCAGGACGAGCGCCTGCACTGAAGCGGCGTCCCGGCGCTCCAGCGCAGCGACGATTCCGCCATGCTCGTCATGGCCGCAGCTCGAAGCGCCCGATCGCCCATAGAGCGCGATCACCAGGGAGGAGCGTGCGATCAGCTCCTCCATGAAGCGGTGCATGATCTGGTTGCCCGCCGCGGCGGCGAGAAGCAAGTGGAACTCGCCCGATGCCTTGATCTCGGCGCGCCGAGCGTTCGGACCGCGCAGATCCATATGCCGGCGCTCGTCGGTGAGGTGTGCGCGCAACCGGGCAAGGTCGCGCGGCGTTGCCCGGGCGCAGGCCTCCGACGCGATGCCGGGCTCGACCAGCCGCCGGGCGGCGAAGACCTGCCGTGCCTCTTCCGGGTCCGGATTGGCGACGAAGGCACCACGGTTGCGCTCGATCCGCACCAGCCCCTCGAACGAGAGCATCTGCAGCGCCGAGCGCGCCATCGTGCGGCTGACCTTGAACAGCGAGCCGACCTCGACCTCGGTCAATTTGGTACCGGGCGCCAGCCGCCGGTCGACGATCGCGTCGCGCAGGTGATCACGGATCGCCTGCGTGCGGTCTTCGGCCACTTGTGGGCTGTCGGGTTCCTGGGTTGCGACGAGGGACATGGAGGTCATCAAGATATCTGTCCCCTTCTAGCGGAATCCGCGTCCAAGGGAAGATGTGCGCCGCAACAATCTGATGATGAGATCGCATACAATATTTGCATCTGATTGCTTACAATCGCCTATGATTTGTGCACTGCAAAAGTTTGCGTCAGGCGTGAGATACGGCCGGCAGGGCATCAACGACATGGAATCAACCGCTTAGCGCCGCGAAGCCAATTGGCACGTCTTCTGCATCGCACTTCCCGAACGGGAGATGCTCATGAGCAAGGCCGCCGCGATCGACATTGCATCCGTGTCCAAGGTCTACGGCGCCACGACCGCCGTCCACGCGATCAGCCTCAAGGTTCCGGCCGGCAGCTACTGCTGCCTTCTCGGCCCCTCAGGATGCGGCAAGTCGACGACGCTGAGGATGATCGCCGGCCATGAGAGCATCTCGTCCGGCGATATCCGCCTCGGCAACACGGTCGTCACCGACCTGCCACCCGCCAGGCGCGGCACGGCCATGATGTTCCAGTCCTATGCGCTGTTTCCGCATATCGACGTCACCGACAACGTCGCCTTCAGCCTGAAGATGAAGGGCGTCGCCAAGGACGAGCGCCGCGCCAAGGCGCTGGAGATGCTGAAGCTTGTCCAGATGGACCCCTATGCGACGCGGCGCCCGGCGCAGCTCTCCGGCGGCCAGCAGCAGCGCGTGGCGCTCGCCCGCGCGCTTATCACTGACCCGGAAGCGCTGCTCCTCGACGAGCCGCTGTCGGCGCTCGATCCCTTCCTGAAGATCCGGATGCGCGCGGAGCTGAAGCGGCTGCAGACGACGCTAGGGATCACCTTCGTTCACGTCACCCACAGCCAGGAGGAGGCTATGGCGCTGGCTGATCTGATTGTGGTGATGAACGACGGCCGCATCGAGCAGGCCGCCCATCCACGCGAGGTGTTCGAGCGTCCCGCCACCGCCTTCGTCGCGCGCTTCATGGGCGACCACAACGTGATCTCCGGCCGGGTGACCGCGGCGACCGAGAGCGGCGTGACAGTCGCGGTGCCAAGCGGCGGCGAGTTCACCGCGACTGGCGGCGTGCGCGAAGTCGGCGAGAGCATCGACATCGCGGTGCGCACCGACAAGGTGCGCATCGGCGCGTCGGACGCACCGGGCCTCGGCTTCACCGGCATCGTGGACAACATCGAATATCGCGGCGCCTCGGTGAAGCTCACCGTCAGCGGCGCCGGTGTGCAGGACTTCACCGCGATCGTCAGCGACGCGGCCTTCTTCGCAGCGCCCGTCAAGGTCGGCGACGCGGCGTCCCTCGCCTGGGGCCCCGAGGACTCGATCGTGCTTGGCCGCCTCGATTCCTGACGACAGAAACCGACAACACAGGGGAACTGGACATGACACAGACGACGAAAAAGCCAGCCGGCATTTCCCGCCGATCGCTGCTCAAGACCGGCGGCGCTGCCCTTGGCCTCGCGGCCGGCTCGGGTGCGATCACCGGATTCCCGACCATCTGGGCGCAGAACCCGATCACGCTGCGCCAGTTCGGCACCGGCGTGTCGAACCTCAACGCCATCGCCGACAAGTGCAAGGAAGACCTCGGCATCACGCTGGAGATGACGGCGACCGATTCCGACGCCGCCGCACAGCGCGCCGTGACGCAGCCCGACAGCTACGACATCGCCGACATCGAATACTGGATCCTGAAGAAGGTGTTCCCAGCCGGCGTGATCCAGCCGATGGATACGAAGAAGCTGACCTACTACGACCAGATCGTGCCGCTGTTCAAGACCGGCAAGCTGACACCCGACAGCGTCATCGCGCAGGGCACCGCGCCGCACACGGTCGGCTTCGTCGAGAAGCCCGGCGACAAGACCTTCGCCGCCGCTGAGACGCAGTATTTCACGATGGTGCCCACCATCTACAACGCCGACACGCTGGGTATCCGCCCCGACCTCGTAGGCCGCGAGATCACCACCTGGGCCGACATCATGGACCCGGCCTTCAAGGGCAAGACCTCGATCCTGAATATCCCCTCGATCGGCATCATGGACGCGGCCATGATCATGGAGGCGGTGGGCAACATCAAATATGCCGACAAGGGCAACATGACCAAGGAGGAGATCGACAAGACGATCGACTTCCTGATCAAGGCCAAGCAGGGCGGCCAGTTCCGCGCCTTCTGGAAGTCGTTCGACGAGAGCGTCAACCTGATGGCCTCTGGCGAGGTCGTCATCCAGTCGATGTGGTCGCCGGCCGTCGCCGCCGTCCGCTCGAAAGGCATCGCCTGCAAATACCAGCCGCTGAAGGAAGGCTACCGCTCATGGGGCGGCGGCCTCGGACTTGCCTCGCATCTCGAAGGCGCCAAGCTCGACGCTGCCTACGAATACATCAACTGGTACACGTCCGGCTGGGTCGGCGGCTACCTCAACCGCCAGGGCTACTACTCCGCGGCCATGGAGACGGCCAAGAAGTTCATGTCCGACGACGAGTGGGGCTACTGGATCGAGGGCAAGCCGGCGCAGGGCGAGATCAAGGATCCGACCGGCAAGGTCATGGAAAAGCCGGGCGCGGTGCGTGACGGCGGCTCCTTCGAGGAGCGCATGGGCCGCGTCGCCTGTTGGAACTCGGTGATGGACGAGGACCGTTACATGGTCCGCCGCTGGAACGAGTTCATCGCGGCCTGACGAATGATTGGCCTTCCCCCGGCCTAACCGAGGGAAGGCGTCTTTCTCGACGCTCCAGATCAACCGAGGCCCGACGATGACCGCAGCCATTGACGACACAATCGCCGCGCCAGCCGCCGTCGCGACGACCCGCTCGCGTGCCTCGGTGTTCGCCCGCTTTTCCGCCTACCTGCAGGCCGCGCCGCTGGCGCTCATCCTCGGCGCGTTTCTGCTTTTGCCGATCCTGATGATCGCGGTCGTTTCCTTCTGGGATTACGACTTCGCCGCGATGTATCCCGATTTCATCACCCTCAACTATGCCGAGACGCTCGGCTCGTGGGTGACATGGAAGACCTATCTCAACACGCTGAAATACGCGGCCATCGTCTGGGCGCTGACCATCTTCATCGGCTTCTGGGTCGCCTACTATCTCGCCTTCCACATTCGCACGACGACCATGCAGATGGTGCTGTTCCTCGTCTGCACCGTGCCCTTCCTCACCTCCAACATCATCCGGATGATCTCGTGGATTCCGGTGCTCGGCCGCAACGGCCTGGTCAATTCTGCCCTCGTCGGCTCCGGCATCATACCGGCGCCCATCGAGTGGTTGCTCTATTCGGACTTCGCCGTCGTGCTCGCCATGGTCCACCTCTACACGCTGTTCATGGTGACGCCGATCTTCAACACGCTGATGCGCATCGACCGGTCGCTGGTCGAGGCCGCGCGCGACGCCGGCGCCACCAGCTGGCAGATCCTCACCAACGTCATCATCCCGCTCGCCAAGCCCGGCATGGCGATCGGCACGATCTTCGTCGTCACGCTGGTCATGGCCGACTTCTCGACCGTGCAGGTCATGTCCGGGGGCCAGAGCGCCTCGGTCGCACTGATGATGAAGAACCAGATGTCGCTCTTGCAGTATCCGGCCGCGGCCGCCAATGCGGTGGTGCTGCTCGTTCTCGTCCTCCTGATGGTCGCGGGCATCCTGCGCATCGTCGACATTCGCAAGGAGCTCTGAGCGATGTCGCACGAGAAGCGCACCCTCGAATTCTACGTCCTGTCAGCCTTCTTCGTGTTGTTCGTGCTGTTCCTCTACGGCCCGCTGTCGGCGATCCTGATCCTGTCCTTTCAAGGGCCGAACGGCGGCCTGACCTTCCCGCTCAACGGCGTGTCGCTGCACTGGTTCGCCAACCTGTTCGAGCGCCAGGCGGTGGGCGATTTCGGCGGCAGCTTCCGCCGCTCGTTCATGCTCGGGCTGATGGTGATGATCGTCACCGTAGTCGTTTCGCTGCTCGCCGGCCTCGCCTTCCGCCGCAAGTTCGTCGGCGCCACCGCGCTGTTCTACCTGTCGGTCGCGAGTCTGGTGGTTCCCTCGATCATCATCTCGCTCGGCATCGGCGTCCTGTTCCAGCAGGTCGGGCTGCGCCCCTCCTGGTACGGCTCGGCCTTCGGCGCACATCTCACCTGGACCTTGCCCTTCGGCGTCTTGATCATGTTCGCCGTGTTCAACCGCTTCTCGCCATCCTACGAGGAGGCTGCCCGCGATCTCGGCGCGACCTCGTGGCAGACCTTCGCCCACGTGCTGCTGCCGATGATCGCGCCGAGCCTGATCGGCGTCGGC
Organism: Mesorhizobium australicum; assembly: GCF_900177325.1. Taxonomy (NCBI): domain Bacteria; kingdom Pseudomonadati; phylum Pseudomonadota; class Alphaproteobacteria; order Hyphomicrobiales; family Phyllobacteriaceae; genus Mesorhizobium; species Mesorhizobium australicum. The sequence continues at coordinate 4,484,515 of NZ_FXBL01000004.1, read as the reverse complement.
CTGTTCGGCTTCACGCTCTCTTACGACGAGTTCGCCCGCACGCTGATGACGGCCGGCACGTTCAACACGCTGCCGCTCGAGATTTATGGCATGACCACCAACGTCACGACGCCGGTGCTCTACGCGCTTGGCACCGTGACGACGCTCTTCTCCTTCCTGGTGATTGCGGCTACGCTCGGCATCATCGTCTGGCTCGGGCGACGGCGGACTCGCGGCTGATCCCTTCATGCGCATTCTCGTCGTCAATCCGAACACGACCGCCTCGATGACCGAGACGATAGAGGCGGCAGCGACATCGGCCGCGGCCGAGGGAACCATGATCGAGGCGACGACATCAGGCATGGGACCGGTATCGATCGAGGGCTATTACGACGAGGTGTTCGCGATGCCGGGCCTGCTCGCCGAGATCCGGCGTGGCGAGGCGGGTGGCGCGCAGGCGGCGGTCATCGCCTGCTTCGACGACACAGGGCTGGACGCCGCGCGCTCGATGGCCTCGATCCCGGTGATCGGTATCTGCGAGGCTGCGCTTACGCTCGCCTCCTTCGTCGCGGCCCGCTTCACCGTGGTGACCACCAGCGAGCGCTCGCGCGTGCCGGTGGAGGAGCTGGTCCGCCGCTACGGCTTCGCCTCCCGCGCGAAGGTGCGCGTCGCGGGCGTGCCGGTGCTGGCGCTGGAGGATCCGAATTCCGACGCGGTCGCGAAGCTCAAGATGGAGATTGCCCGCGCGCTGGACGACGATCGCGCCGAGGCGATCGTGCTCGGTTGCGCCGGCATGGCCGACCTCGCGGCAGCCCTGCAGCGCGAGTTCGGCTTGCCGGTCATCGATGGAGTTGGCGCCGCGGTGAAGCAGGCCGAGGCACTGATCGCGCTCGGGCTGACGACCGGCAAGCGCGGCGCCTATGCTTCGCCGCTGCCAAAGCCCTTCATCGGCATGCTCGCCGATTTCGCTCCGCCGGCCGCCTGATGACAGGCGCTCCCGAAATCAGACCCCTGTCGCCGGCCGAGGTGGAGACGCTCGTCGGCTGGGCGGCGGCCGAAGGCTGGAACCCGGGTCTTGGCGATGCCGCCGCGTTCCGCGTCGCCGACCCCGACGGCTTCCTCGGCGCCTTCGTCGGCGGCGAGATGGTCGCCGGCATCGCGGCGATCGCCTATGGCGACGATTTCGGTTTCATCGGCCTCTACATCTGCCGGTCCGACCAGCGCGGAAAAGGCTACGGCAAGGCCGTGTGGGACGCGGGCATGACGCGACTTTCGGGCCGCACGATCGGTCTCGACGGCGTGCCGGCTCAGCAGGCGAACTATCGGAGCATGGGCTTCGAGCCAGCCTACCGCACGCTGCGCTTCAGCGGTCGGGTAGCTGCGTCCGACGCACCCTGCATTCGCCCGGTGACGCCCGATCTGTCCGCCGCGATACATGAGTTCGACCGTATGTGTTTCCCGGCCGTACGGAACGATTTTTTGGTCGCCTGGTTGGGTCCGCCACGGATTTCGCTGGCATCCGTCGCCAACGGGATCGTCCGGGGCTTCGGCGTCGCCCGCGCCTGCGGCGAAGGACACAAGATCGGTCCCCTGTTCGCGCGCGACGAGAAGACCGCCGCGGCATTGCTCGCCTCACTCGCCACGACGTGTGGGAGCGAGGTCCACATCGACGTTCCCGAGGCGCGGTCGGAATTCATAGATGGCCTGATCGCCCTCGGTTTCACCTCCGGCTTCGAAACCGCGCGGATGTACCGTGGGGACCCTCCGGCCTACCAGGACAATCTCGTTTTCGGCGTGACGTGCCTTGAACTTGGATAGGATGTCAGACGCCCACGCCGTCGAGAATGATCGCCGCAACCGACCATGCGAAGTGACGGCTTCAATCCGTTCGAACGGCACCTGTGCCGTGCAGACGAGCATGACGGGCAGCTCTAGGTAAAAGTCTGGCGGGAGAGACAGGCAATCCGCATCCGGAAGAGGGTGCGGTCCACCTTGATCGTGCGCCGGCGGCAGTGGGGCCGCCGCCGGACACGTCCGGTTCACTCCTTGACATAGGCGCCAGGTTGACGCCCGCTCTTCGGAGCTTTGGCGTCCTTCGAGCGCTCGGCTATGGCAGGACCGAGGCCAGATGTCTTCTGAGGCGCGGGGCTGGGCGTCGCGGGTTTTGCGGCCTTTCTGTCGCTCTTCTGCGGTTGCCCCCTCCCGTCCGCGGGAGGCCGACCGGCGACAGCCTCCCTTGAGAACTCGTCGTGGGCATCCGCGTCCTGCCTGGTTGGCGGCCTGTGCGATCGATCTCCTGTCGCAATCATGACACCCTCCTATTCGGCAGCCATCAGAGCTTTCTTGTTGGCGGCATTCTCCGCGAAGTCGGTGAGGTTGCCGTCTGTTGCCTTCTCCTCCTTCAGCGTGTCCTCGAAAAGCTTGGCTGCCTCGGGCTTGCCGAGCATCTCCGCCCACCTGCGCAGCGTTCCATAGCGGGTGATCTCGTAGTGCTCGACGGCCTGCGCAGCGGAGACCAGACCCGCGTCCAGGGCAGGTGTACCCTTGAACTCTTCAAGGATCTCCTCCCCTTCCTCGATGATGCCGTCGATCGCAGGACATGTCTTGCCCTGGGCGCGCTTGCCGAATATCTCGAACACCTGCTGGAGGCGCTCGACCTGTCCTTCCGTCTCGTCGCGATGTTTCTCGAATGCCGCCTTCAGCTTGTCGGACTGCGCCCCGCGGGCCATCTTCGGCAGCGCCTTCAGGATCTTGCGTTCGGCGTAGTAGATGTCCTTCAACGTATCGAGGAACAGATCCTCAAGCGTCTTTTCCTTTGCCATTTGAAAGCCTCCTCTCAGATCACACCCTTGTGATCGACCGGATTCGAACAGCGGGCTTGAATGAAAGTTCCATCGCCCCGGACATTTCTTCTGCAAAGAGGAGCATTACGGGCGAAGCATGCGGAACCGGCACACACCGCCGGCATTATCCTGCGTCGACAGGGGAGAGTTTCGCGTGGCACGACCCAGAGCGCAGTGGAAAGGCTATCTCAAGCTCGACGAGATCACCTGCCAGGTCGCGCTGTTTTCGGGAGCCTCGACCGGCGAACGCACGCGCTTTCACACTGTCAACAAGGACACCGGCAATCGGGTAAGGCGCGAATTCGTCGACGAGAAGACAGGCAGGGCGGTGGAGCGAGAAGACCAGGTCAAGGGCTATGAAACCGACCGCGGCGACTTCATCATTCTCGAGCAGGAGGAGATCAACGCCGCGATCCCCGAGGGTGACAAGACCATCCGCATCGAAGCCTTCATCCCATGTCGCGAAGTCGATACCGTCTACTTCGACAAGCCGTATTACCTGGCCCCCGTCGACAAGGTCGCGGAGGAGGCGTTCGACCTGATACGGGAGGGAATGAAGAAAAAGAAGGTCGCAGCCCTCGGGGAAGCTGTCCTGTTTCGGCGTGTCCGCAAGCTGATGATCCGCCCTTTCGGCGATGGCATCGTCGCCAACACGCTGAACTTCGATTACGAGGTGCGCTCCGCCACAGAGGCGTTCGGCGACATCCCCGCGATCAAGATCAGGAAGGACATGCTCGATCTCGCCGGTCACATCATTGGTACGATGGCAGGTGAGTTCGATCCGTCCGGCTTCGATGACCGCTACGACGCCGCACTCGCGGAACTTGTCCGCGCCAAGATCGAAGGTCGGCCCATCAAGGCGCCGAAGAAGCCGAAGGCCGGTAAGGTCGTGGACCTTATGGAGGCGCTTCGAGAAAGCGCGAAGGTCGTGGCCAAGCAACCGCGGAAGCCGCCTGCCAAGCGTTCGGGCACGGGCAAGAAGGCAGCGTGAGGGCGAGCCATGGCGCGCAATGCATTCTGGAGGGGCTATCTCAAGCTGTCGCTGGTGAACTGTCCCGTCACGATGATGCCTGCAACGTCGGAGAGCGAGAAGATCCGCTTCCATACGATCAACCGCAAGAGCGGTCGGCGCGTGCGCAGCCAGTATGTCGACTCCGACACCGGAGAGGTCGTCCGCCACGAGGTGAAGGGATACGAGACGGAAGAGGGGAAGTTCGTTACCTTCGAGGACGAGGAGCTTGAGGCAGTGGCGCTCGATAGCGTGCGCACCGTCGATATCGACAGCTTCGTGCCGGCCGATTCCATCCCCTGGATCTGGTACGACAGCCCCTACTACGTCGTGCCGTCGGACAAGGTCGGAGAGGAGGCCTTTGCAGTGATCCGCGAGGCGATGAGAGAAAAGGATGTCGTTGGCATCTCCCGCCTGGTTCTGAACCGGCGCGAAAGGGCTGTCCTGCTCGAACCGCGCGGCAACGGCATCATCCTGTGGACGCTGCGCTATGGCGACGAGGTGCGGGATCCCGGCGAATTCTTCAAGGACATCGACCCAGCCCGCGCGGATTCGAAGCTGGTGAACATGGTAGGCGAGCTGATCGAGGAACGCTCGAAGCCTTGGACTCCAAAAATGGTCGAGGACCCCGTCCAGGAGAAATTGCGGGACATCATTGCGGCGAAGAACCGTAAGGGAAAGAGCACGGCGAAAGCCAAGGCCGACGCTGAGCCGGAAGGCGCGTCCAACGTGGTCAGTCTGATGGATGCCTTGAAGAAGAGCCTCGAAAAGAACCCTTCCTCGGCGAGGAAGGGTTCTTCCCGTAAGTCTTAGGGGCAGGTTAGCGACGAAAGCTCCGTTTCGTGCCGGACCGTTACTGCGCCGGCTGAGGGGGCTGGTCGGGCGCTCGGTTCACCGTCCCGCCCGGCGTGGCCGACTGCATATCCCCGCCGGTTCCGGTGTCCGGCGTCGGATCGGTCTCAACCCGCGGTGCCGGATCATTTTGCTTTACGGACGACGTCGAGGTGTCGTCGTTGCTGCATCCCGCAATGGCGGCGGCAATGACGACAAGGGCGATGGAAATGCGCATCGTAACCTTCCTTTGCAGCTCTAGCTGCTCTGCTCGTCCAGGTCCGGCGCGGGACGCTCATCGGTGTCGTGCGAAGGCCGGTCGAGCGGGAATGTCGCGTCGCCGTCCTCGTTTCCGGACAGGACGCGCGGGTTTGCACTGGTAACGCCGTCGTTGCTTCCGCCTGCATGTCGATCCTCGAACTGACCCTCGGCGTCCTTTTCGGGGGTCATATCGCGGAAATCCGATTTGTCGGTCTCACTGCGATGCCGGTCCACCTTTTCGGTGAGACCAATCCCAAGCGGCGGCTTGCGGTTCTCCGCTGCATCTTGCGAGAATTCGTCGCTCGGATCGGGACCGGTTCTCGCCTCGAGCTTGCGAGCGCCGTGTTCGTAGGCGGTGATCTCAGGCATGGCTCATCCTCCTTGGAAAGGAAGAACCTGGGGCGTCGGAGATGGTTCCAGTCTGATCATTTCGGAGATTGGCAGCGCAAAGCCAGCGGGAGTGAAACCCTGGCTCCAACAGGACGCCGGGGTTTTTCCTGTTCGGAATGATCGGGCGTCACACGGCGCCGATCTTCACTGCCCTGGCGATCCGATCCAGTTTTTCGTCGAGGACCGAGCGTGACGTGGAGAAGTTCAGACGGACGAAACGTTCGTAGTGAGGGCCGAAGTTGCGACCATCACCGCCGGCAACCTTTGCTTCCGCAAGAAGCCGTTCGTAGGGAACCGCGTTCATCCGGACATCGGTGAAATCCGCCCAGGCGAGATAGGTCGCTTCCGGCGTGTACATTCTCACCGTCGGGAGTTCTTCCGCCAGCCGCGACAGCATGTGGTCCCGGTTGGCTTCAAGCACCTTAATCAGCGCCTGGCACCAGGCTTCGGATTCCTCCCACGCTGCAAGCGTCGCGAAGGTGCCCGGAGATGCCGGGGTGCCAAGAAGCATCGGCGGGATACGGCTGTGGAAGCGGCGTAGCAGTTCGTCTGACCCGAAGTGCATGACCGCCGTCCGCAACCCGGGAATGTTGAAGCTCTTGGTGGCGGAATAGAGCGTGATCGTACGATCCGCGGCTTCAGGGAACATGCGCGCGAAAGGGATGTGCCTGCGGCCGTCGAGCAGCAGGTCGGCGTGGATTTCGTCGGCCACGATGACCATGTCCATCGCCACAGCGCGTTCGACGACGGGAGCCAGTTCGTCGCGCGGGAACACGCGCCCGGTCGGGTTCTGCGGCAGGCAAAGCAGCAGCACCCGGGTCTTTTCGTCCACGGCGTCCTGGAATTGTTCGGCGTCGATTTCGTAGCGCTCGCCTGTGTCGCGCATCGGATTGCAGACCGTCTGGCGGCCCGATTGAGCGATGATCCCGAGAAAGGCCGGGTAGGACGGCACCTGGAGGGCCACACCGTCTCCCGGCTCGGAGAAGGCGAGGACGGAAGACATCACCGCCTGGATGAGGTCGTTGACGACGACCACACGAGCAGGATCGGCCCCGTCCCATCCGAACTTGTCCAGCATGCGACGGCAGAACGATTCGGCAAGCAGGGCTCCGGGGCTTCCCGGCCCGCGCGTCGAATAGCCGTATTTCTGCTGCGAGACGACCCGCTCCATCGCAGCCTGAATCGCCGGCGCCACCGCAAAATCCATCTCGGCGGGGTTGGAGGGCAGGACGGGAGCGTCGAAGCTCGACCATTTGGCACTTTGCCGGGCGCGCAGGAAGTCGGGGTCGAGGTCTTGTATGATGCTCATGGATGCACTCGGCATTGGCGGGGCCGTGACGGGCACGGCCCCTGTTCATATCACGCGGCAATATAGGCGGAAGCAAACGTGCCCTCAAAGCCGGATGCCGTATCGGCCATGCCGTGGGACCGGGTTGTATGAATGGTTTCCCAGACGGGCATGACGAGGTTGATCGTCGGTATGTCGTGCATCACCAGATCCTGGATCTTCATCCACATCTCTATGCGCTTCTCGGGACTGGCTTCGACGGCGGCGCCTTCAAGCAGCGCGTCCACTTCCGGATTGGCGTAGTGCGTCGCGTTGGAATAGGGCACGCCCTTGATGAAGTTCTTCGACCAGTACGTCCGCTGGACACCGACCTGCGGGTCGAAGAGCGGGCTCAGTGAAGCGAGCTGCATCTCGAAGTCGCGGTCGGTGTAGACCCGCTTGGCGATCGAACCGAGATCCTGCCCTCGCGCCGTCACCTCTATGCCGATGCGGCTCAGCGTGGCGCGCATGTATTCGGCGAGCCGCCTCGTCGTATCTTCCGACGGATAATCCAGCGTCACGGCAAAACGCTTGCCGTCGGCGCCGCGGGGGAAGCCGGCTTCGTCGAGGAGCGCATTGGCCTTATCGATATCCACCGGATAGGGGCTCGGCTTCGAATTGTGGAAAGCCTTCAGGCCGGGAACCACCGGCGAATGCGAAGGAACGGCTTTGCCAAAGAACACGATCTTGCAGATCGCGTCCCGGTTGATCGTGTGTGCAATGGCCTGACGGACCCGGATGTCTTTGAACTTCTCGACGTCGAGGTTGAATTCGAGGCAGACATTGTTCGGCGGCGAATACTGATAGCCGTTGGCCTCGAAGGCCAGCGTCGTGATGTCTTCAAGACGCTCGACATCGTTGAGCGCAACGGGAGTGCGGAACCCGGCGTCCAGCTCTCCGGTCTCGAAACCGACCGAACGGGCGGCCTGATCGGGGATGAAGCGGGCGACGATGCCGTCGAGATACGGCTTGCCCGCATCCCAGTAGTTCGGATTGCGCTCATAGACGACATGGCTGCCGCGGACCCACTCCTTGAACACGAACGGCCCGGTGCCGATCGGTGCGATGTTGGCGGGGTTGGTGGCCGGATCGGACCCGTCATAGATATGCTTCGGCACGATCGGCGATTCCGCGGCTGAAAGCGCGGTCAGCAGGAACAGCGTTGGCTTTGCGAGCTTCAGCACGACGGTATGGTCGTCGGGTGCTTCCATGCTTTCGACATGAGCGAAGGTCGTCCGCCCGCGCGGATGCGACTTCTTGAGGGTGCCAAGCGAGAAGATCACGTCTGCGGCGGTGAAGTCGGCACCGTCATGCCATTTGACTCCCTGACGCAGCTTGAACGTGTAGGTCAGCGTGTCGTCCGAGACCGTCCATTCCGTGGCCAGCTGCGCTTGCGGCTTCATTTCCAGGTCGAACTGCAACAGTCCCTCGGTGACCTTGCCGCTCAGCGGCAGGCTCGAAGGGCTACTCAGCGACACCAGCATCGGCGGTTCCCAGCCCGGCAGGATGGTCATTACGCCTCCCTTCGCGGGAACTGAAGCCGCGGCTGCATTCTGCGTGAAGGAGAAGCCGACCTGGCTCAAGGCTGCGGCGCCCGCGAGCCCCTTGAGGATGAGACGGCGACTTATTTGGGTGTTCATCTTAGACATGACGTGTTCCTGAGCGTTTGAGAGAGGAGGCAGGATCGTGGCTGCTGAGAGAAATGAATGACGAGCAGAAAGAACTCGGAAAAACGGCCGCGGCTATTGATTTTATTGGCTTGACGGCAGGAGAGATGATCATCATTAGAAAATGAACGATATCAGGGATTCGAAACGCTTGAGTGTGACTGCAGAGATCAGGGCAAAGCCGGCGACGAAGCGCCGCGCTTCTGGCGCGGGAGACGAGACGAAGCCGGGGAAGCGCGAGGAGAACAAGCAGCGCAAGCTGGCCAGGATCGCAAAGGCCGCGAAACAGGTCCTTTCCAAGAAGGGCTTCGAGGCTGCCACGATGCAGGAGATCGCCAAACTTGCCGGCGTGGCCACGGGAACGCTGTTTCTCTACGCCGACAACAAGCGGGACATGGCCTATCTTGCGTCGGCGGACGATTTCGGGCGCGCCCTCGAGGAGGCCGGGTCGGTTCCTATGGACGCGACCTTCATCGACCAGATCGTAGGGTGCTGGCGACCGTATTTCGTCATGCACAATGCCAATCCCGAGATGGCGAAGATCATCCTGTCCGAATTCCTCTTCTTCGCCGGAAAGCAGGCCCGGCGTCACGGCGAAGGCGTTGCCGGAATGAAGGCCGAGGCCTTGCGCCGGGCGCTTTGGTGCCAGCAGCGCGGCGAACTCGTGAGCACCGTGCCAGCCGCCGAGATCGCCGATCTGTCCTATTATCTGTTCCAGGGCATCGTCAGGCGCTGGGTGCAGACCGGAGCGATCGACGTCAACGAAGGCCTGGCCATGTTCCACCGAGCGCTTTCGCTGGGCCTCTCCGGGCTGAAGGTGCAGCCCGCCCGTTAGGGACATCAGGCGGGCCGCCGTGCTCATTCTGCGGCTTCCATCGCCGGGGCGGGATCGAAGCCGTAAAGCTTCTCGGCCGCCTCGGGCGAGATGAGTCCGAGCTCCAGGTCGCGAAGGATTGCGGCCCGATCGCGGTCGAGCGGATTGCCGTGCCCGCCGGCGCCGGGCGAGTTGATGTAGAGTCTCGTGCCGGCAGGAATGCTGTAAGTGCCTTTTCCCGCAAGCTTTTCGCCGCTTGAAAGGTGGATGGTCCCGATGGCTCCATCCGCCCCGCCGTCGACGCCGCGCGGAGCAAACCGGGTGCGTTCATAGGAGGCGAAATAGGTGAAGGGTTCGGGCAGAGAGTTGGCGAGGATCATCTCCTGCCCGAGCCCGCCACGAAACTTGCCGGCGCCGCCGCTGTCCTGCCGGTATTGCTTGCGCCACATGACGAGCGTGGACATCGATTCGAATATCTCGACCGGCCCGCCGCGCACGCCGCTCGGATAGCCGGTGGCCGAAAGGCCGTCGCGGAACGGCAGCGCGCCCATACCCCCGGTGGTCACCACGCCGACGCGGAAAGTGTCGCCGTAGACCGGCGGACTTCTGCGCGGCCCCGTCCCGTTGACGTGCCAGAGGCAGCCTGCGCCTTCCGCCGGAACCCTGTCGGGCACTGCCTGGCGCAGGGCGCCGAACACCAGATCCGGCAGGCTGATGCCCACGATATGGCGCGACACCACGGCCGCGGGCTTCAGTGCGTGCATGATTGTGCCCTCGGGCGAGGACACGGTGATCGGCGCCAGCGAACCGGCATTGTTGGGAATGCCTTTGGAGACGATGCAGCCGATGCCGAAGGACGTGTAGGCCAGCGTGTAGCAGATCGGCACGTTGATGTTCTGCCTCACCATGGGCGACGAGCCGGTGAAATCGACATTGATGCCATCGTGCGAGATGGTGAGCGCGGCCTTGAGGCGGATCGGCTCGTCATAGCCGTCGAGCCACATTTCCGAATGCCACGTGCCGAAGGGAAGGGCCCGGATATTGGCGAGCACCGCTTCACGCGAGGTCTCGACTATATGCTCCGCGAGTTCCGAAAGATCGTTGATGCCGAACTCGTCCATCATCATGTTGAGGCCGGCATAGCCGACATCGTTGCAGGCGATCATGGCGTAGACATCGCCTTCCGTATCCACCGGCATGCGCGTGTTGGTGCGGATTATCGCCATCAGCGTCTCGTTGACCTTGCCGGCCTCCACGAGCTTCAGGATGGGAATGATCAGGCCTTCCATGTAGAGATCGGTGGACGAGGTCGGCCCCAGCACGCCGCCGATATCCATGAGATGGCAGTTGCAGGCAAACAGCCCGACGATACCGCCATCGCGAAAGACCGGCGTGGTGATGCAGAAATCATTGGTATGGCCGGTGCCGAGCCAGGGATCGTTGGTGATGTAGACGTCACCGTCCTGCATGGTTTCGGCGGGATGCGCCTCGAGCACATGACCCACATTGAGCGCCATCGTGTTGATGTGGCCGGGCGTGCCGGTCACGGCCTGGGCCAGCATCCGGCCCTTGACGTCGAACACGCCGGCCGCGAGATCCCCCGACTCGCGCACGATGGTGGAGAAGGCGGTGCGCTGCAGGGTCTGGGCCTGTTCCTCGACGACGGCGATCAGGCGGTTCCACATCACCTGCTTGTCTATGAGTGAGAGTGGCGTTCGGCTCATGCGTTAAGCTCCAGGAAGAAAACGGATTGCTCGGCTCACGCCGCCTGCTGCAGAACGGCACGCGCCTTGCGCTGCATCACGATCGCGCCGGAAGCGTCGATCCAGGCGTCGAAAGCATCGCTGACGAAGGTCGAGGTTTCGGCTTCATTGACGATGGCCGGACCGGCAAACCGCTGGCCTGGGCGTAGGGCCGATCGCCTGTAGAGTGGAATGTCGACACTGACGCCGTTGCGGCCGTCGAAGAAGCGGCGCTTCTCGACTGTCTCAGGCGCATCGGTGAGTTCGATCGGCTCGATCGCCTCAGGCAGAGTAGGTTCTGTGGATATGGACACAGACCACGCCATGACCTCGATCGCAGCCTTGGGGATGATGCGCTTGAACATCATCCGATACGCATCCTCGAATTGTTCACGGAAGGCCGCGGCATAACCGGGCTCGAGCGTCCCGCCTGGGATGACCACCGGAATTTCATGACCCTGGCCGAGATAGCGCATGTAGGCGATCCGCCTCTCGACCAACGGGGCGCCGCGTGCAGCCGTTTCCACCCAGGAGCGGATTTCCGCGGCCATGGCCTCCAGCAGCTTGTTCGCCGCCGCAGCATCGAACGTATCGAGACGCTGATAACCGGACCGCACGACCTCGTAGGAAATGGGAGCGGCAAGAAAGCCGACAGCTGAGCCGACGCCCGCATTCTGCGGAACGATCACGCGATCCGCGCCGATCTTATCGGCAACGCGGGCGACGTGCAGCGGAGCGGCGCCGCCGAAGGCGATGACCGTATGCTGGCTCGCGACCGCGCCGCGCTCCACCGCGTGAACGCGCGCTGCGCTGGCCATGTTCTCGCACACCATTTCATAAACCGCGTAGGCGGACATTTCCGCGTCGAGCGAGAGCGCCTCGCCCACAGTGCTTGCGAAGGCCGCGTGGGATTTCTCGGGATCCAGCAGGATCGAACCGCCAGCGAACGCCTTTGGATCGATCAGCCCAAGCATGAGATCGGCGTCGGTGACGGTGGCTTCCTTGCCGCCGCGTCCGTAACAGGCTGGTCCGGGAACAGACGAGGCGCTCTCCGGCCCCACCGTGACACGCTTGAGCTGGTCGATGCCGGCGATCGAGCCGCCGCCGGCGCCGATCTCGACCATTTCGATAACGGGGATACGCAGGGGCAACCCACTGCCCTTCAGGAAGCGGGCGGCGCGATCCACCTCGAAGCTGCGCACGGTCTCGGACTGGAAGTCGTGAATCAGGCTGACCTTGGCGGTCGTGCCGCCCATGTCGAAGGCAAGAACCTTCTTCTCACCCAATGTCGCGGCGATCTGTGCGGCGAAGATCGAGCCACCCGCCGGGCCCGACTCGACCAGACGGACCGGAAAGCGGCGTGCTGATTCCACCGAGGAGAGACCACCGCCGGAGGTCATGAGGCAGAGAAAGCCGGTGAAACCTCTCTCGCGGAGCGATACTTCGAGCCTCTTTAGATAGCCGCTCATCAGCGGCTGGACATAGGCGTTGGCAATCGTCGTGGAGGTGCGCTCATATTCGCGGATTTCCGGCGAAACCTCGTGGCTGAGCGAGACGGTCACACCGGGCAGGTGCTCGGAGAGCAGGGCTGCCACGCGCAGTTCATGCGCCGGGTTTGCGTAGGCATGCAGAAAGCACACGGCGACGCTGAGGACGCCCGCAGTCTTCAACTGTTGGACGACGGCGAGAACGTCAGTCTCGTCGAGCGCCAGCAGAACGTTGCCCCGTGCATCCATCCGCTCGCGGACGGTGAAGCGCAGTGGACGCTCCACCAGCGGCTTCGGCCGCACCAAGGCGAGTTCGTATTGATCGTACCGGCTTTCGGTGCCGATTTCGACCACGTCGCGAAAGCCATCGGTGGCGATCAGGGCGGTTTTCGCGCCGCGGCGTTCGATGATGGCGTTTGTTGCGAGTGTCGTTCCGTGGACGAACGTTGTGACGTCGCCGATGGATTTCCCGGCAATCTCCAGGATTTCCGCGATTCCGGCCAGAACGCCTTCTTCCGGGCGCACGGGAGTCGTGAGGACCTTCGATGTCCAACGCGTGCCGGCCTGTTCCAACACCATGTCGGTGAATGTGCCACCCACATCGGCAGACAATCTCAGTTCCGGTTGGCCAGTCATATCGACTCCTCGGTATCACCCTGGAGACCGGCTAACCGGCCTTGTAGATAGAATTATGAATATCTTCATTTATTGCAACAGAAAAGAGATCGTTTTGTAGCCAAATATGTCGATTGCCCAAGGATTGCCCACAATGCAAAAATATGCGCTTTGATGCGGCCTATTTGATGTGCAGATTCCCATTTTGCAGGAAGTGGTGGGTCAAATTTCCCTTATGGCGAGGATGGTCGTCAAAATGCGTTGACACATAGATGAACTCATTCAATTATGAGTCAACGCGGAGTGCTCGCATGCCCAAGACCGTCGACTATTATTTCTCGATCAGTTCGCCCTGGGCCTATATCGGCCTCGACCGTTTCAGGGCCCTCGCCGCCGAGCACGGCCTCAGGATCGAGCCGTATCTGATCACCATCATCGAGGCGAACGGCGCCATCCCATCGAAGAGCCGCCCGGAGCCGCGCAGGGCTTACTGGAAAAGGGATCTGGCGCGCTGGGCACGCTATCTCGACAAAACCGTCCTCATCGACGGGCGAGGTGGCGAGGGGCGTCCGACGACGGATTGGGTGCCCGCATCCTTCATGATCATTGCCGCGCAGCTCGACGGGCTGGACTGGATCGAGCTCGTCTCAGCCATGCAGGAGCGCTGGTGGGGGCATGTCGACGACATCGGGCTTCCCGAAGTGCGCGGGCGCATCGCCGACGATGCAGGCTTCGACGGTGCCGCGCTGCTGGCGCGCGAGCAGGACGCTGACGTCCAGGCCAAATGGCAGGGGAATCTCGCCCGCGCCAAGGCGAACGGCATCTTCGGCAGCCCGACCTATGTCTACGAGGGCGAGCCCTACTGGGGACAGGATAGCCTGCCCTTCCTGAAGATGCACCTGACCGGCGAGATGACGCCTCTTCCGCTCGGGGCCGCAGAGTGAACGACATGCTGGCGTGCCGCTGCCGGCCCGCCTTCATCCTTTGAGCCGGAGGCAGCCGATATGGCCAATGCCCGCATCGCCAAGATCTTTGGGAAGACCGCGTTGCAGGCGCTGCCGACGATCTTCGGCATCGTTGTCCTGAACTTCCTGCTGCTCAAGATGCTGCCGGGCGACGTTGCCGACACGATCGCAATGGAGTCCGGCTCGGCCACCGAGGAATCGATGGCGGCGATCCGCGAGCGCCTCGGCCTCAACCTCGGCCTGTTCGAGCAGGTCGTGAATTATCTGAACAACCTTGCCCATTTCGACCTCGGCAAGTCCGCCCGTCTCGGCGTGCCGGTGACGGATCTCATCGTCGGCCGGCTGCCGGACACGCTGCTGCTCGTGCTGAGCGCGCTCGGCTTCGCGCTGGTGATCGGCATCGTGCTGGGCTGGGTCATGTCGGCATTCGCCGGGAAATGGCCGGATCGGGTCATTTCCGTGGTGCTGATGCTCATCTACGCCATACCCGGTTTCTGGCTCGGTCTCATGGCGATCGTCCTGTTTTCCGTGACGATGAACTGGCTGCCGAGCAACGGCAATGCCAGTATCGGGGCGGGACTGACGGGGTTGGATGCATTCGTCGATCGCCTGCGGCACCTGATCATGCCGGCACTGTCGCTGTCGCTCTTCTACGCCGCTGTCTATGCCCGGCTCACCCGCGCCACCATGCTCGAAGTGCAACAGCAGGATTTTATGCGGACAGCGGCGGCCAAGGGGCTGCATCCCGTGGTGCTGCAGTTCCGACATGCACTGCGCAATGCACTCATCCCGGTGACGACGGTGGCCGGCATGCATCTCGGCAACATGCTCGGCGGGGCGATGGTGGTGGAAACCGTCTTCGGCTGGCCAGGCATGGGACGGCTCGCGCTCGACAGCGTCGTGAACCGTGACTTCTCGGTGCTGCTCGGCATCCTGCTTCTGTCGTCTATCCTCGTGATCATCGCCAATGTGGTGGTGGACATTCTGCAGTCCTGGCTCGATCCCCGCATCGAGCTTCGTTAGGCGGAGCATCCGGTCATGAACACGCAGGCGTTCATCGATACTGCCGCGGCAACGTCCCTCACACCTGCCGAGGTTCTTGCGCCGAAGAAACAGGGATCGCGCGCCTGGCGCGCCGTGCGCCACAACATCCCGTTTCTGGTGGGCGCTGCGATCCTGATCGCCATCGTCGCATTGGCGCTCCTCGCCGACGTCCTCTATCCCGCCGACCCGCGCGACATGGTGACGATGCCGCTGATCTGGCCATTCCAGGATGCCGAATATCCACTCGGCAGCGGCTCGCTGGGCACCGACATCGCAAGCGGCCTGGTGCACGGGGCGGGGGCGTCGCTGCTGGTGGGCGCCTCCGCAGCGCTGGTGGGCCTGATCATCGGGGTGCTCGTCGGGGCGATCGGCGGATATTTCGGCGGCGTGCTCGACGATGTGCTGGTCCGCATCACCGAACTGTTCCAGACCGTCCCGACATTTCTCCTCGTGATCGTGCTGGTGGCGATCGCCGGACCGTCGCTGCCGATGATCGCATTCGCCATCGGCATAGCGACGTGGCCGACCGTCGCCCGTCTCGTGCGCGCGCAGTTCCGTGCCTTGCGCAACTCGGATTTCGTCATGGCTGCGCGCAGCCTCGGCTACAGTACGACACGCATCATCTTCGGCGAAATCCTGCCGAACGCGCTGCCCCCAGTAGTGGTCACTACCTCGGTCCTTGCCGCCAACGCCATCCTGACCGAGGCCGGCCTGTCCTTCCTCGGCATGGGCGACCCGGATCTGGTGTCCTGGGGCTCGATGATCGCCGATGGCCGCTCCCTCCTGCGGGTGGAGTGGTACGTGACGGCGCTGCCCGGCGCCGCCATCACCCTGACCGTTCTCTCGCTGAACCTCGTTGGCGACGGCCTCAACGATATCCTCAACCCCCGCTCGGTGAGCAATCGATGAAACCCATTCCGGTTCTCGAAGTCCTCGACCTCGCCATCGGCTTCCCGTCCGGGCCAGCCGTCCACGGGGTGTCCTTTGAAATCCACAAGGGCGAGATGCTGGCGCTGGTCGGCGAATCCGGCTGCGGAAAGTCCATGACCGCCTTCGCCATCATGCGCCTGCTGCCGCCCGCCGCCCGGATCCTGAACGGTCAGGTCATCTTCGAAGGGGTCGATCTTGCGACGGTGTCGCCGTTCGATCTGCGCCGTATCCGCGGAAACGGCGTTTCACTCATTCTCCAGGAGCCCATGACCTCCCTCAACCCGGTGCTGACCGTCGGAGCGCAGGTGGCGGAGGTCATCCGGCGCCACCAGAAGCTGTCTTCGCGGGCCACGCGCGCCCGCGTGGTCGAGCTCTTCGAGCTGGTCGGCATTCCCGATCCGCACAAGCGCTACGACCAGTATCCGCACAATTTCTCCGGCGGCATGCGGCAGCGGGTGATGATCGCGATGGCCGTGGCGTGCAATCCTACCCTTTTGATCGCCGATGAGCCGACCACGGCGCTCGATGTCACGATCCAGGCTCAGGTCATGGACCTCCTTGACCGGCTGCGCCGCGAGCTGTCGATGGCGGTTCTGCTGATCACCCACGATCTTGGCGTGGTTGCCCAGTGGGCCGATCGCGTCGCCGTCATGTATGCCGGCCGGGTGGTGGAGACTGCCCCCGTCAAGCGCTTCTTCGACGCGCCCCAGCATCCGTACTCGATGGGCCTGCTCAATTCGTCGGTCAGCAATGGCGAGGGCGCCTGGCATTACACGAGCCACCGCCTGACGGAGATCAAGGGGTCCGTGAACTCGGCCGCCTACGCCAAGGGCTGCTCCTTTGCGCCGCGCTGCAGCCGCGTTCTGCCGGCGTGCCATACCATGCAGCCCGAACTCTCCGCGCTGGAGGAAGGCTGGCTGGCCAGTTGCCGGCGCGCCCAGCGGCAGGAGGAGCAAGCGCATGACTTTGCTTAGCGTCGAGAACCTCGAAGTCACCTACGCGCAGAAGGGGCGCAGTTTCCGCGCGCTCGACGGCGTGAGCTTCTCGCTTGAAAAGGGCGAGACGGTCGGGCTTGTCGGGGAGTCGGGTTGCGGAAAGTCGACACTCGGCAAATCGATCCTGCGGCTGATCGAAACATCGGCCGGCGCCATCCGCGTCGAAGGCGACGACATCACCAAGCTCGGCCACAACGCGATGATGAGCAAGCGCCGGCGCATGCAGATGGTGTTTCAGGATCCGTTCGGCTCGCTCAATCCGCGACAGACCGTCGGCAAGCTGCTCGACATCCCGTTGCGCACCCACGGCGTTTCCGACAAGGCGGAACGCCGCAGGCGCATAAGCTCCATCATCGACAAGGTCGGTCTGCCGCAGGCGGCGCTGTCGCGGTTTCCGCACGAGTTCTCCGGCGGCCAGCGCCAGCGCATCGGCATCGCCCGCGCCCTTATCCTTCAGCCGGACCTGCTGATCTGTGACGAGCCCGTGTCGGCACTGGACGTGTCGATCCAGAGCCAGATCCTCAATCTCCTCGTCGATCTGAAGATGGAACTGGGGCTGTCCTACCTCTTCATCAGCCACGACCTCTCCGTCGTGCGCTATTTTGCCGATCGGGTCATCGTCATGTATCTCGGCAGGATCGTCGAGGTCGCCGATCGCGAGGCACTCTGGCGCAGGCCCGCGCATCCCTATACCCGCGCCCTCCTGGCGGCTGTCCCCGTGCCGCGACCGGGCAGCCGCAGACAGACGGAGTCCATCGCCGGCGAACTGCCGAGCGGTGCCGCCGCAACGGGGTGCCGGTTCTACAACCGCTGCCCCGCGGCGCAGGCGCGCTGCGCGATCGAAGACCCCGCCCTGCGGACGCTTTCCGCCAATCATCAGGCTGCCTGCCACTTCGCCTGACAAGGAAACTCACTCAGTGCCTGAACCTGTCGAACTCTACTTCCGGCCGACGCCCAACGGCATGAAGATCGCCATTCTGTTCGAAGAGCTGGGGTTGGACCGCGTTGGCGCGCGCGAGGCCGTCGGCGCTGCCTACCGGCGCCATATGAGCTGAACCGGAAGATGTCAGGCACCATCACCAGTCCCGCGGCAACGCGCAACATGGCCGTGCTCTTTGCCGCCCAGACGCTCGGTGCGGCGAGCCCGCCCGTCATCGTGTCGCTCGGCGGCCTCGTCGGGCAGGCCTATGCGCCGTCGCCCTCGCTCGTCACCGTGCCGGTCTCGGCCTACACGATCGGCGTCGCCGCCGGAACGATCCCGCTCGCCATGCTGCTGAACCGTCTCGGGCGACGGCCGACCTACATGATCGGATCGCTCGTCGGCATGTCGGCCGGGCTGATCGCGGCGGTCGGTATCTGGGCCGGGCAGTTTCTCGTCTTCTGCCTCGGCACGTTCATCGCCGGCCTCTATGCCGCGTCGGTGCAAAGCTATCGCTTCGCCGCCATGGACGGCACACCGCCGGAGAAGCGCGCCAATGCGCTGCAATGGGTGCTGATCGGCGGCCTCTGCGCCGCCGTGCTGGGCCCGCAATTGACGATCCTCTTCCGCGACGCCCTTCCCGGCGTGCCTTACGCCGGGGCCTTCATCGCGCAGGGCGTGATGGCGCTGTTCGCCTTTCCGGTGCTGTCGGCATTGCGGCTGCCGCCGGTGCAGCGGCTTGACGGCTCGACCGGCCGTCCGCTCGGCGAGATCGCCCGCCTGCCACGATTCCGTATCGCGCTCGCTACCTCGATCGCCTCCTACTCGATGATGAACTTCATGATGACGGCCGGGCCGGTGGCGATGGTGATCTGCGGCTTCTCCCCGTCAGAGGCAGCACTCGGCATCCAGTGGCACGTGCTCGGCATGTTCGCGCCGAGCTTCGTAACGGGCAGGCTCATCAAAACGTTCGGAGAACGACCGGTGATGATCCTGGGACTGATGATCATGGCAGCAGGCGCCTGTAGCGGGCTCTCCGGCATCGATCTCTACAACTTCTGGATCGCGCTGTGCCTTCTCGGCGTGGGATGGAACTTTGCCTTCTTCGGCGCAACCACCATGCTGGCGAGCTGCCACGCTCCCGAGGAGGGGCCGAAGGTCCAGGCGCTCCACGACTTCTCCATGTTCGGTGTGGTGGCGGTGGGATCGGTGTCGTCGGGAGCCCTGCTGTCGGCGGCCGGATGGCCCGCCGTCAATCTCGTCGTCCTTCCCGTGGTCACGCTGGCCACGCTCGTCATCCTCATTGGCCGCCGCTTCGATGCCAAGAGTTCATTATCCACCTGAGAAAGCATGCCCATGATCACCGTTCACGGCCGTCCGAACTCCTCCAACGTTGCCAAGGTGATGTGGACCCTCGCCGAACTCGGCGTCGAGCATCGGCGCCTCGATGTCGGCGGTCCGTTCGGTGGCAACAAGGATGCGGCCTACCTCGGCATGAACCCCAACGGCCTCATCCCTTTGTTGGTCGACGGACCTGCGCGGATATGGGAGTCCAATGCCATTGTCCGTTATCTCGGCGCGACCTACGGAGCCGGCACGTTCTGGCCCGTCGATGCGGCTGCGCGGTCGTTGTCGGACCGATGGATGGACTGGGGAACGATCTATCTCTATCCGAAGGTGATCGCGCTCATGACAGCGAAGGCGCCGGAGGCGCTCGACAAGGCGATCGCCGACGTAGCGGCTCCCTGCGCCATTCTCGACGGTGCGCTGGCCGACAGCCGCTTTCTTGCCGGCGATGAGCTCAGCATCGGCGATATCCCCGTCGCCATCCATCTCGGCCGCCTGTTCCGGCTTGCCGCCGGACATCTGCCCTATCCGAACCTCGAGCGCTATTTCCAGGAATTGAACGCGCGGCCCGCTTATCGGACGCACTGCCTGGAGGCGCTGGCCTGACGTCACAGCCGTTGGACGGTCGCTGAGACACGGCCAAACGATTTCTCGTCAATCGGCTAGAGCCAAACGCGAGCAACTCTAGAAAATCCCGGTCATTCTATGCGAATGCCGGAGCATCTGCGTGGTTGCTCGCCCTAGCTTTTCTGCCAGAACGTCTCGTGCTGCTTGGCGGCTTCGTCGGCGAGTAGCGGGCCGATCACCTCGATGGCGCGCTGGCCCGCCTCGAATACCGTTCGGCAGGGCAGGTCGAGTGTCGGATTCTCATCGTGATTGCCGGTGATCTGCTTGAGCCGACTTTCGTCGAGGCCGTAGACGACCCGGCCGACGCCGGCCCAATAGACGGCCCCGGAGCACATGGCGCAGGGTTCGGCGGACGTGTACATCGTGCATTCGGCGAGGAACTGCGGGCGGTAGGCCTGTGATGCGCGCGTCATCAACACGCGTTCGGCGTGGCCGGTCATGTCCTGCAGCGGCTGGAAGGCGTTCTCCTGTTCCATCAGCACCTCGCCATCGGGTGACACAAGTATGGCGCCGAACGGGTGATTGCCCGCCATCTGCGCGCGCTCTGCCACCTCAAACGTCTTGCGCAGGAAATACTCGTGCTCGGAGAGCGTCCGGTCGTCCTTCATTGCAT
This sequence comes from Mesorhizobium australicum, assembly GCF_900177325.1. NCBI lineage: Bacteria > Pseudomonadati > Pseudomonadota > Alphaproteobacteria > Hyphomicrobiales > Phyllobacteriaceae > Mesorhizobium > Mesorhizobium australicum. Next base: position 4,464,110 of record NZ_FXBL01000004.1, on the reverse strand, counting down.
GCCTACCCTTATGTGCATCGCAGCAGGGTGCGGAATCGGAAAATGAATGACAAGCGACAATTCGCGGCGCTACCGTTCGAGAAGATGCAACGCTCCGTGGGTGCTGGAAACCATGCAACTGCTGTCTTCCTCCGCAATCCTGCTGGACGCCGTGGCGCGGGCGGGGTCGTTCCGCCGCGCAGCGGAAGCGCTCAACATGTCCGCCTCGGCAATCAACCGGCAGATCCTCAACATGGAAGCCGAGATTGGCCTGCCCCTGCTCGAGCGTCTTCCCCGAGGAGTGCGTCCGACACCTGTCGGAGAGCGGCTGCTGGCCGACATCAGGCGGTGGCGGCGCGAGCAGGCGCTGGCCGAAGGGCAATTGCGCGAACTCACCGGACAGAGGCGTGGAGCGGTCTCTATCGGAGCTACCGAATGCTTCAGCACAGCCGTGCTGCCGGATGTCATCAGGTCTCTCTGGCAGTACCATTCCGGGCTGGAGGTATCGACCCAGTTCGCCTCGACCGAAGAGCTTGTGCGCAAACTCGTCGCCAAGGAGCTCGATCTGGCGCTGATCTTCAATCCTCCGGCGCGCTTCGCCGCCGACATCGTTTTCCGGCTCAAATTGCGTCCCGGCCTCGTGATGGCGACGAACCATCCCCTGGCGGGTTCTCGTAATCTGCGGCTGGCCAACTGCCTGCGCTACGGCTTCGTGCTTCCGGACAGTTCGGTGCGCATCCACGAATTCATCGAGAGCGCTTTCCGAGAAGCTCATATCGAGGTCTTGTCGCCCCTAAAATCCAACTCGATCGCGATGATGAAATCGATGCTCTCCAACGCCGAGATGATGGCGATCCTGTCGATCTTCGACGTGCATACCGAACTCGCGCAGGGCAGCCTCGTCTTCCTCAAGATCGAGGACAGCAAGCTCGAGAAGGAAGAACTGGTCATCGCGGTGCCGTCGAACCGCCGTCCATCGCCGGCCACACAGGCCGCGATCACGCTTTTGCGCGCTGCACTCACCGACATAGCGTCGACGCATTCGACGACGGACAACGTCAGCTAGCGTTGCGTTCTATCGCACGCTTGAAACGTCAAATTGTTCTTGTGCACGTGCGAAAAAGCTGGAAGCTCCTGCGTGGAACCAAGGAAGAACCAGGGCTTCAGCACACGTGTCGATGGATTTCAAATCGCTGCCAAAGGCAGAAATCCATGTGCATCTCGAGGGCTGCTTCTCCACCGAGACGATCGTGGAGCTCGCGCGCGAGAACGGCACGCCTCTGCCCCGCCCGGAGGACCGGTTGCTGGAATTCCAAGGTCTGGCGGACTTTCTCGAATTCCTCGATTTCATCTGCGGCCTGTCGCGCACCAGGGATCAGCTCGCCAAATCGGCCTATGCCTTTTCCCAGCGGATGGCGGATTCCGGTGTTGGCTACGCCGACGTCATCGTTAATCCCACACACTGGTCAGGCTGGCGGGGCAACCTGTCAGGACTGGTGGAGGGGCTCGACGAGGGGTTTCGCGCCGCCGAGGCGGATGGGTTGCCGCCGGCCGGTCTGTGCGTATCGCTTCTGCGGCAGCAGTCCTCCGCCGAAGCCGTGGAACTGGTCGAGGAACTGCTTCGCCTTAAGCATCCGCGGGTCGTGGCACTTTCCGTCGACGGCAACGAGGCCGCGTCCGGCCGCACGGGCGAGAAATTCGCGGAGGCGTTTCAGCTCGCCGGGCGTGGCGGTCTCAAGCGCACTGCGCATGCCGGCGAATCCAGCGGGCCGGATGGGGTTCGCGACGCGATCTTCCTGCTCGGCGCGGACCGCATCGACCACGGCGTTCGCGCGATCGAGGATCCCGCGCTTGTCGACATCCTGGCCGACCGTCAAATCGCACTCGGCATCTGCCCGAGTTCCAACCTCGTGCTCGGTCTTTACCAGACGCTGGGCGAGCATCCGATCGACTTTCTGCGGCGCGCCGGCGTGCCGGTGTCGGTCAATACCGACGATCCCGCTTTGCTGCGCACCGATCTCGCCGCGGAATATGCCCGTACGGCCGACGCTTTCGCATGGGACAAGGAGACGTGCAGGACGGTTGCTGAAACCTCAATCCGCGCGTCCTTTGCTCACGACGGGCTGAAAGCCTCCCTGCTTGAGGCTCTCGCGACATGGTGAGGCACCTCGCAATGGCAGTCGCCGCTCTCGCATTCGCCGGTGCGCCCGCCGGGGCGGCCGGCACCGATCTGTTGCAGTGGGCGAGGGGCCTTCCGGAACGTTTTGCGCTGTCCGGCTCCAAGGTAGAGCCGACCTATGTGTCGGCGATCGACATCAGCCGCGATGGCGATGTCGTGTCCATCCTCGGCGGCGCGCCGGCCTGGGCGGAGCGTTCACGCGAGACGGTCGCCATCGATGCCGGCGGCGCGATGCGGCACGTTGTCTGCCCCAGCGGGATGACCTGCGACAGCCCGCCAACACCCGCCGGCTTTCTGTCGACGGCCGCGCTGATCTCGAAAAGCCGGACCGGCGCGCTGCACGCTTCCATCGAGGCTGAGCCCTACGGCCGCTTCTCGGTCCTGTGCGTGCCGGCGGAAATGCTCGGGATTTCTCGGCCGATCCTCGACCCATGCTTCGAGATCACGACGGGGGCAGCGATCGCCCAGAAGAACAGGTTCAGCAACCGCTTCGACGGCCCCAGCCTCGATCCGGTGACCCTCACATTCGCTATCGACACCGCAACCAAGTCTCCGAAGGAGCAGGCCCCATGAAGACACTGCGTCAGATCAGTCTTGCCGCCACCGTCGCGTTCGCCAGCCTTTCCGCCGGCGCCGCATTTGCCGATCCCCTGAAGGTCGCGCTCCTCGTGCCGGGCCATGCCAATGACGGCTCGTTCAACCAGGTCGCCCGCGAAGCTGCCGAGAAGCTCGCCAAGGATGGCGAGATCACGTTCGAGATCCGCGAGGCGATGGCCGATCCGTCGAAGTCAGAGCCGATTATCCGCCAGTACGCGTCGCAGGGCTATGACCTCGTCATCGGTCACGGTATCGAACTCTCAGACCCGATCCTGAAAATCGCGCCCGACTTTCCCAAGGTGCATTTCGCCGCATCCGGCGGGCCGGATCTCGCAGAGCGCCTGATCGCCAATGTCGATGGCTGGACCTACGACTTCGGACAGCAGGGCTATCTGGGTGGCTTTATCGCCGGCAAGCTTGCCGGCATCACCACGTTCGGCATGGTCGGCGGCCCGGATCTTCCCTTCGTCAAGGCTTCCCACAACGGCTTCAAGGCGGGTTTGAAGGAAGGCAACGCATCGGCCACGTTCATTGAAACATATACTGGCTCCTTCGACGATGCCCAGAAGGCCGCCGAAGTGACCCGGGGCATGATCGCGCAGGGTGCCGGAGTCGTCTGGACCTCGGGGGACGGCATCGGCAACGGCGTCGCCGCCGCGGCTGGCCAGGAAGGCGCGCTGACGATCGGCGTGACCGGCGAGGCCGGCGGCTTTGCCGAGAAGGTCAACATCGCATCCGTCGTGCTCGACATGTACCCGACCTACAAGGCCTATGTCGACGACATCAAGGCCGGCACGTTCGGCAAGAAGTTCTTCGTGTCCGGCATCGCCAACAAGGGCCTTGTGATGACCGAAGTCCGCGAGGTCGGCGAAAGCCTGCCTGCCGATCTGAAGAGCCAGGTCGAGGCACTGATCGCCGATCTCGAAAGCGGCAAGAAGACGCTGCCCAATTTCTTCGAGTAAGAGCGCAGCGACGTGTCGGATACGCTCGTCAGAGTCAAGGGCGTGGACAAGCGCTTCGGGTCGGTCGCGGCTCTTTCGGGAGCTGCGATCGACCTGGAGCGCGGGCGCATCCGCGCGATCGTCGGCGAGAACGGGGCGGGCAAATCCACGCTGGCGAAGATCATCGCCGGCATTCTTCCGCGCGATGCCGGCGAATTCGTCCTGGATGGGGCGGCGGTCGGACCATGGTCGAGACGCCAGGCGATCGCGGCCGGGATAGGCTTCGTGCCGCAGGCGCTTTCCTTCGTGGCGACGCTGTCGATCGTCGACAACCATCTTCTGGCCGGGGGCGGGCTGAAGCTCGACCGCGATGGCGCGCTTTCACAGCTGCAGAAGGTGGCCGCGGACATGGACGTCTCGCTCGATATGACCTCTCCGGTGGAACGCCTTAGCCTGGCCGGCCGCCAGCTCGGCGAAATCGTCTCGGCGGTCGCCGCCGGGGCGCGCATCCTGCTGCTTGACGAACCGACCTCGGCGCTGGGGCCGGTCGAGATCGAACGTCTCATCAGGACAATTCGCCGTCTGGCGTCAGGCGGAACCTCGGTGGCACTGGTCACCCATCGCATTGCCGAGGTCATGGAGGGTGCCGACGACATTACCGTGCTGCGCGGCGGCAAGGTGATCCTGGACGGCGCGACCGCAGGGCTCGATGCAAATGAAGTGGCGCGACTTATGGTGGGCGATCGCGATCGGGGCAGGGCGACGCGCTTGGCAGCGACCAGCGACTGGCAGCGCCTGAAGGTCTCCAGCCTGACGCTCCGGGACAAGGACCAATTGGTGCTCGACGACATCTCGCTGGCGGTGCGGCAGGGTGAAATCCTGGCGATCGCGGGCGTGGCCGGCGTCAGCCAGCCGGCGCTGGCGGAAGCCCTGGCGGGGCTGCGGGGCATGGACAGCGGACGCGTGGATGTCGATGGAGCCGACGTGACCGGCGATCCTGCACGTTCGACGCGCCTGGGCCTCGCCTTCATCCCCGAGAATCGAGCCGATGGGATCGTCTCAGATCTAACGATCTCCGAGAATGCCAGCCTCTTCGAGATGAGAGGCAAGGCGTTCCGGCGGTTCCTGGGCACGCGCGACCGATCGGCGGAACATGACCACGGCAAGCGCATCATCGCGGATTTCGATGTTCGGCCGCCCGATCCGGAGGCGATCTCCGGCGGTCTTTCCGGCGGCAATCAGCAGAAGCTTCTCGTCGGCCGCGAACTCGCCCGTGCTCCCGGTGTCATCGTCGCCCACGGCCCAACGCAAGGGCTCGATCTTGCCGCGGCCGCCAGCATCCGCGCCGCGCTGACAAAAGCTGCAGCCGACGGAGCGGCGGTCGTGGTCATCTCGGCTGACCTCGACGAGCTGCTGGAGCTTGGACATCGCATGATCGTCCTCACCAACGGCCGCGTCGTGGCGGAGTTCGATCTTGCCCGACCCGTCGACATGACCCTGCTCGGTCAGGCGATGATGGGTCTGAATACTATGGAGACAGCCCAATGACCGACGAGCCGCTCACCTATCCCGCGACCGGCGCCACCTGGGCGCCGTCCGTCGCCGAGCTGATGCGCATGCGCTTCGTCGCAGCGGGCAAGGAAAAGCCGGATCTGATCCTGCGCGGCGGCAAGGTGCTGGCGCTCCATATCGGCGAGATTCTCGAGCGCGACGTCGTCATCAGCGGACGCCATATCGCGGCGATCACGCCGGTGGGGCATTTCGACTGCGACAACGTCGTAGACGCGACCGGCTACTTCGTCGCCCCGACCTTCATCGATGTCCACCTGCATATCGAATACACCAAGCTCGTGCCTGGCGAACTCGCGCGGCTGTCCGTGCCGAAGGGCACGACGACCGTGCTCGCCGACGCCAACTGCATCGCCAATGTGCTGGGCGAGGAGGGGCTCGATTTCATGGGCACGACGACCACGCCGCTGCGTATCCTGCGCCAGGTGTCGCACAAGGTGCCGCAGGCTCCCGAACTGGAACTCGGCGGCGCGCATCTGACCACTCAGCAGATCGCCGCACGCGTGCAGCGCCCGGACGCCGCCACGCTGGGCGAATCCAACCCTTTCAATCTGGACGAGTCCTCCGCCCGCAAGCAGGTTGCGGCGATCGCAGCGGGCAAGCGCATCACCGGCCACACTGCGCTGCTCGAGAACGAGCCGCTGTGGAGCTATCTCGCTGGTGGTATCTCAGACGACCACAACGCCCACAAGACAAGGGACGTCGTCGAGCGGCTGCGACTTGGCGCCATGCTGACCGTCATGGCCGGAAGCATGAACGACAACACGCCCGAGGTCTTCGCAGACATTCCCGCGCTGAAGGACGGGCTCGGCCACATAGCCTTTTGTGCCGACGACAAGCTGGTGGAGGATCTCGACCGCCAGGGCCATATCGACCACCAGGTGCGCAAGGCGATCGAGTGCGGCGTCGAGCCGCTCAAGGCCTGGCGCATGGCGACGCTCAACGCCGCCTCGTACTACCGGATCGATCATCTGGTCGGTTCGGTGACGCCCAACAAGATCGCCGATCTGCAACTGGTCGAAGATCTCGCCGAAGCGCGTCCGCATCTCGTGCTGGTCGACGGCAAGGTCGTTGCCCGCGACGGCGTGGCGCTTTTTGCGAACACCGACGAAGTCCCGGCGTTCACGCGCAACACGATGCATCTTCACCCCGATATCGACGAGGCCTTCTTCTCGGTGAAAGCGCAAGGCGACACCGCCTGGGTGCAGGCGATGGAGATGTACGACGGCTACTTCAAGCGCGCCTTCCACACCGAACTCGAGGTTCGTGACGGGTTGGTTGCCTGCGACACCGAGAGGGATGTGCTCAAGGTCGCCATCGTCGACCGCCATCACGCAACGCTCAATGTCGGCATAGGCTTCGTCAAGGGCTTCGGCCTGAAGCGCGGCGCGATCGCCGCGACCACCAATTGCGAGAACCAGAACCTGGTGATCGTCGGCACGTCGGACGCGGACATGGCCTTTGCGACCCGAGCCATCGAGGCACTCGGCGGCGGATATGTCACGGTTGCCGACGGCGAGGTGCTGTCGACCGTTCCTCTGCCTGTCGCGGGCTGCATGAGCGACCAGCCATGGGAGACGGTGCGCGACCAGTCGCTCGCCTGCGATGCAGCCACCCGCAAAATCGGTTGTACGATGCATGCGCCCTTCCTGATCATGTCTTTCATCGGGTTGGTGGGTGTGCCGGATCTCGGTCTCACCGAACGCGGGCTTGTCGAAACCAAGACGCAAAGTTTCACGGACCTCGTGCTCGGCATGAAAGGCGGCCTCGTCTGCTGTCGATGCCCCAGCCACGCCCACGATATTCACAAGGCGATGGATCCCGCTCGTTTCGAGGCCGTCGCCGTCTGATGCTGGATGACAGAATGACAGAGACTGCGCTTTCTCCCCTTCTCGGCTCGGCGTTTCCACCGTTTGCGCTGCCGGCGGAGGTCGCACCACTGATGCTGAACCTGCAGAAGGCGATCGACAGCGAGATCGCACCGCGGGCCGTCGAAAACGATGCGACGGGGCGCTATCCGACGGAGTCGATCGCAGCCATCAAGCGAAGCGGATTTCTGCGCGCGATCCTGCCGACATCGCTGGGCGGGCCTGGCATCTCACACCGCGTGTCGATGGAGGCACAACTGCGGCTCGCCATCGCCGACAGCTCGGTCGCACAGATCTACAAGGTTCATGACGAGATCGTGCGCGAGATCCTGACCTATTGCCCGCAGGATCTCAAGCCGCGTCTGGCACGCGCGATCGTCGAGGACAGGGCCATCATCGGCCTTGCGGTTGCCGAGTCCGGCCGCACGGTCGATGCGCCCATGACGACAACGGCGCTCGCCCGTCCCGATGGCGGCTTCGTCGTCAACGGCCGCAAGATCTACACGACCGCAGCCGCCGAAGCCGACTACATCGCCACCTGGGCCTTCAATCCTGAGGCGCCCGGCGTGTCCGAGAATGCGCTGGCAGGCATGCAGCTCAATCTCATCCCGCCGACGGCCAAGGGCGTCACCGTGCACCGCGACTGGGATCCGATCGGGCAGCGGGCGACGGATTCCGGAACGATCACCTTCGACCAGGTGCAGACCGATCCGATGTGGAACGCGACGATCCCGGGACAATTCTCGCCGCCGCACGCCTCGTTGCGCTATCAGGTCGGCTTCTGCGCCATCTTGATCGGCACGGCGATCGGTGCTCTGCGCCAGGCGGCCGATTTCGTTCCGTCGAAGAGCCGCCCATGGCCGTCGGCCAAGGTGGCGAATGCCGCCGACGACCCGCTGACGCAGAGGTCGACCGGCGAGCTCGTGGCGGATCTCGTTGCCGCCTATACGCTGATGCTGAGCGCAGCCGATCTGCTGGACGTCTATGAGCGCGGCGAGATCGATCGCACGGGGCTCGCCATCCCGGTGTATGCCGCCAAGGTCGCCGCCCACAAGGCGTCGCTCGCGGCAGCCTCGGAAATCTACACGCTGATGGGCACCCGCTCGGTCGCGCGGTCCAATGGTTTCGATCGCTACTGGCGCAACATCCGCGTTCTCACCCTTCACGATCCGGTCAACTGGAAGCAGGCCGAGATCGGTCGCCATGTCCTTACGGGCTGGCAGCCGGAACCGGGCCTCTATCAGTGACAGAGCGCATGACGAAAGCGTTGGCGACCGCGCTTGCGCGGGTCCTGATCGGCGCGGCGGTGTTGGTGGCCGTCATTGCAGCGCTGGTGTCGCTGGCCGGCGCCAACCCTTTGGCCGCGCTGCGGGCGCTTGTCCATGGTGCATTCGGTGAACGTTACCTTGTGGCCGAAACGCTCGTCACCGCCGTGCCGCTGGCGATCGTCGGGCTCGGCGTCATGCCGGCGCTTCGAGCCGGCGTGTTCACCATCGGAAGCCAAGGGCAACTGATTGCGGGCGCAGCGCTTTCGACGGCGTTCATCTTTTCCGTGCCGGCCGAGGAGCCGCTCGTCCTGCTGACCGTCGGCTTTGTCGGCGGTGTGCTGGGCGGCATGCTGTATGCTCTGCTGCCTGGCTTTCTGCGCGCCTATGTTCAGGTCAACGAGATCCTCTCTACGCTGCTCCTGAACTACATTGCGGGCTTCGCGCTGCTCTGGCTTCTCAAGGGACCGCTCGCCGCAGGTGCGCAGACGGCAACACCGCGAAGCGCACCTTTGCCGGAGACTTCGCTGGTGCCGAGCCTGCTCGAAGGCACGCGTCTTCATTGGGGCGCGGCTTTCGTGATCCTGCTCGCCGCCGGGCTGATGATGTGGACGCGCACGCGGTCCGGGCTCCTCTACCGGGTTTTCGCCAGCAATGAAGGGCTCGCCGCGCGGCTCGGCCTGTCGCAGCCTCGGGCGGTGGTGACGAGCTTCCTCTTTGCCGGGGCGACCGCCGGTCTCGCCGGCTGGCTGCAGGTCGCCGGCGTCGCCCACACGCTCTACCCCAGCGTCGACGGTGGGCTCGGCTTCGCAGGCATCCTTGTCGCCGTGCTGGGCGGTCTGACGCCACTCGGCATCGTGCTCGCCTCCCTGTTGTTTGCAGCTCTCACCACCGGTGCCCAGGGAATGCAGATGGGAACGTCCGTGCCGGCTGCGATCGCGATCGTCGCGCAGGGACTGGTGCTGCTGATCGTCGCGATCGGCCTGCAGCGAAAACGGACGGCGTGACCCCATGACCTGGACCGATATCGTTTTCTGGCAGATCGTGCTTGGAGGCATGCTGAGGCTCGCTGCGCCGATCTTCCTGGCCGCACTTGGCGAGATGATCACCGAGCGGGCAGGGACGCTCAATCTCGGCATCGACGGGATCATGACCGCCGGCGCTTTCGCAGCCGTCGTTTTCGCACACATGGCCGGGTGGCCGGCGGGACTTCTCGGCGCGGCCGTCGTGGGCGGCTGCTATGGGGCGATCCTTGCCGTCTCCGTCATCCGGCTCAGGGCCAACCAGATCATCATCGGCATCGCCATCTCGCTCATCGGCGCGGGGTTGACTTCCTATCTCTTCCAGCTCTGGCAGCCTTCGGGCCAGATGGCGATCTTCGTGCCGCTGACGCCAACATGGAAGGTGCCCTTCCTGAGCGATCTCCCGTTCATCGGTCCCATACTGTTCCGGCAGAACCTGATGACCTACGCGGCGTTCGCCGCGATGGTCGTGGGCATTCTGGTGCTGGCGAGGACCCGCATCGGTATTATCCTGAAGGCGGTGGGCGACGATCCGGCAGGGGCGGAGATGCGAGGCGTCAACACGGCGCTGGTGCGCTATGTGGCATTGATACTCGGCGGTGCGCTGATGGGGCTCGCGGGCGCCGCGATCACGCTCGGTGTGCTCGGCGCCTTCAATGACGGGCTCACCAACGGCCGCGGCTATGTCGCGCTCGCCGTCGTCATCATCGGTCGCTGGTCGGTGCCCGGAGCCTTCGCGGGAGCGCTCCTCTTCTCATTCTTCGAGAGCCTGGGCCTTCGGGCCCAAGGCGGGATGAGCTTCGTGCCGACGGAACTCTTCTCGATCCTGCCCTACGCCATGACGCTTCTGGCTCTTGCACTGACGGCACGCGCCAGGATCGCACCGCGCGCGCTGTGACAAGTCAACTGAAGGCCGACGCTACTCCGGCACGACCGCGGTCGCCTGGATCTCGATCTTCGCACGGTCCTCGACCAGCGCGACGACCTGCATGGCAGCCATGGCGGGGAAATGGCGGCCGATGACCTCACGATAGGCTTGGCCGATCGCGCGCAGGTTGTCGACATACTCCTTCTTGTCGGTGAAATACCAGGTCATCGAAGTGATATGATGCGGCCCAGCGCCGCCCGCTTTCAACACGTCGACGATGTTCAGCAGGGTCTGACGCACCTGTGCCACGAAGTCGTCGGTTTCGAATTCGCAGCGCGCATTCCAGCCGATCTGACCACCGATGAAGAGGATGCGGCCCCGGGCTTCAATGCCGTTCGCGTATCCCAGCGGCTGCTTCCAGCCCTCGGGTTGCAGAACACGGTGTATGTTGCTCGGCGTCTCGGCCTTGCGGGGAGGGGCGGTCATACGCGGTCCTTTTCTGCGGGGGAGCGCGGCGATGCCGCTTTCATCAGCTCACGACCGATGATGAGCTTTTGCACCTCCGTGGCGCCTTCGTAGATGCGCAACGCGCGGATTTCGCGGTAGAGGCGTTCCGTGATTTCGCCCACGCGCACGCCGCGTCCGCCGAACATCTGTAGCGCCTGGTCGATGACCCATTGCGCGTTTTCCGTCGCCGTCATCTTGGCCATTGCAGCTTCACGGGTGATCGGCAGCTTCTGGACGTCGCGTCGCCAGGCCGTACGCACCGTGAGCAGCGAGGCCGTGTCGATCGCCGTCGCCATTTCGCCAAGGGTGCTCTGCGCAGTGGGCAGGTCCGCCAGCGTTGCCCCGAACATCCTGCGCGATCTGGCATGTGCCACGGCCTCGTCGAGGGCGCGCCGGGCAAAGCCGATCGCCGCGGCCGCGACCGAGGGACGAAAGATGTCGAGCGTGCGCATGGCGATCTTGAAGCCTTCACCGGGCTGTCCGAGAAGCTGCGAAACAGGGATGCGGCAATTGTCGAAGCGGATGCGGGCGAGCGGATGCGGCGCGATGGTCTCGATGCGCTCGGCAATCTCGAAGCCGGGCGTGTCGGCAAAGACGACGAAGGCCGAGATGCCACGTGTTCCGGGAGCCTCGCCGGTGCGGGCGAAGACGCTATAGACGTCGGCAATGCCGCCGTTGGAGATGAAGATCTTTTCGCCGTCGAGCACATAATGGTCGCCGGCTCGGCGGGCGCTGCTGCTCATCGCCGCCACGTCTGAACCGGCTTCGGGTTCGGTCAGCGCGAAGGCGGAGATCAGTTCGCCCCTGGCGATTTTCGGCAGGATCGCCCGCTTGAGTTCCTCGGAGGCCGACAGGCTGATGGCACCGGTGCCGAGCCCCTGCATGGCGAAGGCGAAGTCGGCGAGGCCGTCGTGGAATGCAAGCGTCTCGCGGATGAGGCACAGCGAGCGGCTGTCGATCGCCTCGGACGCGCCACCGAAGGCGGCCGGCACGCAGTGGCGCAGGAAGCCGGCGTCGCCCAACCTTATGACCAGGCTCCTGCAGGCACCGTCTGCGTCGGCATGGTCGATCTCGCCCAGCCCACCTCTGGCGACGAAGGCGTCCAGTTCGCCGGCCAGCACGCGATGGTCGTCAGCGAAAAAGGGCCAGTCCAGATGATCGCGAGCTGGGGTGCGGGCCGGTGCGGAAGACGACGCCATGATCTAGCGTCCCTCGAAAACGGGCTTAGTCTTGGCGGCGAAAGCCTCGAAGGCGCGGCGGAAGTCGCCGGTGGCCATGCAGATCGCCTGTGCCTGCGCCTCCGACTCGATGAGCTGGTCGATGCCCATGGCCCACTCCTGGTCCAGCATCTTCTTCGTCATCGCGTGCGCGAACCACGGGCCGTCGGCGAGGTTGCGCGCAAATGCCTGTGCTGCGCCGAGGAGGGCGGCTCGGTCGTGCAGCGCGTTGTAGAAGCCCCAGGCATGGCCTTCGGCAGCGGTCATCACTCGGCCGGTGAACAAGAGTTCTGCCGCGCGGCCCTGGCCGATGATGCGCGGAAGGATGCCGCAGGCGCCCATGTCGGCGCCGGCGAGGCCGACACGCGTGAACAGAAAGGCTGTCTTTGCCTCCGGCGTGGCAATGCGATGGTCCGCGGCCATCGCAAGAATGGCGCCCGCCCCGGCGCAGATTCCGTCGACGGCAGCGATGATCGGTTGCGGACAGGCGCGCATCTGGCGCACGAGGTCGCCGGTCATGCGCGTGAAGTCGAGCAGGTCCGGCATCGACATCCTGGTCAGTGGCTCGATGATGTCGAAGACATCGCCGCCCGAGGAGAAATTGTTCTCCGCGCCGGTCAGCACCACCACCCGCACATCGTCGGCGCGGCCAAGCGCCCGGAACAGGTCGGTCAGCTCCTCGTAGCTCTCGAACGTGAGCGGGTTCTTTTTTTCGGGTCGGTTGAGCGTAATGGTGGCGACGCGGCCATCATCGTCGGTTTCGAGCAGGAAGTGCTTCGGCCGGTGGCTCCGAAAGGGTCGCTTCTTGTCTTGCATCGGATTGGTCATTGTCATCCTCCCAGAACTTCGCCGCCGGCGACGGCAATCGCCTGACCGGTGATCGCGGTCGCGTTTTCCGACGTGAGCCAGAGCACCGCGTCGGCGACTTCCTGCGGCGTGACCAGCCGCCCCTGCGGGTTGGCGCGGGTGAGGCTCGTTCGGGCCTCAGCCGCCGAGCGGCCCGTCGCGCCGATGATGGTCTCGACCGCGTTGTCCAGCAGCGGCGTATCGGTAAAGCCGGGGCATACCGCGTTGACGGTGACGTCGCTGCGGGCCAGTTCCAGCGCCAGCGCGCGCGTCAGCCCGACGACGCCATGCTTGGCCGCGCAATAGGCCGAGACATAAGGATAGCCAGTGAGGCCCGCCGTGCTCGCCACGTTGACAATGCGCCCGCTGCCGGCGCGCCTCACGGAAGCGATCGCTGCGTGGGTAACCAGGTAGACGCCGGTAAGGTTGATCGAGATCACCCGGCTCCACAATGCGGGATCCGTCTTGTCGAAGGGCGCGGAAGGCGCTTCGCCTGCGCAGTTGACCAGCACGGCGATGTCCCCGAAACGGCCTACAGCTCTGGCGACACCGCCCTCGACGAGAGACGCGTCGGTGACGTCGAAGCCGTCGAGAACCAGGGCCTCGCCGCCGGCCGCGGCGATCTCTGACTGCACGGCTTTGAGTGGCGTCTCGCGTCGGCCGGCGAGGCTGACGCGGTGGCCCCTGGCGGCCAGCGCGATCGCGATGGCCTTGCCGATGCCGCTGCCGGCGCCGGTAACCAAAGCATGGCGCGCTGTCATGGTTTGCTCACTATGGCGGGAGCTGCAGCACGTGCCAGATTGTTCACATATTGCGCGCGTGCCGAATGATACTGCTTCGGCCAAGGTTGCTCGGCATATCCGATCCTGGCTGCTTCGTGCATGACGAAGAACGGATCTGCGAGATGCGGGCGGGCAACGGCGCAGAGATCCGCCCGTCCGGCGGCAATGATCGAATTGGCATGGTCCGCCTCCGAAATGGCGCCGACAGCGATCGTGGGCACCTGAATCTCATTGCGGATCTTGTCCGAAAAAGGCGTCTGGAACAGGCGCCCGTAGACCGGCCGCTCTTCCTTCACCACCTGGCCGGAGGAGCAATCTATCATATCGGCACCGGCGTCTTTGAACATCTGCGCGAAGATGGCCGCGTCTTCCGGCGTGTTGCCGCCTTCGTACCAGTCATGGGCAGACAAGCGCACGGACATCGGCCGGTCCTGCGGCCAGACAGCGCGAACGGCGCGGAACACTTCCAGCGGAAACCGGGCGCGGTTCTCGTGGCTGCCGCCATATTCGTCGTCGCGCAGATTGGTGAGCGGCGAAAGGAAGCTGGACAGAAGATATCCATGCGCCGCGTGTAGTTCGAGCATGTCAAAGCCGATGTCGCGCGCACGTTCCGTCGCAGCGATGAAATCGGCCAGCACCCGGTCCATGTCGTCGCGCGTCATGGCGCGCGGAACGACGGACGTCTTCAGATAGGGCAGTGCGGATGCGGAGATCAGTGGCCAGCCGCCATGCTCCAGCGGCTGGTCGATGCCTTCCCAGGCGACCTTGGTGGCGCCCTTGCGGCCGGCATGGCCGAGCTGGAGGCCGATCTTGGCCGGCGTCTGTGTATGGATGAAATCCACCAGACGCCTGAAGGCGGCAGACTGGGCATCGTTCCAAAGACCCAGGCAGCCGGGTGTGATGCGGGCGTCGGGCGACACGCAGGTCATTTCGGGAAAGACGAGTGCCGCGCCGCCCATGGCCCGGGAGCCGAGATGAACCAGGTGAAAATCATCGGGCACGCCGTCCGTCGCCGAATACATCGCCATCGGCGAGACGACGATGCGGTTCTTCAACGTCAGGCCCCTGATCCGGAACGGCGTGAACATGGGCGAAGGCACGGCGCCGTTCGGGGCCGGGTCGACGCCGGCGCGCGCCGCGAACCAGCGCTCGTATCCTTCGAGCCAGTCCCTGTCGCGGAGGCGCAGGTTTTCATGGCTGATGCGCTGGGAACGCGTCAGCATGGAATACATGAACTGTTCGGGCTCGAGCGTGTCGGCGTAGCGTGTGCCAACGACCTCGAACCACTCCATCGCGTTCCGCGCCGCGTTCTGGATGCGCGCGACGTCGACGCGCCGGATCTCTTCATAGGCCGCCAGCACGGCCGGAATGCTGGCCTTGTCGTGGCCGATGAGATCAAACTGCCGCGTCAGCTCGATCGCGTCGTCAATGGCGAGCTTGGTGCCGGAACCGATCGCGAAATGGGCGGTATGGGCGCTGTCGCCCATCAGGACGACGTGACTGTTGCCGTTGAAGTGGCTCCACTTCTCGCAGATCAGGCGCCCGAAGTTCAGCCAGGCCGAGCCGCGCAGATGCTGCGCATTCGTCATCAGGCGGTGGCCGTCGAGCGTTTCGGCGAACAGGTTCTCGCAGAATGCGACGGACTGGTCCTGATCCATCTTGTCGATGCCGTGCGCCTTGAACACCTCGTCGGTGGTCTCGACGATGAACGTCGAGGTCGTGTCGTCGAAGCGGTAGATGTGAGCTTGGAACCAGCCATGCTCGGTGCGGCGGAAATCGAAGGTGAAGGCGTCGAAGCGCTTGTCCGTGCCGAGCCAGATATAGCGGTTCGGCCGCATCAGCATGTCCGGCTTGAAGACCTCGGCATACTTTGCCCGGATGCGCGAATTGACACCGTCGGACGAAATGACGAGGTCAGCATCCGCGAATTCCTCGTCGCTTTGCACGTCGCGTTCGAAGACCAGTTCGACACCAAGCTCGATGCAGCGTTCCTGCAGGATGTTCAGCATCTTCTTGCGGCCGATGCCGACAAAGCCATGGCCGGTGGTGCGGATCCTGCGCCCCTTGAACACCAGCTCGATGTCGTCCCAATGGTTGAAGGCGATTTCGATGGCCTGCGCCGTCTGCGGATCCCATTGCCGCATCGACTGCATGGTCGCGTCGGAAAACACGACACCCCAGCCGAAGGTATCGAAGGGACGGTTGCGCTCGACCACGGTGACCTGGTGTGCAGGGTGCTGCTTCTTCATCAGCAGTGCGAAATAGAGCCCGGCCGGTCCGCCGCCGATGCAAACAATGCGCATGCCGTCCTCCGCCGCTTCATCACCGGACCGAAGCCCAGCCTGGTCATACCGGACCATGGATCAGGCCGAAAAAAACTTCAAGCTTAAAATAATTGGCCATCGGCTCGCGATACTTGAACGTTCGAACGATTGGCAGGATCGACTACGGCTGACAGCCCGGGATGCGGCTCAGCTCCGCCCCAGCGCCGTGACGACGGAGCTCTTGAGCTTGCCGAGTTTGTCGAACAGCGTTTCGCTGTCCCGTGCGGCCAGATCGCCAAAAAGTTCGGCGATCCAATCGCCGTGCGCGGCCGCCATCTTCTTGAACTCGGCGCGGCCGAAAGGGGTCAGCGCGATGATCTGGACACGTCTGTCGGTCGGCGAGACAGTGCGGCTGACATGGCCGCTTTCGGCAAGCCGCTCGACCAGGGCGGTCATGTTGCCGGGCGACACCATCATGCGCTTGGAAAGTTCGCCGAGCACCATGCCGGCCCTGGCGCGTTCGAGCTGTGCCATGAGATCGAAACGCGGCAGCGTGCAGTCGAACTGCTCGCGCAGACGGCGGCGGATCTCGGTCTCGACCAGCGTCGAGCAGGTCAGCAGCCTGAGCCACAGGCGCAGTTCCCGGCCGTGGTCGGCGGGCGCTTCCAGCACCTTTGTCTCGCCGTCCACCCAGTCAGGCGAGATTGTCTTGATCGTGCTGTCACGGCTCACGATGAAAGTTCACTCCTGCCAAGGTTGGCTGCGATGCGCATCGCAGCCTTGTAGTGCCGGCCGGCGATCATGAACAGGCTCGCCGGCCTCGGCGCTCAGACTTCCGCGGCAAGGCGGAAACGCTGGATCTTTCCGGTCTGCGTTTTCGGAAGAGAATCGGTAAATTTGATGGAGCGGGGATATTTGTAGGGAGCGATCGTCGCCTTGATGTGATCCTGCAGCCGCTTGATCGTCCGAGCGTCGCGTTCCACGCCTTCGGCCGGTACGACATGCGCTTCCACGATCTGGCCGCGCTCCGGATCCGGCACGCCGATGACCGCACATTCGGCGACATCCGGGTGCGACAGCAGCGCCGCCTCGACTTCCGGTCCGGCGATGTTGTAGCCGGCGCTGACGATCATGTCGTCCGATCGCGCGGCGAAATGGAAGAAGCCGTCCTCGTCCTGAAAGAAGCTGTCGCCGGTGAGATTCCAGCCGTTGCGCACGTAGTCGCGCTGGCGTTCGTCCGCCATGTAGCGGCAACCGGTTGGCCCTCGCACCGCCAGCCTTCCGACCGTGCCCCGCGGCGCTTCATTCATGTTCTCGTCCACGATGATCGCCTCGTAGCCGCCGACCGGCTTGCCGGTGCATGCGGGCTTGCAGTCGTCGAGATGGTTGGAAATGAAGATGTGCAGCATTTCCGTCGCGCCGATCCCGTCGAGGATCGGCTTGCCTGTCTTGCGTGTCCACTCCTCGAAGACCGGCCCGGGCAAGGTTTCGCCGGCCGACACGGCGATGCGCAGCGATGACAGATCCGCTCCGCCGTCCATCGCCTTCAGCATCGCCTTGTAGGCCGTCGGCGCAGTGAAGGAGATGGTGGCACGGTAGTTCTCGATGATCGAGATCATGTTCGGCGGCGTCGCCTGCTCGAGCAATGTCGCCGCCGCCCCGAAGCGAAGCGGAAAGATCGCGAGGCCGCCCAGGCCGAAGGTGAAGGCGAGCGGCGGTGAGCCGACGAAGATGTCCTCGGGTGTGACCTTGAGCACTTCCTTCGCATAGGCGTCCGCGATGATGAGCAGGTCGCGGTGGAAATGCATCGTGGCCTTGGGTATCCCCGTCGTGCCGGAGGTAAAGCCGAGGAGCGCCACGTCATCGCGCCCTGTGTCCACGGGATCGAACCGTACCGGCTTGTCGAGAGCCGCGCGGTCGAGCTCCGCATCGTGGTTGGCGGTGCCATCGAACCCGACCACGCGTTTCAGGAAGGCACTGTCCTTCGCGCAGGCGAGCATCTCGTCCATCAGACGGGTGTCGCACAGCGCCAGGGAGATTTCGGCCTTGTCGACGATCTGGGCCAATTCTCCTGCGCGGAGCAGGGGCATGGTGTTGACCACCACCGCGCCGGCCTTGGTAGCCGCGAGCCAGCAGGCGACCATCGCCGGATTGTTGGCCGAACGTATCAGCACCCGGTTGCCGGGTTTCACGCCGTAGTCCTCTACGAGCGTATGCGCGATGCGGCTGGTCCAGTCGGAAAGCTCCTTGTAGGTGCGCCGCCGTCCGTTGCCGATCAGCGCCGTCCGGTCGCCGAAACCCTTTTCGACCATCCGGTCGGTCAACTCGACCGCGGCGTTCATCTGTTCGGGATAGTCGAAGCCGTCGAGCAGGAAATCCGGCCATTGGTCCTGGGGCGGGAGATTGTCCCGAGCGAACGTGTCGATGTGTGCAGATTGCCCGAGCATTTGTTCTCCATGAGCCCACGGCCGCGCGAACGGCAGCGTCGCTTGATGCGTGGCCGTTCTACCTCGATCGAGGTTCGGCTCTTTCGCACGCGTTGTGTCCGCGCCAGTTGTTCCACTCACCACGAAGGCTCTCATGGGGCCGAATTTATTTCAAGCATAAAGTTTTTTTGAGAGTTCTGTTGACGTGGCCGGGGATGTCCGGCCATTGCTATTGCACGTTGCCGAAAGGGAGGGCCCCTTGCTCGAATACCGTATCCAGGATTGGGACAACGCCTACGCCAACTCGGCCAATATTGCCGGAAGCGAGCGGTGGCCCGCGGCGTGGTTCGAGGCTGCGCAATCGTTCCGCGACCGCCTTGCCGCACAGGGGCGCTCTAGATTGGACATTGCCTATGGCAGTGGTGCCCGGCATCGCCTCGATCTCTTCCTGCCGGAAGGTCGGCCGACGGGGCTCGTGGTGTTCATTCACGGGGGCTACTGGATGGCGTTCGACCAGCGCGCCTGGTCGCATCTCGCCGCCGGGTCGGTGGACGCCGGCTATGCCGTGGCCATGCCGACCTATACGCTGTGCCCGGAGGCACGAATTACCGACATCGTGGGCGAGGTCGCGTCGGCCATCGGCAAGGCGGCGGAATTGGTCGAGGGTCCGATCGCGCTGACTGGCCATTCGGCCGGAGGGCATCTCGCCAGCCGCATGATTTCATCACCGTCGCCTCTTGCGGACGCGGTTCGCGTCCGCATTCGCAACGTCGTTTCCATTTCGGGCCTGCACGATCTGCGCCCGCTCATGAGAACAGGGATGAACGCGAAGCTGCGGATCGACGAGGCGGAAGCATTGGCCGAAAGTCCGGCGCTGCTGCGGCCGATGGCCGATGCGCGGATCACCTGCTGGGTCGGCGGCGGGGAGCGCCAGGAATTTCTTCGCCAATCTGCCCTGCTTGCCAACATGTGGACCGGACTGGGCGCGACGACTGCGGAAGTAGTCGAGCCGGATCGTCATCACTTCAGCATCGTCGACGGGCTGGCGAGCGCCGATCACCCGCTGACGAAGACGCTTTTGAGCTGAGGCGACGATCCACGAATGAAAGCAAAGGACCGAAATCACAAAAACTGACGACCGTTTTCGGGAACTGGTGTTTTGCCATCCCAAATGGCGTCGACATAGAGTAGTGCAAGCCAGAACTGGATGCACCGGACGGTCGTCCTTGCCATCCTGCAAATACTGAGAGGGAAGTTATGGGAGCCAGTATGAAAAAGTTTCTGATCGCGTCCGCGGCATGCCTCGCGCTTTCGGCCGCTGCCAGCGCCGAAGACGTCAAGGTGGGTATCGAAATGGGCTTCACCGGTCCGATCGAAAGCCTCACGCCGCCGATGGCCCAGGCCGCTGAGCTGGCAATGAAGGAGGTCAGCGATTCCGGACTGTTCCTGGGCGGCGCCAAGGTGGTTCCGGTCCGCGGCGACGAGACCTGCATCGATGCAGGCGCCGCCACCGCGGCCGCTGAACGGCTCGTGACGTCCGACAAGGTGGCCGGCATCATTGGCCCGACCTGCTCGGGCGCGACGAGCGCGGTCCTGACCAATGTCGCCATCCCGAACGGCATGGTTCTCATCTCGCCTTCGGCCACGTCGCCTGGCCTGTCCACCATCGACAGCAAGGGACTGTTCTTCCGCACGGCTCCGTCGGATGCCCGCGAAGGAGAGATCCTCGCCCAGATCATGACCGAGCGTGGCGTGAAGTCCGCGGCGATCAGCTATACCAACAACGACTACGGCAAGGGCATCGCCGCCTCCATCCAGTCGGCGTTCGAAAAGCTCGGCGGCAAGATCACGCTGAGCGCCCCGCACGAGGACGGCAAGAGCGACTACTCGGCGGAAGTCGGCGCCCTGGCTTCGGCCGGTGGTGATGCCATCGTCGTGGCCGGCTATGCAGACCAGGGCGGAGCCGGCGTCGTCCAGACGGTTCTCGACACGGGCGCGTTCTCGAAGTTCGTGTTTCCGAACGGCATGTGGGGCGAAAGCCTGATCAAGAAGTTCGGCTCGCAGATCGATGGCGCGTTTGGCGACCTGCCGGGGTCCGACAGCCCCGGCGCGGCGAAGCTTCTGGAAATGACGAAGGCGGCTGGCATCAACGGCACGGCCACCTTCGTCCCGGAGACCTATGACGCGGCGGCGATCATGCTGCTTGCGATGCAGGCCGCGAATTCGGCAAAGCCGGCAGACTACAAGGGCAAGATCATGGACGTCGTGAATGCTCCGGGCGAGAAGATCTTCCCGGGCGATCTCGCCAAGGCGCTGGAAATCCTCAAGGCTGGCGGCGATGTCGATTATGTCGGCGCGTCCAACGTGGAATTTATCGGCAAGGGCGAAAGCGCCGGATCCTACCGCGAGGTGGAGATCGAGGGCGGCGCGATGAAGACGGTGAAGTTTCACTGACGTATCGAGTGCGACCCGTCGCTAGGTGGGCGACGGGTCGCGCCGGAACAGTCTTGAGCTGATGATTGTCTGTCACGACATCCATAAGCATTTCGGCGGCTTCCACGCTGTGGACGGCGTTTCTCTGACGATTCCCGCCGGCGCGATTACCGGACTGATCGGGCCGAACGGCGCCGGGAAGTCGACCCTTTTCAACGTCATCGCAGGCGTCCACAGGCCAACTTCCGGCACGGTGACGATGGCGGGCGAAGACATTACCGGCCTGCCGCCGCACCAGCTCTTCGCAAGGGGCCTGCTCAGGACATTCCAGATCGCTCATGAATTCTCCTCGATGAGCGTGCTGGAAAACCTGATGATGGTGCCGGGCGGACAGAGCGGCGAGACGCTCTGGAACACATGGGTGCACCGTCGCCGGATCGAGCGCGAGGAGGAGGGCCTTCGCGCCAAGGCGCAAGACGTTCTGGAATTCCTCGGCCTTGCCCATGTGCGTGAGGAGCGGGCCGGCAACCTGTCGGGTGGGCAGAAGAAGCTGCTCGAACTCGGCCGCACCATGATGGTGGATGCGCGGATCGTCTTTCTCGACGAAGTCGGCGCTGGCGTGAATCGCACGTTGCTCAGGACGATCGGCGACGCGATCGTGCGGCTGAACAAGGAACGCGGCTACACATTCTGCGTCATCGAGCACGACATGGATTTCATCGCGAGGCTGTGCGACAGCGTCATCGTGATGGCGCAGGGAAAAGTGCTGGCCCAGGGCGCGCCGGCCGACATCGTGCGCGACGAGCGGGTGATCGAGGCTTATCTCGGCACCGGCCTCAAGAACAAGGTTCTTGGCAAGGGGGCCGGCGAGGCCATGATCGGGGTGGCGGCACCGTGACGTCCACAGGCGCGCCTCCTTTCCTGATCGGTGAAGCCATGGTCGGCGGCTATGGTGGCGCAGACATCCTCAACGGCTGCACGATCGCCGTCGAGAAGGGCGAGATCGCCGTCATCGTCGGTCCCAACGGCGCGGGCAAGTCGACGGCGATGAAGGCCATGTTCGGTATGCTGGATCTGCGGACCGGAGGAGTGCGGCTGGGGGGCGAAGATATCACCCGGCTACGCCCGCAGGAGCGCGTCGCCAAGGGCATGGCCTTCGTGCCGCAGACTGAAAACGTGTTCCCGTCCATGACGGTGGAAGAAAACCTCGAAATGGGCGCCTTCCTGCGCCGGGACGATTTCAGCCCGACAATGGAGCAGGTCTATTCGCTGTTTCCGGTATTGAAGGACAAGAGGCGCCAGCCGGCTGGCGAGCTTTCCGGCGGACAGCGCCAGCAGGTCGCGGTCGGCCGCGCATTGATGACGGAACCCTCCGTCTTGCTGCTCGACGAGCCGACGGCGGGCGTCAGCCCGATCGTCATGGACGAGCTCTTCGACCGTATCATCGACGTCGCCCGCACGGGCGTCACGGTACTGATGGTGGAGCAGAACGCCCGGCAGGCGCTCGAGATCGCCGATCGCGGATACGTGCTGGTGCAGGGGGCAAACCGCTTCACCGGAAGCGGTAAGGAATTGCTGACCGATCCCGAGGTGCGCAGCACCTTCCTGGGAGGGTGACGGCATGGATGTGCTCAACGCGCTCGTCGTATTTGCGAATTTCGTGCTCCTCCCGGCGATGACCTACGGCTCGCAGCTCGCGCTCGGCGCGCTGGGCGCCACGCTGGTCTACGGCATCCTGCGCTTCTCCAATTTTGGCCATGGCGACACGATGTCCTTCGGCACCATGGCGACGATCCTGGCAATGTGGGGGATCCAGGCGGCCGGCATAAGCATCGCACCGTTGCCGACTGCCTTGCTCGCGCTGCCGGCCGGCATGATCGCCACGATAGCCGTCGTGCTCCTGACGGACCGGCTGGTCTACCGACCCTATCGGACCCGGAAGGTTCCTTCGATCACGCTGGTCATGGCGTCGCTGGGGGTCATGTTCGTCATGGGTGGTCTGGTGCGCATCCTCATCGGCGTCGAAGACAGGCAGTTCGCCGATGGTGAGCGCTTCATTTTCACCGCGGCGCAATTCCGCCAGTGGACCGGACTGACAGAGACGATGGCCCTGCGCACGGCGCAGGCCATCACGCTGGTCACGACGATCGTCGTCGTCAGCTGGCTCCACTGGTTCCTGAAGCGCACCCGCACCGGCAAATCGATGCGGGCCTTCTCCGACAACGAAAACCTGGCGCTGCTTTCAGGCATCAATCCGGAGCGTGTGGTGACCATCGTCTGGGTGCTGTCGGCTGCACTCGCCACGCTCGCGGGCGTCCTCTACGGCCTCGACAAGTCGTTTCGACCGATCACCTACTTTCAGCTCCTCCTTCCGGTTTTCGCCGCGGCCGTGGTGGGCGGTCTTGGAAATCCGATCGGCGCGGTGGCGGGCGGCTTCGTGGTCGCCTTTTCGGAGATCCTGGTCACCTACAGCTTCAAGAAACTGGCCAGCTACCTGCTTCCGACCGAATGGCAACCCGAAGGCCTGCTGCAGCTCCTCTCAACCGACTACAAGGTGGCGGTAAGTTTTATCGTTCTCATCCTCGTCCTCCTGTTCAGGCCGACCGGCATTTTCCGAGGCAAGGCGGCATGAGCGTGGCGGGTCGCAACACGCTGCTGTTCCTCGCGGTCGGCGCATTGATCGTCATCACCGGCCTCACGCAGAGCTGGAACGCGGCGCTTACCATCGTCAATATGGGCCTGATTTCGGCGGTCATGGCGCTCGGCGTCAATATTCAGTGGGGCTATGCCGGGCTCTACAATGTCGGAACCATGGGTTTCGTGGCGCTTGGCGGCCTTGCGGCCGTCCTGGTGGCGCTCGATCCGGTTTCCGGTGCCTGGCAGGCCGGCGGCTTCAGGATCGCCGCGGCTCTTCTGTTCGGCGCTGCCGTCATCGCAGCCGGAGCGCTGTTCTACAGACGAATGCCGAAGAAAAGCGGCTGGCGGATTCTTTTGCTCGCCATCGCTCTCGGGATCGGCTTCTTCGCCTATCGGTGGGTTCTCGATCCTGCGGTCACCGCCGTAGAGGCAATCAATCCGGCCCTCCAGGGTAATATTGGGGGCCTTGGTCTTCCGGTTCTTTTGTCCTGGCCGGTCGGTGCTCTTCTTGCCGCCGGCGCGGGCTGGCTGATCGGCAAGACGGCGCTCGGGCTGCGCTCGGATTATCTGGCGATCGCCACGCTCGGCATTGCCGAAATCGTCATCGCAGTGATGAAGAACGAAGACTGGCTGGACCGCGGCGTCAAGAACATCGTCGACATTCCGCGGCCGGTGCCGTTCGAAGTCGATCTCCAGGCAAGCCAGAGCTTCCTGGCTTTTGCCTCGAGCATCGGGGCGGACCCGGTCGCCGCTTCGGCGGTGGTGGTGAAGCTGCTCTATGCGGCGATGTTCCTGGCGGTGCTGCTGGTGCTGATCTGGCTGTCGGAGGCGGCATTGCATTCGCCCTGGGGGCGAATGATGCGGGCGATCCGCGACAACGAGGTCGCGGCAGCCGCAATGGGCAAGGACGTCACCCGCCGGCACTTGCAGATATTCGTTCTCGGCTGCGCCGTTCTGGGTATCTCGGGCGCTATGCTCGCCACCCTGGAAGGCCAGTTGACGCCCGGCGCATTCCAGCCCTTGCGCTATACGTTCCTGATCTGGGTCATGGTCGTTGTCGGTGGCTCGGGCAGCAACCTGGGCGCGGTGCTGGGCGGCTTCCTGATCTGGTATCTATGGGTACAGGTCGAGCCATGGGGCAACAGCCTGATGGCTCTGGCCACGTCCGGTATGACCGATGGACCGCTGAAGCAGCACCTGATCGAAAGCGCCGCGCACATGCGGCTGGTGGTGATGGGCGTGATCCTGATCGTGATGCTGCGATTCAGGCCGCAAGGCCTGATACCCGGAAAGTGAGATCTCTCTTTCCGGGTATAAGCGCCGCCCGCTAGGCTCGTGTCGAGGCGGTCACCTCGATCTCGACCTTGGCGCCTGGTGCGGGCAACTGGCAGATCAGCAGCGTGTTCGTAGGGCGTATGTCTCGGAAAACTTCGCCCAGCACGGGCGCGATGTCCTTTAGATAGCTCGCATCGGTAATATACACGCGGCAGGCCACGGCATTCTTCAGGCTGGCTCCGGCCTTGGCCAGCGCCGAGCCGATCGAGGCCAACGCATTGCGCGCCTGGTCCGACGCGCTTTCCGGCATGGCGCCGGTTGCCGGGTCCTGTCCCATGGTGCCCGAGACATAGATCGTCGAACCGTCGATCACCGCCTTGGCGTAGCCGGCGAAGTCTTCCGACGGCGCTCCGGAAAAGATGCGGTTCTTCAAGTGGCAGGCTCCTCATGTTGATGAGGAGCGACATTAGCGAAGGCCTGTGAGTACGAAACGCGGCCTACTTGTGCGATCGGGCGGACCTTTTATGCGACCGGCAGAACGCGCCGGATTTCCTCTGCCGCACCGGCCCCGTAGAGGATTGCCGTGATGGCAGCCCGGTCGCCCTCGGCGAGGCTGGTTCCCGTCTCTTTGAAGAAGGTGGCAAGGTTTTCGGCCATTGCTTGCGGCGAGCCTGCGTCAGGTGTGTCGCACTGCAACTCGGCAAGCCGCGCGAGCATCAGCAGTTCTCCGTGCTCGCAGTCGATCTCGGCGGAGAGCACGGTCTTATAGAGCGATGTCCCCGCCCGATCGTCGAGACGTTTCGCGTCTTCCTTCAGCCAGCGTCGGGCTGCGCGCATCGGCAAGACCGCCGACATGTGCCATGTTCGAGCTGCCTGAGCGAGCGGCGCCATCCGGGCACCGAGCGGCTGCCCGTCGATCGAGCCGCGCCAAAGGCAGAACAGCATCATCGTCACATCGATCCCATGCCGCTCCTGCAATTCGAGGCAGGCTGGCGCGACCTCCGGCTGGCCGTAGAGGCCGACGACGAAGTCCCAGGCCGGGTGAGCGGGAAAAGCGCTCATGCGCCGCGGCCGGACACGATGCGTTTCCCAACGGAAGGCATCACGCGAGCCATTCGCGCAAATCTATCGCGTCCTCGCCGGGGATGGTTTTGCGCGCGAATTCCGCTTCGCGTCCGAACGGCATGGTCGCGTCGATGCAGAGCCGCCCCCAATGGTCCTTGTGCGGGTCACGGTAGAAGCCCGGAATGTCGTTGAGAATCATGGCGCGAGTATCCGCCCTTCCGCGCGTCATATAAGCCCACATGACATCATCAAGATCGTAGATATCCACGTCTTCGTCGACCACGATCACAACCTTGTTGTAGTCGAGATAGGAGCCGAGCGCCGCGAGGATCGCGTGTTTGCCCTGGCCCTCGTAGGTCTTACGAATCTTGATGATGGAGATCATCACGTTCGGCCGGCAGCAGACGTCGATCACGCCCGGCACCTGTGCCGCGACGTGACGATAGACACGCGCCGCCGTGACGGCCTCGAGAGGCCGAAGGTCTTCCGGCGAGCCGCAGACGAGCGCGTGGAAGATCGCATCGGGCCTGTAGCTCACGTGGCTGATCTCGAAGACGTGGTTGTCGCCTACGCCAACATAGTTGCCCATGAATTCGCCGAACGGACCTTCCGGCCGTTTCACGTTGGGCAGGAAGCGGCCTTCCACGACGATGTCGACCGAGGCCGGAACCTCGAGATCGATCGTCTTGCAGCGCCGCATCGGAATCTTTCCGCCGCTGACCTGTGCAGCCATCACCAGTTCCGACGCGTCGTAGGGGAGAGAGGCACAGGCGGCGAGGAAGATTTCCGGCGGACAGGACAGAAGCAGTGCGGCGGGCAGCGCCTCTCCGCGCGATTCTGCCTTGACCTGATAGCGAGCCAGGTCGTGGGTGGAGCCGAGCCTCACCCTCAGTTCAGCGTCCGACACATACATGGAGCGGTGGAACGACAGATTGGGCACGCCGCTGTCCGGCTCGCGCGCCAGGAAGATCGCCGAGGTGAAATAAGGTCCGGCATCGCGCTCGTGATAGGTGACGGCGGGGAGGTCCGAGAGCGTTCCGCTCACGAATTCGGATTCTATGGAGATGGGAGCCCGCTCCAGCACGTCGGCGTCGCGGCCGGCGATGCAGGCATCCGTCAGTTCGATCCACCTTTGGCAGAATGTCTTGTCACCGGCTCCGATCAGGCGGCGGAGGCGCTCATGGCTGCCGTAGAGGTTGGAGACGACCGGAAAACTCGTGCCCTCGACCCTTTCGAACAGGACGGCTTGGTCACCCGCCTTCTGGACTGCCTTGGTGACGGCGGCAAGCTGATGGCGCGGATCGACGGGTCTGCGTACCACCGAGAGTTCGCCCTGCTGGGCAAGGGTATCGACAAATGGCCGCATGATCGTCTCCGGTTCGAGCCTGCCAGTTAATCGTTTTGCCGCGGCGGGCAATAGTCCGCGCTTTTGTCGCGCCAGCCCAAACTTTTTGGAATTCGGCACAACGCGAATTGTGCCTCTTTGCAGGATTGGAACGCTCGGCCATCCTCCGGCCAACTGAAGAGGACCAACGATGACCCGCATGCTTGAGATTCGCAATCCGCGCACCGGCGCGAACGACTATGCGATTACTCCGCTTTCCCGTGAGGAACTGATGGCGCGCTGCATGGAGCTTCGCGCTGCCCAGCCGGCATGGCTGGCGCTGGGCATCGATGGCCGGGTCAAGGCGATGCTGGAGCTGTGCGACGCGGTAGACAGGCACTACGATGCCATCCTCCAGGCCCTCTGCGCGGACACCGGCCGCTACGAATGGTCGGTCAATGAAATAGAGGGACTGAAGGGCATCACGCGCATGCGTTGCGCCACGGCGGCCGAAGCGCTGGCCGAAGCGAGCGGCAACTCGTCCGACCCGACGCTGCGCTTCCAGCAACAGCATGTGCCCTACGAACTCGTGGGTATCATCTCGCCGTGGAACTACCCGCTCATCCTGTGCATGATCGATGCCATCACGGCCCTGCTTGCCGGCTCTGCGGTGGCGATCAAGCCGTCGGAGGTGACGCCGCGCTTCATCAAGCCCTTCCGTGCGGCCATCGCGGAGGTGGAGCATCTGCGCGACGTGCTCGACGTGTTCGAAGGTGACGGCGAGACAGGCGCGATGATCGTCGATGCCACGGACACGCTTGTCTTCACCGGATCTGTGCGCACCGGCCGCAAGGTCCAGGAACGAGCGGCGTCGCAGTTCAAGCCCGTCTTCCTCGAACTGGGCGGCAGCGATCCGGCCGTGGTGCTGGACAGCGCGGAGCCGGACTTCGCCGCCGAGATTCTGGTGCGAGGAGCGGTAGAGAATTCGGGCCAGCTCTGCTGCGCGATAGAACGCGTCTATGTGCAGCGGGGCGTCTACGACGCGGTGTGCGAACGTGTCGTCGCCCGCATGAAGGCGCTTGCCATGAACATCGAGGACATCCGCAATGGCGAGCTCGGCCCGATCATCTTCGCACGCCAGGCGGATATCCTGCGCGGCCAGCTTGACGACGCAATCGCCAAAGGGGCCAAGGTGTTGACCGGTGGCAATATCGTCGAACACAGTGGCGGGCTCTGGTGCGAGCCGACGGTCTTGACAAACGTGACGCAGGACATGGCCGTGATGCACGACGAGACCTTCGGCCCGATTGTGCCGATCATGGCATTCGACACCGAGGAGGAAGCGGTAAGGCTTGCCAATGACACGGAGTTCGGCCTGTCGGCGGCGGTGATCGGCGACGAGGCAAAGGCGATCGAACTCGGCAGCCGCATCAATGCGGGCGGCATGTGGATCAACGATTTCGATACCATGGGTGGGGTCGGCGCCCTGGCAGAGAAGAACGCGTTTGGCTATTCCGGCCTCGGCGGCAGCCGCTACGGCTATGGCGGCTTCCGACGTTTCCTGCGCAAGAAGGCGATCGTGATACGCTCGGCCGCAGCTTGATCGGAAGGGGTCGGCATGACTGATTTTGACGAGACGCGCGCAGCGTTCCATCTGCCGGAGGGTGTCGTCTATCTGGACGGCAACTCGCTCGGGCCGCTTCCGCTTGCTGCTCGCGAGAGGCTGTCAGCCATGTTGATGCAGGAGTGGGGCGAACAGCTCATCCGCGGTTGGAACACCGCTGGCTGGTATGTGCAGCCGCGCAAGGTCGGCGACCGAGTTGCAAAACTGATCGGCGCCGCGCCGGGAACCGTGGTGATGGGAGATACACTGTCCATCAAGGTCTACCAGGCGCTTTCCGCTGCGCTGGAGCTCAACCCCGATCGTCGCGTGGTGCTCTCTGACGATGGCAATTTCCCATCCGACCTCTACATCGCCCAAGGTCTCCTGACCTCGCTTGGACGCGGCTACGAACTGAAGGTGGTCGGCCCCGAAGAGGTGGAGAAGAGCATAGACGAGACGGTCGCGGCGACGATGATCACCGAAGTCGACTATCGCACCGGCCGCCGGCACGACATGAAGGCCATCACCGCCAAGGCGCATCGGGCTGGCGCGCTCGCGATCTGGGACCTGGCGCATTCCGTCGGCGCGGTCGATGTCGACCTTACGGCGGCGGACGTCGATTTCGCCGTCGGCTGCACCTACAAATATCTGAACGGCGGTCCCGGCGCGCCGGCATTCATCTATGTCGCGCCGCGCCACGCCGACCGCGCGCGTCCCAGCCTTTCAGGCTGGATGGGGCACGAAGCGCCCTTTGCCTTCGATCTTGACTACCGCCCGGCGCCGGGCATCGAGAGGATGCGCGTAGGCACGCCTCCTGTCATTGCGCTCACGGTGCTGGAGGCCGCTCTGGATGTCTGGGAGGGCGTCGAGATGCGCGATGTGAGGGCGAAGTCCATCGAACTGAGCGAACGCTTCATCGCCGGCGTGGAGACCGCCTGTCCCGGACTCGAACTCGGCAGTCCGCGCAACCCGGCTGTGCGCGGCAGCCAGGTCTCGTTCAGACATCCGCATGCCTATGCCGTCATGCAGGCGCTGATCGCGCGGGGCGTCATCGGCGATTTCCGGGCGCCGGATTCCATGCGTTTTGGCTTTACGCCGCTTTATCTCGGCGCCGCCGATATCGATCGGGCAATTGGAGTGCTCGCCGACGTGCTGGACAAGCGACTGTGGGACAGACCCGAATACCATCGCAAGGCCTCCGTGACATGACGAAACAGTATGATCCCTCGGCCGAGGGCGCGGAGATGTCCTTCGCCCGCAAGATGTCCTACGGTGATTATCTGCATCTCGACAGAATTCTAGGTGCGCAGGAACCCTTGTCCGATGCGCATGACGAACTGCTGTTCATCATCCAGCACCAGACCTCGGAGCTGTGGATGATGCTCGCCATCCATGAAATGAGATCGGCCGCGAAGGCGGTGCGCGAAGACCGCCTGCAGCCGGCCTTCAAGATGCTGACGCGTGTGGCTCGCATCTTTGATCAGCTGAATTCCGCGTGGGACGTGCTCAGGACCATGACGCCGTCGGAATACAACATCATGCGGCCCTCACTCGGCCAGTCCTCGGGGTTCCAGTCCTGGCAGTATCGCGCCATCGAGTACCTTGCGGGAAACCGCAATCTGGCGATGCTGAAACCTCACGAGCACAGGCCCGAGATCTCCGCGCAACTGGAAGTCATCCTGTCAGAGAATTCCATCTATGACGAGGCGATCGCGCTTTTGAAGCGCAACGGCTTCGATGTGGGCGACGAACCGCGTGCGGACATCAGGCAGGCGAGAACGAACAATCCGAAGGTTCAGGAAGCCTGGCGACAGGTCTACGGCGATCCGCAGCGCTACTGGCCGCTCTACGAACTGGCCGAGAAGCTCGTCGATTTCGAGGACTATTTTCGCCGCTGGCGCTTCAATCACGTGACGACAGTGGAGCGCATCATCGGTTTCAAGCGCGGCACCGGCGGCACCGGCGGCGTGTCCTATCTGCGACGGATGCTCGACGTCGAGCTGTTTCCCGAGCTCTGGCACGTCAGGACCGACCTGTGAGCGAAGGCACTTCCGTGCGGGCAGGGCGCATCGTCGTCGGAATCTCGGGCGCCTCTGGCGTTATCTATGGCGTGCGGATGCTGGAAGCGTTGCGTGATGCCGGAATCGAGACGCATCTGGTCATGTCGCGCTCGGCCGAAATCACGCTTGCGCACGAGACGGACTACAAGGTGGCCGAGGTGCGGGCGCTTGCGGGCCGTTGGTATCAGCAGACCGACATCGGCGCCGGGATATCCTCGGGCTCCTTCCGAACCATGGGCATGGTCGTCGCGCCATGTTCGGTTCGTTCCATGTCGGAGATTTCCACCGGCGTGACCTCGGGTCTGCTGACACGCGCCGCCGACGTGACGCTGAAGGAGCGCCGACCGCTCGTGCTCATGGTGCGGGAGACGCCGCTCCACCTCGGCCATCTCAGGACCATGGTGCAACTTGCCGAAATCGGCGCCATCATCGCGCCGCCGCTGCCCGCTTTCTACGCCCGGCCGGACAGCCTTGCCGAGATGATCGATCACTCGATAGGTCGGGTGCTCGATATCTTCGGCATCGAAAACGGCCTGACGCGCCGATGGAAAGACTCTGTCTGAGCCGATCTTGTCCGGAAGACCGGCCACTCTTGTCCGCGATGCAAAGCAAGCCCAAACGGTGATACGTTGGCCTGGCCGTGAGAACGGGCTGGAGAAGACGATGGACCGCGAGGCTGTGGCAGGCAGAGGAGGATTGTTCCGCGCCTATTTCGGGGGACGGGAGGGAACGGTCGCGGCGGCCTTCCGGAATCTTGCCTCCTCCGCGGAAGCGTCCCAGCAGGTCGATACGCATCTCAGCCTGCGCTATTCGTGTTTCGATCTGCCGCCGAGCGACGGCAAGGGATCCTGGCGGTTTCTTTCGCCGGCGGACGGCATATTCGTGGTTCTTACAGATTGCGAATACTATGCGGTCCGCCAGGAACATGTCGTGGCCGAGGGGCTGCTCGAGTTTCATCTTTTGCTCGAGGGGCCGGTAGAACTGTCGCTGCCTCAGGAGCGGGACGCGACTGCAACGTCCAACGTCTCGCTGATCGTCTGCCAGCAAGCTACGGGCATGGCCTACGATGTCGTCTGCCAGCCCGGCAGGTACAGGATGGCGAGCTTTTATGTCCGCCCCGCTCTGCTCAGAGACAGTTTCGGCATGGACGTTGGCCAGAGCGTGGTCAGACAATTGCTGTCACCGGGCGAAGAGACCGTCGCCATGACAGAACAGAAGATCGATCCAGAGTTCCTGCGCCGGTTGCGGAATCTGTTCGAGATCAGGTTCACTGCCCAGCGGGATCTGCCGCTTGCCGCCGCTCGGGTCATTGAACTCCTCGTCCTTGCGGTCGAAGCCCTGCATCGGGTGGGCAGTGCCGAGGAGCAGTCGATCGTTTTCACTGCGCGCGAACTCACGATGTTCGACCAGGCGCGACAGATTCTGGCAAACGACTTTTCGGAATCACTCACCATTCCAAGGCTCGCCAGACGACTGGGCACGAACGCGACCAAGCTGAAGAGCGGCTTTCGCCTGCTCTATGGGACTACGATCTTCGCCTATCGAAATCGTCATCGAATGGATCGTGCGATGGAGCTTCTGGCGAAAGACGAAACATCGATCGCGGTTGTGGCGTATGCGGTCGGCTTTCGTCATCAGGCGAGCTTCACCTCGGCTTTCCGTGCACATTTCGGCATGACGCCTAAACAGGCGCGCTACCGGTTGGCGTCAAGCAACGCGTCCTGATGGAGTCCGGGCGCCAGCGACGCTTGCCAGAAGACTTCTATCGTCCGAAAACCGACGACCCCGATCCCATGCGCACGTCTGGATCCGGTATCGGGATCGCGTCGATCAGTGTCTTTGTGAATTCGTGCCGCGGTGAGCGCCAGACGTCGACGGCGCGGCCTTCCTCGACGATCCTTCCCTTGTACATCATGGCCACGCGGTCGGCGAAGTTCTCCACCAGCATCAGGTCGTGCGTGATGAAGAGATAGCTCATGCCGAGATCGCGCTGCAGCTCCCATAGCAGATTGACAATCTGGGCCTGCACGGAGACGTCGAGGGCGGAGACGGGTTCATCGCAGATCAGCACCGCGGGCCGAAGCGCCAGGGCTCGCGCAATGCTGATGCGCTGCCGCTGGCCGCCGGAAAACTCGTGTGGGAAGCGCTTGCCCCAGTCGGGGCGCAGGCCGACACGTTCCATCAGTTCCTGAACCTGGCGGCGCCGTTCCGCCGCCGTGCCGATGCGATGCACGTCGAGCGGCTCCCGGATCAGATCTTCCACACGCTTTCGCGAATTGAGCGAGGCGAAGGGATCCTGAAACACGCACTGCATGCGCGGTCGGTGCCGCCGCGCCTCGCGCCGCGACAAGCCGACCAAATTCTCGCCGTCGAGAAGAACCTCGCCCGAAGTGGCCCGCTGCAAGCCGAGGATACAGCGGGCCAACGTGGTCTTGCCGCATCCGGATTCACCGACCAGAGCGAGCGTCTCACCGACGTTAAGATCAAGGCTCACGCCCTGCACGGCGTGCACATGCCCGCGCGTCGTTTCGAAACTGCAATGGAGATCGCGCACGGAAAGGAGCGGGGTCATCACGCATGCTCCCGGGTGGACAGATGGCAGGCGACGCTGTCGGCAAAAGACGGATCTTGCCGGGTGCAAAGATCGACGGCGACCGAACAGCGTGGCCGGAAACGGCAACCATCGAGCATGTCGGTAGCCGAGGGCACGACACCGGGTATCTCGGTCAACGGCGGCTCGCCAGGACGTCGCCGTCCGGGGCGCGGCGTGGCGGCAAGCAGCCCGCGCGTATATGGATGGCGCGGCCGGGCGAACAGCTCGCGCGTCGCGGCTTCCTCGACCTTGCTTCCGGCATACATCACGGCGACCCGGTCGGCCATCTGCGCCACCAGACCCAGATTGTGCGTGATCAGCAGGATTGCGATGCCCATCTCTTCCTGAAGATCGCGCAGAAGGCGCATGATCTGCGCCTGCACGGTGACGTCGAGCGCCGTCGTCGGCTCGTCGGCGATCAGCAGGTCGGGACGGCAGGCAAGCGCCATCGCGATGACCACGCGCTGCCGTTGCCCGCCCGACAGTCGGTGCGGATATTCGTGCACGATGCGGGCGGGGTCCGGCAGTTGCACCTGCGTCAGCAATTCCACGACGCGCGCCATGGCTTCGGCCTTGCTCACCGTCTCGTGTTCGTGGATCACTTCAGCGACCTGGTCGCCGATGGAGTAGACAGGATTGAGGGCCGCCATCGGCTCCTGGAAGACCATGCCGATGCGCCTGCCGCGGATCTTGCGCATTGCGTCGTTGTCGGTGACCGGAAGGTCGGTACCATCGAACTGAATTGTTCCGGCATGCTTCTCGAGTCCGTCGGGAAGAAGGCCCATGACCGAAAGCGAGGTGAGCGACTTGCCGCATCCGCTTTCGCCAACCACGGCCAGCGTCTCGCCACGACCGACGGACAGCGACACGCCGCGCAGGAGCTGCGCCCGCGGATTTGCGCGGATGCGGACCTGCAGGTCGTTGATGCTCAGCAATGGCGTGGCCATCATCCCTTCCTCTGCCGCAGGCGCGGGTTCAGAGCGTCATTGAGCCCTTCTCCAACCAGGTTGAGTGCAAGCGCGGTAAGCAGCAGCGCCAGGCCCGGGATGGCGATGATGTACCATGCGTCGCGGAGCTGGCCGCGCCCCATGCCGATCATCGTGCCCCAGGTCAGGACGTTCGGGTCGCCGAAACCGAGGAAGGAAAGCGCTGATTCCATCAGGATCGAGGTCGCGACGAGGATGGTCGACATGACGATGATGACAGGCATCACGTTGGGCAGGATCTGGGCGAAGATGATGCGCATGTCGCTCATGCCGGCGACGATGCAGCCGTGCACGAAGGCGCGTTCGCGCATGATCATGAATTCGCCCCTGACCAGACGCGCGACGGCCGGCCAGGACACGGCGGCCAAAGACACGATGATCACCGTCACCGAAGGCCCGAGCACGGCCACGACCGCGATGGCGAGCATGAACTGCGGGATCGTCTGGAACAGCTCGGTGACTCGCATGAGCACGTCGTCGGTCCAGCCGCCGTAATAGCCGGCGAAGGCGCCGACCAATATGCCCATCATCGCCGCCACGAAGGCTGAAGAGAAGCCGACCAGCAGGGACACGCGCGCGCCGTAGAAGAGGCCTGCGGCCATGTCGCGCCCGAGGCTGTCCGTGCCGAGCGGCGTCTCGGCATATTCTCCGGGCCAGGTCAGCGGTGCGCCGACCATGTCGTAGGGGTCGCCCGGGAAGATCAGATGGGCCGTCAGAGCCATAGCAAGGACCGCGCCCAGCAACAGCACACCCAGGGCGGTCGTCCAGTTGTGCAGAACGAGTTGAAGATAACGCATCAACGCAGTTCGACCGTTGGATTTATGACCGGATAGAGAAGGTCCACGATCAGGTTTGCCAGAACGACGAAGATCGAGCTGAGCACCAGGATCGACAGCAGCAGATTGAGGTCCCGCTGGAACATGGCGTCGAACATGAGTCGACCGATGCCAGGCCATGAGAACACCGTCTCGGTCAGGACGGCGCCGCCCAGAAAGCCGCCGATATTGGTTCCCACCACGGTGATCAGCGGCAGCACGGCATTGCGCAAGGCGTGGCGATACGCAATCCGCCGCTCCGAGATGCCTTTGGCGCGAGCCACCCTCATGTAGTCGAGGTTCAGCACATCGAGCATGCCTGCCCGGACCAGCCGAGTGTAGATTGCCAGATAGAAGAAAGCCTGCGTCAGTGCCGGCAGTAAGAGATGCCAAGCCACGTCGAGCGCGCCGGCGATGCCGGAGCCTTCGGCAGTAATGTCGTGCATGCCACCAGTGGGCGTTAAGCCGAGCCAGACCGAGAATACGAGGATCATCATCAGTCCGATCCAGAATGGCGGCGTGGCATAGAACAGGAGGGCTCCAAGTGAAATCAGCCTGTCCGGCAGCCGGTTGAAGTGCCGAGCCGCGGTTACGCCGAAGAGGATTCCCAGCACGAGGGCGAGGACGATGCTGGTGGCCATCAGCAGCAGCGTCGCCGGCAGCCTGTCCCAGATCAGCGTCGAGACATTCTCGCCATAGCGAAAGGAATAGCCGAGGTCGAACGTGGCGATCCGCATCAGGAAGGCGGCGAGTTGCTCCCACAATGGACGGTCGAGACCGAACTCCCGCCTGAGATTGGCCAGGTACTCGGCATCCGCGGTGCCGGCTTCTCCGGCCAGGGCGTCGGCCGCGTCTCCGGGCGCCAGCTGAAGCAGAAGGAAATTAATGATCGCGATGCCGAGGATAGTCAGCGTCGCCTGCAGAATTCTCTTGCCGATGAAGCGAAGTGGCAGTTTTCGTCGCCTTGCTGACATGTCGTTTCTGTCCATCAGTGCTTTAGGTGCGAGGTTTCAGCCTCGTGCCAGACCTCCTCCAGCCAGGTGAGTATGTCGAAGACCGGTATGCCGAGCGCTTGCGACAGCGCGGCGCGATAGGGAGGTAGGTTCGTGCACTCGAGGACGATGGCGCGCAGCCCGGGATTTTCAGCGAGCAGCCGACGTCCGGCCTCCACCACGTCGGCCTCTGCGCGGGCTGAATCCAACGGCACGTCCGGCCTGTTCGCACGCAGCACCGGGTAAAGCTCAGCACCTTGCTCCAGCCCGATCAGAGGAATGTCGGCCGGCGCATTGGCGGCCGCGAGATGGCGCGGGCCGATGCTTCTGCTGTCCATTGCCATCACACCGACCGAGCCGAACTCGGCGATGCGCCGCGGCAGTTGCAGCAAAGCGGACGTTGTTAGCGGGACGGGGCAATCCCTTGCCAGCCATTGCTGGTGCACCGCGAGAGCGCCGCAGGATGTAGTGACAATCCCGGCGCCCCGGGCGATTAGGCCGTCGCGGGCCTCGGCGAACGAAGCCGAAAGTGCACCGTCCCAAGTGTCCTCATCCAAAACGCGGGCCACAGTCGCACCCTCCACGACCTCATACACGACGCGGGACCCGAAAGTTTTCGGGTTCCCGATGTCGCCAGGAGGGCGCGGAAATGCCGTGCGGAGCATTATCACTCCGACGATGGGCAGTTGTTCGATCACCCCAGCGTCAGCGTCGCATAACGGCTGCGGACACCTTCCGGTCCGGTGACGAAGTCGCGCACATTGGCGCTGGCGACCGTCACGTAGACCGGCCTTGCCAGAGGAAGGATCGGGAGATCCGTCATGGCGATCTGCTGGAACCGTTTGAACAGGTCCGCGCGCTTGGCCACGTCCGGCTCGACCGCCGCCTTGGACAGCACGTCGTCCATCTCCGGGTTGCTGTAGCTCGACGCGTTGACGAAGGGCGTGCCCTGCTTGATCGCGGCGGAATGGTAGAACCGCTGCAAACCGATCGAGGGGTCCGCAGTCACCGATGCCGGGAACATCGAGAGGTCGAAATCGTATTCGCCATAGACCTTCCGGATGAAGGATGGCACATCCGCCGCCTGCAGCTCCAGTTCGATACCTACCTTGCGCAGCTGCTGGCGCAGGAACTGTCCAGCCCGCTCATAGGTGTCGCCGGTCGTCGGGTAGACCAGGCGGAGCTTGAAGCGGGTTCCATCCGCGTCTTTTGCATAGCCTGCACCATCGAGCAGTTCCTCCGCCCTGGCGGTGTCGAACGGATAAGACGGAACATCGGCGCTGTAGAAATGTGGCAACGTCTGCGGAATCGGTCCGGACAGCGGCTCGGCGAGGCCGTACCAGACGATCCTCATCATGGCGTCGCGGTCGATGGCGTGCATCATCGCCTTGCGAACGTCGAGCTTGGCGAGGTGCTCGTTGCGCAGGTTGGTTTCCAGCACGTCGAGGCTGTTGTTCATTTCCGTGCCGCGCGTCTCGACCTTGAACGCCGGATTGTCCTGGAAACGCTTGACTTCGTTGAGGGGGATCGGACCATCGCCGCCCAGGTTCAATTCGCCCGCCTCGAAAGCGGCGACGCGGGCGCTCGGGTCGGAGTAGATCCGCACCACCAGCTTGTCGAGGAGCGGCTTGCCGGCGTCTCAGTAGTCGGGGTTCTTTTCCAGAACGATATGGCTGCCGCGCTGCCATTCGACGAACTTGAAAGGGCCTGTGCCGATTGGCGCATTGTTCGCGGGGTTCTTCAGAATATCGGTGCCTTCGTAGACATGTTTCGGCACCATCGGCGACTCCCATCCGGCCAGCGCATATAGCAGGGCAGGGGTCGCCTGGCTGAGTTTGACGATGGCGGTCAGCGGGTCCGGCGTCTCTACGGCGGTCACCTTGGCGAAGGTGCCGCGGCCGCGCGGATGGTGCTGCTTGAGGATTTCCATGATTGAATAGGCCACGTCGGCCGAACTGAATGGCTTGCCGTCATGCCAATTGACTCCGTCGCGCAGCTTGAAGGTCATGGACAGGCCGTCCGGCGCCACTTCCCACGAGGTCGCCAGCTCCGGCTGCGGCTTGAGGTCGAAATCGTAACTGATCAGACCCTCGGTCATCTTGCCTGAGATGACCGCTACCGGAGAGGCAGTGTTGAAGGCGCTCAACATGGCGTTCGGCTCGGGATTGATGGTCATGACCAGGCTGCCGCCCGCGGCAGACGCGGCGAGTGGCATGAGGCTTCCGGCCAGCAGGGCCGCTGAGCCGGCCAGCAGGTAGCGGCGATTTATCGTCATGGCGGTCGTGCTAACGTCACTCATCTCGCGCTCCAATCCAGTCGGGCAAACGTTTCATGCGTAGCTTTCGCTGGGTCGCAGTATCGATAGCCGGCTCGATCTCGCTAGGGCCGCGGCTTTCTCTTATGGGTCTCGTTTTTTCGAAATCCGCCCATTCCGGACAATGCCGGCGCTGCACCGTGTTGCGGCTCGCCTTCGGCTTGCTGCATTGATCGGAGATGAAAGGACGCCGCTATGACTGGACTTGCCGACATCACGGGAGCGCAGCTCTTTGCGCAGACGCTCAAGGCATGGGATTGCGGCCCGGTCTTTCACGTTCCCGGCGAGGGGATATTGGAGGCGCTCGATGCCGCCGACGGTGCGGGCATTCAGCTGATCTCCTGCCGCCACGAGGGCGGGATGGCCTATATGGCGCAGGCTGCGGGGCAGTTGCGCAACCGGCCAGGCATCTGTCTTGCCGGACGAGCGCCCGGCGCGCTGAATACCTCGCTGGCCTTGCACACCGCCTTCACCGACGCTGCACCCATGATCCTGATCGTGGGCCAGCCTCCCTTGAGGCAGGCGGGTCGCGAGGCATTTCTCGACAATGACTTTTCAATCGCATTCGCTCCCGTTGCGAAATGGATCGGAACCTGCACCGATGCCAGACGTCTCCCCGAGCTTCTGTCGCGTGCATGGGCGACCGCCATGACGGGACAGCGCGGGCCCGTCGTCCTTGCTGTCACGGAGGATGTCTGGAGCCAGACGACCACCGCGCCGGTACTGCTGCCGCCGTTCGTGCCTCGGGCAGAGGTATCGACCGCGCAGGCCGAAGCTGTCGCCTCCATGCTCGCGGCTTCGGAGAACCCGATCCTGATCGTCGGCGGTACAGGATGGTCGCAGAATGGGGTCGCGGCGCTTTCGGCGTTCTCCATGAGTGTCGGAATCCCCGTTGTGACCTCCTATCGGCGACGGGACCTGATGCCGGCGGACCATCCCTATTTCGTGGGCGAACTGGGCATCGGGGCCGATCCCGCCATTCTCGAGGCGGTTGCTCGCGCGGACGTCGTCGTGGTGGCCGGAATGCGCCTGGGCGAGATCAACACGTTCGGTGCCGGCATCTTTGAAGGCTTTCGGCTGCTGGACGCGCCTCAGCCGACGCAGAAGCTGATCCACGTCCATCCCGACGCAGGTGAACTCAACCGCGTCTATCGGCCGACCATGCCAGTCTGCGCCGTTGCCGAAACCCTGTTCGAGCCTCTGATGCGCGCGCTTGGCTCTCATGAGATGCCGAACTGGACGTCCTGGAGTGGGCCGCTGCGCGCCATGCGCGAGACGTTTACGACCGGGCAGCCGGGCAAAGGTCCGCTGGATATGCATGAGATCTGTCGAACTCTGCGGGCGGCGTTGCCGCCGGATGCCGTTCTGACCGTGGGCGCCGGCGCCTATGCGCATTGGCCACAGCGGTATTTCCCGCACGCTCTTTACGGCACCCAGCTCGGCCCCAAGAGCGGAGCCATGGGGTACGGGCTGCCGGCGGCTATCGGTGTTCAGGCCGCCTTTCCCGGCCGGCACGTGGTCGGTATGGCAGGCGATGGCTGTTTCCTGATGCATGGCGAGGAACTCGCCACTGCGGTACTTTACCAACTGCCGGTGACGATGATTGTCGTCAACAACAGCCGCTACGGAGCCATCGCGGCCAGCCAGTCGAGACAGTTCGGCCGCACGGTTGGAACGGACCTGCCGGCGATCGATTTCGCCGCTTATGCGCGCTCCTTCGGCGCGTTGGGAATCCGGGTCGAGCAGACGGAGCAGTTTCCCGCCGCGCTGGTGGCAGCCCTGGATCAGAACGGACCGGCGCTGATTGAACTCGTGACTGGACCGGAGGCGTTGCGGCCGTGAGCGCAAGGACCATAGTCGTCATCGGGGCGGGCATTTCAGGGCTCGTCGCCGCACGCAGACTGGTGCAGGCGGGGCATTCCGTGCGTGTGCTGGAAGCAGCGGAAACCGTGGGGGGACGTGTGGGCGACCGGGAGGTTCGCGGTATCCGCTTCAATGCCGGCGCTCGTCTCCTTTACGCCTTCAGCCGCCCGTTCAATGCGCTGCTCAAGGAAATCGGTCTTGCATCGGCTCTGATCCCGGTGCGCGGTCTCTCGGCCGAATGCCGCGACGTCGACGGGAAATGGACCGTGGAGCTGATGCCCGGCGTCAAGAGCCTCTTCACGCCCGGGCTTTCGGTCATGGAGCGGCTCCGCTTCCTGCCGTTCGGGCTGAAGATGCTGGCCGCGCGCAATCGGACCGATCCGGACGATGCGGCCTCTGCCCTGGCTGCCGATGGAGTCACGCTGGCCGACCATATCCGCGATGCGCTCGGGCCCCGCGTTCTCGAGCGGATGATCGAGCCCGTGTTCCGCGGCACCCGCAGCTGGAACGCCGAGGACATTTCGGCGGCGTTCTTCGCGTCGGTCACGCCGCACCTCGTCGGACGCGACACGGTTCATGTGCTGGCCGGAGGAATGGGCAAGCTACCGGAAGCTCTAGCTGCAGGAGTGGATCTTGCGCTCGGCACACGGGTCGTTTCGGTCGAGACGCGCGAGAACGGTCCTTGCCTTATCCATGCCGAGCGGCAAGGCGAGGCGGTGACGTACGAGGCCGACCTCGTCGTCTGCGCGACCGAAGGCTCGCTCGCGGCGGCGCTCTTTCCGGGCCTTTCCGCCGAGGACCGCAGCTTCTTTTCCGGCGTGCGTTACAATGCGCTGGGCATCGTCCACTACCGGCTCAACCGCCAGCTTGCTCCGGCGATGAGTTTCTTCACGCGCGCCGCTTCCGGTCCAATCGCCACATGGCAGCAGGTTCCGGGCAACGAGGCGACGGGACAGGTTCCCCAGCTCTATGCGCAGCTGTCGCCGGAGGCGGTCGAGCAGGCATTGGAGCGCGGCATGACCGACAGGTTGGACGAACTCGTCGGAGAAAGGGTGCGCTCGCTTTATCCGACGCTGGATCGTGACTGCGTCGACGTCCACAACCAGTGGATCGCGCGAAAGCTGCCGGTCTTCTATCCCGGCTATGCCCGCGCCGTCGCCGATTTCCGGAACCGTCAATCGGTGGCGCGGCGCAGGGTCTATTTCTGCGGCGACTACCTTGCGCAGTCACTGATAACGGGGGCTGCGGCAAGCGGCGAGCGCGCGGCATCGGACATTGCCCGCCACTGGAAATAGAGCCTTAACTGCACGGGCGCGTCAGCGCACAGGAGTTGGAGCGCGCCGTGGAAGGGACTTGCATGTCTTAGGGTAATGAGCGGCGCCTCGGCTCTGTCAGCGCAAGTTGTTGTGATGGCGCATTCGTCAATCGCCGAGAACCAAGTGCCAGGGATTCGGGAAAATCTCGGTCCAAAGGGGCCTGCATGCTGCCTCGCCGACGCCGGGCATCTTTCTGAAGTCGGAGAATTCGAGTGTTGACAGCTGCAGGTGGAGATGGGGCAGCCACCAGCCGTTTTCTTCGAAATCGCCCATCCGCGCGAGTTCTGCATCTTCCGGTACGTTGTCGCCGGGCGACCAGCGGCGGGCGGAGTCATGCGACAGATGTCCCCATAGCGCGAAAAACGCCACACTGGGCGCGATTTCGTGGCGCGTGACGAGAAAGCCGCCATAGTCGAGGCGTTCATCGATGATGCCCGCCTGCACGACCGTGCCCGGCATCGGCATGTAGAGCGGCGTCAGGGCGGGGGCAAAGAGGTCATATCCCAGGTGGTGGTCGCGGCGCGTGCCTGGCACCAGCACCGACAGGTAGTTGTCGGTGGAGTAGACCGTACGATGCTCCATCCATGTGCCGATGGCGAGCGTTGCGCCGGCGTTTGCCATGGTGGCGTCGTAAAGGCGCTGCGAGGTTTCGCGATCCTGTCGCGCCGAGGCGAAAGCGATGTCCGACTGCGCGCCGCCGAGCGATACGACGAGCCTGCTCCATTCGCGCGCGTCGGGCGACAGCACCTTGCTCCAGCGGGCAGGGTTGGCGGCGATCCATGCTGCGATCGCCGCCGAATGCGGACTGGCGGGAAGACCCGCGCCTGATCGCAGAACAGCCGTCAGCATTTCCGGCGCGATCGTGGCGAGCCGATCCGCCAGCGGCGTGCCGACCGACAGGCTATCGAGGAGCGCCAGCGCTTCACGATCGGACCATGTCTCCAGTTGCCGCGACAGCGCGAGGCCGATGTCGGGAATGGAGACGTTCGGGTCGGCGACCAGCGCTCTCAGCGTTTTGGTGCTCATATCGGTCAATCCTCGGTGTCGTGGTAAAGCGGCAGCGCTACCCATGCGGCTGGAAGGCGCATCGCGCCCTCCAGCTCGCGGTGGCGCGAGCCACCGCCATGTCTCGTGTCCCTCGTCCTGCCTGGCAGCCGTTGCCATCGCTTCCGGGGGCTCGGGATGCCTCCGCGGCGACTACTTCGCAAGCGTCGCCTGGTTGGTCGTCGTGCGGTCGAGGCCCTTGTTCGTTATGTCGAAGGCGGGCTTGCTGGCCCTCACTTGCGCGTTACGCCCCAGAAGCGGTGCATCCCCGCCGGCCAGCCTTTGTAGCCTTCGATGTCGGCGCCAAGTGCTGTGACGACCGTGAGGTTGAACAGGCCCAATATCGGCACATCCTTGCCCATCAAGGCGTTGAGTTCCGAGAAGATGGGCTTACGGGCTTGGGGATCGCTGAGAACGCTGACCTTGGCGAGCAACGCTTCGGCCTCCTTCGATTCCCACATGCGGGTCGGCTCCTCGTCCTTGCTGCCGATCATCGATTGGAACGACAGCAGCGGATCGAGACGTGCCGAATAGGCGAACACGGCGAGCTCATAGTCACCGCGACGATAGTAGTCGAGCTGGGTCGCCCAGTCGCGCACGTCGAGCGTGGTATTGATACCGGCCTGGCCCAGCATCGCCTGGATGATGGTGGCGACCTGGACACGGTTCTGGCGGTTCGCGACGAGGATGCTGATCGGGCGGCCGTCGTAGCCGGCTTCCGCGAGCAAGGCTTTGGCCTTCGCGAGATCGGGCTGCGGCCAGGCGGCGGCCGAATTGTCGTAGTAGTAGGTGCCGTCGGCCAGAAGCGAAGGGTTCGGATGGAAGAGATCGCCGCCCAATGCGGCCGTCAGCTGCGGCAGGTCGAGCGCATGGGCGA
The DNA here is from genome assembly GCF_900177325.1 of Mesorhizobium australicum. Taxonomy (NCBI): domain Bacteria; kingdom Pseudomonadati; phylum Pseudomonadota; class Alphaproteobacteria; order Hyphomicrobiales; family Phyllobacteriaceae; genus Mesorhizobium; species Mesorhizobium australicum. The sequence continues at coordinate 4,420,583 of NZ_FXBL01000004.1, read as the reverse complement.
TCGCCTGGCGAATGCGAACATCCTCGATCTTGCGGGTTTGCAACTGAAGCACCATCGTGGCGGGCGTCGGGGTTATGTCGACGGTGAGCCCACGCGCTTTGAGGCTGTCCACGAGGCTTGGCTCGACCTCGTCGATAACGTCGATCTCGCCGGCCTGAATACCGTTGCTGCGGGTGCTCGCATCGGGAACTGTCATGAAACGCAGCGTTTCGATGCTTGACGTCTTGTTGCCGGCATAGCCGTCGCGGTCTCCCGGAAGGGCTGCATAGTTCGCGAAGCGGGTCAGGTCGAGATAGCGACCCTGTTCCTGCCCGGCGAAGACGTAGGGACCGGTGCCGACCGGCTTCTGGAATTTGCCGGCGGCGTCCAGCGACGATGGCGCGATAATCCATGGCGTGCACTGGACGGTGGCCATGGTGATGAGGAAGTTAGGCGCGGCACTTGAGAACGTGACACGCACGGAATGCTCTCCGGTCGCCTCGACGCTCTCGATCGCGGGGCCGATGCTGCCGTCATATCGGCCGCGGCATTGGAAGTTGGATGCCGGATCGAGATAGCGCTCGAAATTCCAGCTCACGATTTTGCCGGTTAGCGGCGTTCCATCATGAAAGGCAACACCCTCGCGAAGCTTGAAATCGTACGCCTTGCCATCTTGGCTGACGGTCCAGCTTTCCGCCAGCATCGGCTTGACGGAGAGGTCGTCTCCAAACGCCACCAACCCTTCCACGACATGGGCGAGGACCATGTCGGAATTGCCGTCGCGGTTGACGCCGGGCTCGATGCTGGCGACGTCGGAATGAAGCGCTATGCGCAAGGGCTTTTCCTGCGCATGCGAAGCCGCCGCGGTGAGTGACATCGCGGCCAACGTGGCCGCTATCAGTTTCAGGTGCATTGCTGTTACTCCCATTCAGGTTGAGATTGCGGTCCCACGGCTCTTCTCAGAGAGCCTTCGAGGCCATTTCGGTGAAGAATTGTTCTGCCGGCCCGACCATCTCGAACGGCGAATGGGCTACACCCGGCACAACATCTCGGCGCACGCGGATGCCATAGGCTTCGAAGGACTTCGCCAGGGCCTCGATGCGATCGAGGCGGTTGACGCCCTGAAGGTCGGCGCCGTCCATCCACAACGGGCTCTCGCGCGGGATGGTGATCTCCCACGTCGCATTGTCCTCGCTGCCGATGACCGTCTGCACGTCGACAGCGCGCATGGCAGCGATATCGGGCCGGATGCCGAAGCGCGCTTCGAGATCGCGCACGCCCACCCACCAGTCGTAGTCCGGGTTGAGCAGTGTCACGATGCCCGGCGCCCCGATGGACACCGCGCGCAGATGCTGTGGATGGAGCATGAAGAAGCGCTGTGCGAACTGCCCGCCGCCGGAATAGCCGTACATCAGGAAGCCGCCTGGGCGCACACGGTATTTGGCGCGCACCTCCTCGACCATTGAAAGAAGGATGAGGTCGAAGCGCATGCCGTGGAACTCGATACGCTTGTAGTTGGTCAGGTCGCCTGGAACGACCAGCCCGACCGGAAACAGCGGCGCGAGGATGATGCAGCGATGCGCCTCGGCGAAGGCAGCAAAGCGGTCGCGGTACTGCGTCGCTGTGCGGCCCGTTCCATGGACGATGACGGCAAGATCGTATTCGTCGCTTGCCGCCTCATCGTAGTCCTGTGGCACGTACAGGCAGTAGCTGCACCGTTGATCCATCTGGCTGGCAAAGTAGGGCGTCGCACCGAAATCATAGAAGCTGAGGCGAATTCCGTGGCCCTCGCGGCGTGTCGTGGGAGTGGAGATCGCACTCATCTGGGCTTCCTCAGTTGGCGGGGCCGGCTTCGGATTCGTTACGCCAGCGCAGGCGCAACCCGCCGTTCCCAGTGGGATCGAGCACGGGAATGGCGCTCAGCAGGCGCCGCGTGTAAGCATGGCTCGGATGGTCGAGCACGTCGTCGCGGGCGCCTTCCTCAACGATCTCTCCCTGATGCATGACGATGACGCGGTCGGCGATCTGTTCGACGACGGCGAGGTCATGCGTGATGAAGAGGCAGGCGAAGCCAAGTCGTGACTGGAGCTGCGCAAGCAGCGCCAGAATTTGTGCTCTCACCGTTACGTCCAGTGCTGACACTGCCTCGTCGGCAATGATGAAGGAGGGGCGTCGGATCAGGGCGCGCGCAATCGCGATACGTTGCCTCTGGCCTCCCGACAATTCATGGGGGAAACGATCGGCGAGGCCGATGTCCAGCGAGACCTGCTCGAGCACTTCGGCAAGTCGGGCGCGGTATTGCGAGCGCGGCACGTCCGGAACCGCGTGCAGTCCTTCGGTGATCAGCGCTCCGACCTTCATGCGCGGATCAAGCGAGGAGAACGGGTCCTGGAAAACCATCTGGCATTCGCGCCGGAAGGACGTCATGTCGTGCCGCGGCGGCTGGCCGTTGAACAGCACGGTTCCGCTGAACTCGCTGTTGAGCCCAGCAACGACGCGCGCCACCGTAGTCTTGCCCGAACCGGAACCGCCGACCACCGCCAGCACCTCTCCGGGACGGATATCGAAACTGACGCCTTTCACCGCGGCCTTGCGGCCGCTGCGCCCGAAGATGCCCGTCCGCGTCGAGAAATTCACGCGCAGGTCGCGCACGGAAATGACGGGATCGGCGACGGCGATGTCGCGCGCCGCGCCGCGGACCGGGAGCGAGGCGAGAAGTTTGCGGGTGTATGGATGTTTCGGCGCTGCCAGCAGATCGACCGTCGCGCCCTGCTCGACGATGTTGCCCTTTTCCATCACCACGACGCGGCTGCAGTAGCGTGCGACCATCGGCAGGTCGTGGCTGATGAGCATGATGGCCGTTCCGCTCTCGCGCGCCAGCGTGGCAAGCAGGTCCATCACCTCGCGCTGCGTGACGGCATCCAGCGCCGTCGTCGGCTCGTCGGCGATAAGCAGCGCCGGCTTCAGCAGCATGACCGATGCGATCATGATGCGCTGGCGCATGCCGCCGGAGAACTGGTGCGGAAATGCCGTCAGCGCAGATGCGCCGTCGGTGATTCCGACCCGTTCGAGCATTGACAGGATCTTTTCCCTGCGCTCGGCCTTTGTGCCGCCCCCATGGAGCTCGAGCCCCTCATCCATCTGGCGGCCGATGGTCAGCGTCGGGTTGAGCGAGGTCATTGGCTCCTGGAAAACCATGCCGATCTGCCCGCCGCGAAGCTGGCGCATCCTCTCGGGCGGCAGGGTGGAGAGGGTCTGGCCGCGAAAGCGGATTTCGCCACCATGCATGATGATGGTCGGTGGACAGAGCCCCAATACGGCGCGTCCGAGCATGGTCTTGCCCGAGCCGCTTTCGCCGACGATGCCGATCACTTCCCCCGGCGCGATACCGAGGCTCGCGTCCCTGACCGCGATGACGGACCTGTTTGGCGTCCCGAGGGTCAGCCCCTCGATCTCAAGAAGCGGCATCGTCATCCCCGCCTCCTCATGCGTGGATCGAGCCTGTCACGCAGGGCATCGCCGAGCAGGTTGATGCCCAGAAGGGCGAGCGAGATGGCAAGGCCTGGGAAGATGCCGAGCCAGACGGCTTGCTCCAGATAGGAGCGGCTGCCCGCCAGCATGTTGCCCCATGTCGGCGCGGGCGGCGCGACACCCAGCCCGAGGAAGCTCAGCGAGCTCTCCGCCAGAAGCACCCAGCCGCACATTGAGGTCGCCAGCACTGTGATCGGCGCAAGGCAATTCGGCAGGATGTGGCGGCGCATCGTGAACAGGAACGAATTGCCCATGATCTGCGAGGCCTCTACGAACTCCCGTTCGCGCAGGCTCAGAACGGTACCGCGCACGACGCGGACGACGGACGACATGTAGACGAGCGCCAAGGCGAGGATGATGCCGTTCTTGTTCGCCCCCAGCACGGCCAGAAGGCCGAGCGCGAACAGGATGCCAGGAAACGCAAGCAGCGCATCGTTGGCTGCCATGATCAGTCGGTCGGTCCAACCGCGCGCGAAGCCTGAAAGCGCGCCGATGATGGTCCCGGCTGCGACTGCCAGACACACCGTCGTCAGGCTGATCTGCACGCTGGTCGACGCGCCGCTCATCAGCCGGCTGGCGACGTCGCGGCCGAATTCGTCGGTTCCCATCCAGTGCGCGCCGCTCGGAGCGGCGAGCCGGGCAGTGAAGTCCATCGCCAGCGGATCGTAGGGCGTCCAGACCAGCCCGAGCACGGCGACGACGAAGACTGCGCCCGCGAGCGCGCCACCGACCAGCAGGTTGAGAGGGGGAAGCTTCATTGTGCCGTCACCCTCGGATCGAAAAGCGGATACATCAGATCGATCAGCAGGTTCACCAGCACGTAGATGGCCGCGATGAACAGCAGACAGCCCTGGATGACCGGATAGTCGCGGGCGAAGATCGCCTCCACCAGCAACCGCCCGAGGCCCGGAATAGTGAACACGGTCTCGATCACCGCGACACCGGCCAGGAGGTTGCCCATGATGAGCCCGAGCAGCGTCCAGGTGGGGCCGAACGATGCGCGAAAGGCGTGCCGCCACATCACCGTGGATTCCGGCAGGCCCTTAGAGCGGGCGTGGGTGATGTAGTCGAGGTTCAGGACCTCCAGCGTGGAGGCGCGGGCCATGCGCAGGATGACGCCGGTCTCGTGCAGGAACAGGGTGACGATCGGCAGAACCAGATAGAGCGCGCCGGCACGAAAATCCTCGGCCAGCGTGACGTAGCCGACGATCGGCAGCCAGCCGAGATGCAGTCCGAAGAAAAGCAGCAGCAGCATGCCCAACCAGAATGTCGGCACCGACATCAGCAGCGTGGCGCAACTGACCAGTACCAGATCGGAGAGTTTGTTCTGCCGCCATGCCGCGAGCATGCCGAGTGGCACCGCGACGAACGTAGCAAGGACCACGGCGACGATCACAACCTGGGCGCTGATCTGGAAACGGGAGAGGATAGTGTCGAGAACCGGCCGTCCGTTGACGATCGAGTGGCCGAAATCTCCCTGAAGGATGTTGCCCGCCCAGAGGAAGAACTGCTCCGGCAGGTTGCGGTCGAGTCCCATGCGCTGACGCAGGGCCTCAAGCGCGCGGACATCTGCCGAGTCGCCAAGCATCAAGGCCGCGGGATCGCCAGGGATCAACCGAACGAGCACAAAGACAGCGACACCCACCAGGATCAACGTTGGCAACGCCATGAAGAACCGCCGGAGGATGAAGCTGCCCATCGTCACGCATCCAGCGAGAGGGAGGTGGCACGCGGCGCGCAACCCTCTGGAAGCGCCGCCGTGTCGTCAAGGGGATAGCTCAGGAAATCCCGGCTCAGCGAGGGCATGGGAGCCACTTCCATGACACCTGCGCCGGCATCGATGATCACCATGGCGACAGTGCTCGAAATACCGTTCGTCTCGCTCTTGCGCGGTGGCCGGCAGACCGAATAGGGCGTCAGGAAATCGTCAAACAATGCTGCCTTCATGTCGGCACCCGTCAATTTCCGCCCGCGCTCATCCATCAGCTTGCGGACGCGCCAGTCGCGGTAGAAGCTCTCCGGAACCCAGGCACGGCCGGTGTCGCGCAGTTTGGAAAGCGCGACCCGGCTGACCCAGTGATTGGCATGAACGAGAAGGCCATCCTCGGGATAGAGCGGGAACGCCTCGTCCGGCGCGCACTCGAAATCGATACCGAATCCAGCCGAAGTCGAGACCATGATGTTGTTGGAACAGGATTTAGGCGTCGTCGCTACGGCCTTCATTGCGAGGGCGAAGTGCTCCTGCTCGAGAACCTTGCGGCGGACGAGGCTGAGCGGAAGGCCGAGCTGAGTGTAGTCGCGGTCGCATTCGAGATAGTTGGCCGTGATCGCCACGCCGGCGGCGTTGAAACCGCTGCGCGCAAGACCGCCAGCTTCTACGAACGTCACGAAGTCCGGTCCATCGTCACGGCGCACGCGTAGGACGACGCCGGTCTCGGCGCATTCGGGCCGCCAATCCCAGTTCTGGCCATGGATCAGCCGTCCTGTTGCGCTGCGCTCCGGCATGACAAGCGCACAGGTGCAACCGTCATCTGGATCGCCCTCGGTCGGCTCTGGCTTGCCCAGTTCGGCCCTTGCAAGCGCGATGACCTCGGTGCGTGCATTGATCATGACGATGTCGGCCAGAGACACGTCTGCCCCTTCGGCGATACCTTCCATCTCTTCCAGATAGGCCGCGTCAAACTCGGCGATCTTCTGCGAATATTCCCGAATGAGGCTTTCGCGACGCTCGAGAGGCAGGCCGAGCGCTTCCAGCGTGCCCCCGTACAGCTGTGCGCTGAGACGGATCCTACCGGTCAGCAGAAGGCCGTATTGTCGACCCCGCTCGTGCGGCTCTCCGGTCAGGGTCGCAAAGGGAAAAGGCTGGACGTGCATTCTGTCTCCACGCCGTCGTAGGCTCGTCAGAATGTTCTTTCTATATACATAAGACATTTATTCAAGCTAATTTTGGGCGCTCTGCGTATTTTGAATTCCCAAGTTCTCACTCCGAAGGGGGGCCTCGCCGTCGCCGGCGACGTATTTTCGATGGACGAAGAACAGAACCGCGCAGTAATTTGCGTGTAGAAAAAACATGGACCTTGCATGGGCACCGCCATCACAGCAAACGGACAAACCTCAGGCCTGAGCAGCCTCCAGGCCGAGATCGCCCGCAAGATCATCATGATGATCGACGCGGGCCGGTGGGAGACCGGCGACAAGCTCTCCGATTCTGTGCTGGCCAGGGAACTCGGCGTGTCGCGCACGCCCGTGCGGCAGGTTCTTCAGTCCTTGGAACTGCGCGGGCTGGTTCGTGGGGCGGAGAATCGGGGCTTTGTCCTTGCTCGAGCGCTTGGTCCGGATGACGACCTGAAGGAAGTCATACCGGCCTCCGACCTTGAGACGCTCTACGATGCGATGATGTCCGCGCGTGCAAGTGGCGAGATCGGCGAGGAAGTCTCTGAGACCGAACTGGTCGAACGTTTCTCTGCGACGCGGGGAGCCGTGCGGCGAACGCTGATGCGCCTGTCTGCCGAAGGACTGGTGGACCGCCGCCGCGGGCATGGATGGCAGTTCGCCGAATGTCTCGTCACCGACCGCGCCGTCGACGAAAGCTACGAGTTTCGCCTGATCGTCGAATGCGGCGCATTGCTTGTTCCAAGCTACAGCCCCGACGCCGCACAACTGGCGTCGCTGAAGCGCGAGCAGACCGACATCGCGGGCCGAGCCATACGCGACATCGAGCGCGCCGACTGGTTCAGCGCCAACGCGAACTTCCACGAAACCATCGTCTCCTGGTCAGGAAACCGCTTTCTGGTGCAGGCCGTGCGACGGCAGAACAGCCTGCGGCGCATGACGGAGTTCAGCGACTTCTCGCATCTGAGCGAAAGGCGCCTGCGCGAGGCCTGCGCCGACCACCTCGCCATCATCGAGGAAATCGAGCGGGGCGACTTCAATTTCGCCTCGGCTTTGCTCGGGCGACACATCCGACGAGCATCACGCGACGACGTGGACTGAACGCTCCGGCCACTCCATGATCGTTTCGACGATGTGATCCACCAAGGCGCGTCCCTCAACCGCGACCGCGACGCGGCAGTTGGCGTTTGCCTGGCCTCTGATGTTCTCCAGTCTTGCCTTGGTGAGGTTGCGGAAATCGCAGACTGTCATTCCGCGAGTGAGACCGTGGCTTGTTTCGATCTCGACGGGGCATTCACGGTAGGTGATGAGGTCCGGCACGATGAAAGGCACCAGCGCGCATGGATCATGCATCGATGCGGTGCTGAGCCCGTGGATTTTCTGCAGGCTTTCGCGAAAGAAGCGGAACAGTCCGCCGAAGGTCCTGGCGACGGTGCTCCCACTCTCCAGCTTCTCGATGTCCTGCAGGTCTATTCCCACCTGGCGCGTGACGTTGAGGCCGACCATCCACATCGGCACGCCGGCGCGGTAGACGATATCGGCCGCCTCGGGATCGCTCCAGATGTTGAACTCTGCGACAGGCGTTGTATTGCCGATCTGCGTGGTGCCGCCCATGACGCTGATGCCGCGGAGCCAGTGCTTCAGCCGCGGTTCCTTGCGAAGCGCCAGGGCGACATTGGTAAAAGGCCCGATCGGGCAGAGCACCAACTCCTCCCGGTGCCTGCTGGCCATCTCGATGATGAAGTCGACGGCGTGGATGTCCTCCGCCTCTCCTTCAGGCGGCGGCAGTTCGGCCCCGTCGATGCCCGTCTTTCCGTGCACGTCGCCGCCATGGGAAAACACGTGGTTGAGAGGCTGCTCGCACCCGCGCGCCACCGGCACGTCCAAGCCTAGCAGCGCTTTCAGTGACAGGGCGTTGTTGGTCGTTTTTTCGACCGACTGGTTCCCGTAGACCGTCGATATGCCGACGAGTTCCAGATGCCGCGCCGCGTAGAGAATGGCGGTCGCGTCATCGTGACCGGGATCGCAGTCGATCAGTACCTTGCTCATCATGTCTTCCTGAAGTCGGGTCTAGGAATTGCGGGGTCGGGTCGATGCGCGTTCGACGAGGAATGGCTCGATCGTGAGGCGCACCGGCTGGCGCACCGAATCGCCGGCCAGCGCGAGGGCGATGTCCACCGTGCGGGTGGTCATGTCCTCCAGGTTCTGGTCCACCGAGGTCAGGTTGTAGACAGGCCGGGAGGCCAGCGCCGAATTGTCGTAGCCGACGATCATCGGCATGCCGTCCATCCCCACTGTCGGACGCGCGGCATCCATCAGCGCGAACGCAAGCGTGTCGTTCGCGCAAAACACGGCGTCGGGTTTTGCACGCAATATTTCGTGCGCCTTCTCCCGGGCCGCGTCATAGGCGTAGGGGCTTGCCACCGTTATGTCGACGCTTCGCCCATGCTCCCGCAGCCGCTGCGAAAATCCCTGTTCGCGCTCGCGGCTGATCGTCGTGTTGTCTTCGCCGCCAAAGAAGGCGAAGCGTTCGCCCCCCCGCGAAATGAGATGATCCGCAACCATCGCGCCCGCCGCAAAACTGTCGCCGCCGATCGCGCTGACCGGCTCGCCGCCGTCGTGACGGTTCATGAGGACGAGCGGCTTGGAGCCGGCAAGACAGGCGTTGATGATATGCTGTGTGAACGGTGCAGCCAGGGCGATCACGGCGTCGACCTGATAGCTCATCAAGCGCTCGATCGCCTTTTCGGCGCCCTCGGCGGTATTGCCCGCGAAGACCAACGGTGCGAGCCGCTTGGCCCCCATTTTCTCGATCAGAAGCTGCAGCGCATGGGCATGATAGGGATTGTTGAGGTCGGTGACGACGACGCCCACAATGCCGGTGCTCTGGTTCTTGAGGCTGCGGGCAATCAGATTCGGCTGATACCCAAGCTCGGCTGCGGCGGCCAGAACGCGCTCGCGCGTGGTATTCGAAATCCGTGGGTCTCCGGCAAGCGCGCGCGACACGGTCGAGCGCGAAATCTGGGCGAGCTCGGCAACCTCGAACGACCGAACCTTCCTGCCATCTCTCTCCAAACCCGTACCTCCAGGCCATCCTCAATCACTTGGGGATTGATGGAGCCGAACTTAGGTCTTGACTAGCCGCGATAGTTACTATGCACTATTCACACGTGTGCACAACCCAAAACGGGCGGCACCGATGGGAACGAAACGGAAATCTCACAATGGGGTTTGCTATGAATATCGGAAGACGCCAGTTCATGGCGGGGGTGGCCAGCACGGCACTGTTCGGTTCGATGGGGCGCGCTTCGGCGCAGTCGACGACGCTTTCTGTTCCGTGGATGGGATGGCCGGAAGAACAGGTCACGCCCTTGATGGCGGCCTTCGAGAAGGAGACCGGTATCAAGATCGCCGCCGAGCGGCTTCCGATCGCCGAGCTTTTCAAGACGCTGGAAGTCAGGCTTCAGGCACGCAACGAGCTTCCCGACGTCTATCTGGTCGATGGCCCGCTGACGGCGTCCTACGCGGCTAGGGGACATCTTCTCGATCTCGGCGAGATGTTGGCGAATGATCTCGATCGCTTCGTTCCGACGACCCTCGTTCAGGGCAGTTACGCCGACAAGCTTTATGCGATGCCGCTCGGCACCTCGTCGCAGATCATGTTCTATAACAAGAGGCTCTTCGCCGAGGCCGGATTGCCTGAGCCGTCCGCGGATCCGGAGAAGCGCATGACCTGGGAAGAGCTTCTGCCGATTGCCCAGAAGCTCACCAAGCCGGAAGCCGGGCAGTTCGGTTTCTCCTTCGAGAACTGCAACCCGTACCAGCTGCTCTGCGTGCCGCAGAGCCGGGGCGCCGAGGTCATCGGGCCGGACCGGTTGACTGCGGACGGATACGTCAATGGCGATGCGATGGTCGACGCCATGACCTGGTATCAGGAGCTTTACCAGACCCATAACGTCGGTCCCGCGGGAGCCTTCCAGACCGGTGTTACCCAGGAGATGTTCGGCTCGGGCAAGCTGGCGATGATCATCGGCGGCACCTGGAACCTGGTCGGGTTCAAGAAATTCGAGAATCTCGATTTCGGCATCGCGCCGCATCCCTACTTCGCCAAGGGCAAGCCGGTCACGCCGACGGGCAGCTGGCACGTGGGCATCAACCCGCGCACCGCGCATATGGAGCAGGCGCAGGCTTTCGTGCGCTGGCTGTCCACCCGTGACGCGATGAACCTGTGGTTCGACCTGCGCCAGTATCCGCCGGCTCTCAAGCAGATCTGGGAGGAACGCGCCGGTTCCAACTTCGTCGACCCCGCCTGGGAAATCGTTCGCTACGAGCTTGCGAACACCGCGACACCGCGCCCGGCTACGCCTGGTTATCGCGAATACGAGGACTTCCTGAAGTCGGCGATGCAGGACATCAACACCGGAGCCGATGTTCGCGAGGCGCTGAACCGTGCGGCGCAGAACATCGATCGCGAGATGCGAAAATACCGCTGACCGATCATCCGTTCAGGTCATATTTCCTGAGCGGCTGTTCCGGGCGGCGGATAGCGGCCTAGCTTGCCGCGCCACGACAGTTCCAGAGGCGCGGCATGATTGGCGGTTTCACGTCGGGCCTTGGTGGCCGGGCGGGATACGACAGTTGCTTCGCCCTATTCTCGTTGCGAGTGAGCGCGCATGATTTCGTCCCGGTGGACGCCCTACCTTTTTCTTGCTCCGGCTCTCGCCGGATTGCTGATCTTCCGCCTGACGCCGATCGGGGTGGCCCTTGGCGGCAGCCTCACCGGCGTGTCGCTGATGGGAGACCTGCGCTATGTGGGGCTGGAAAACTTCGAGTATCTGCTGACGGATCCGGAATTCTGGTCGTCGCTGCAGATCACGCTGCTTTTCAACATCATCATCAATCCGCTCCAGTTGGCTGTCGCCTTTGCGCTGGCTCTCCTGGTGTTCCGGCCTCTCCCCGGCCTGTGGCTCTACAGGACGCTGCTCGTGCTGCCGATGGCGGTCTCGACAGGCATCAGCGCCGTGCTGTTCGGCCTGTTCCTCGACGGCAATCTGGGGCCGATGAACGGCTTCCTGGAGTGGATTGGCATCGGTGCGCAGCCATTCCACAGAAGCCAGGAGCAGGCGCTCTACACCTTGATCGGCATCGCTACGTGGAAGGGAGCCGGTTACTGGATGCTCTTCCTTCTGGCGGGGCTGTACTCCATCCCGTCCACGGTGCATGAGGCCGCGACGATCGACGGCGCGTCCGGTTGGCAGCGCTTTCGCTATGTGACGCTGCCGCTGATGCGCAAGCCGATGGCCTTCGTGCTCGTCGCCGACACGGCGATCAACTTCCTGTTCTTCGCTCCGGTCTACATCCTGACTTCCGGCGGGCCGAGCGGCTCGACCTCTGTGCTGATGTTCCAGGCCTATCGCGCGGCGTTCACCTTCTCCGACATCGGCCGGTCCCTCGCGATATCGACCATACTCCTCGGCATCATATTGCTGATCGTCGTTCTCGAATTCCGCTTGATGCGCTCACCAGAGGAGCGGACCTGATGGATAGTCAGTTTCAGAGCCCCCACGCAGTCATGCTCCGCTACGGGCTGCTCTCCATACTCGCCTTCATCGTCGTGTTCCCGCTGCTGTGGCTTGCCCTGGCCTCGTTGCGTCCGCAGAGCGAGATCTTCCAACCGGTCTCGGAGTTCGGCTGGAGCACGTTCATTCCGTCGCGCTTCACGCTCGACAATTACCGTGCGCTCCTCAACGGCGACTTTCCGCTCGCCGTGAAGAACTCGACCTTCGTGGCGCTGACCACCGTGTTTTTCGGCGTCGTGGTCAACGCCCTTGCCGGCTTCGCGTTCGCGGTGTTCGGTTTTCGCGGCAAGAACCTGTTGTTCCTGCTGGTGATTGTATCCTTCATGATGCCGTTCGAGGCGATCGTCCTGCCTCTTTATGTGATGATCCGGGCCTTTGGATGGGCGAACACCTACCAGGCGCTGATCGTGCCGGAGATTGCCAACGGCATGGTCATCTTCCTGTTCCGGCAGTTCTTTGCCTCGATCCCGCGTGATTTCTACGAGGCGGCGAGAGTGGACGGGGCGTCGTGGCTTTATATCTTCACCCGCATCGCCATGCCGCTCTCCTGGCCGACGATCGCGACATCGAGCCTGATGTTGTTCCTCTCGCAGTGGGACTCGTTCTTCTGGCCGGTGGTTGCGGCCAGCAACTCCGAATATGCCGTCGTGCAGGTCGCGATCGCTCGCAACATCAACTTCGAGCAGAACGATTGGGGCGGACTATTCGCCTCCACCAACCTCGCTATCCTGCTCGGAACCATACCCTTCCTGCTGATCCAGCGGTTCTACGTGCGCACGTTGATTTCCGGCGGAATCAAGTGACTTCCCGAAAGTTGTAGGGATCAATCCATGTCCTCCATGAAGATCGAGAACCTCCGCAAGACGTTCGGCCAGGCCGAGATCCTGCGCGGGATCAGCCTTGACGTGCGTGACGGCGAATTCGTCGCCTTGGTGGGTCCTTCCGGTTGCGGCAAGTCGACATTGCTGAGGCTGATCGCAGGGCTCGAAGCGTCGACCTCCGGCAGGATCGTCATCGGCGATCGCGACGTGACACGCCTCCAGCCGAAGGAGCGCGACGTGGCGATGGTGTTCCAGAACTACGCGCTTTATCCGCACCTCACGGTCCGCGCCAATATGGGCTTCTCGCTGAAGCTGCGTGGGGAGTGGAAGGAATTCATCGATGGCAAGGTCGATGAGGCCGCCGCTGTCCTTGGGCTAGAAGATCTGCTCGACCGCTATCCCGGTCAGCTCTCGGGCGGCCAGCGGCAACGCGTCGCAACCGGCCGCGCCATCGTGCGCGATCCGAAGCTGTTTCTCTTCGACGAGCCGCTGTCGAACCTGGACGCGAAGCTGCGCGTGCAGATGCGCACCGAAATCAAGGCGCTGCATCAGCGTCTCGGCAGCACGATGATCTACGTCACGCACGACCAGATCGAGGCGATGACGCTCGCGGATCGCATCGTCGTCATGCAGGCCGGGAAAATAGAGCAGGAGGGTGCGCCGCTCGATCTCTATGACCAACCCGCCAACGCCTTCGTCGGCGGCTTCCTCGGATCGCCCGCCATGAACTTCATCAAGGGAACGGTGCGCGAAGGGGCGGTGGTGAGCGCGGACGGCACCAGGCTCCCGCTTGCAGCAGGCATCGGCGCGCAGGAAGGCCGCGAAGTGCTGTGGGGCGCGCGTCCTGAATCGATCCTGCCGCGGGACGGTGGGTTTGAAGGTGTCGTGGAGGTGGTGGAACCGACCGGTCCCGACACGCAGCTTCTCGTGCGCGTCGCGGGGCAGCCGCTGGTCGTGCTGTTGCGAACGCGCACCAGGGTGAGCCCCGGCGACAGGATCAACCTGGGAATATCGGAAACTGACATCCACCTGTTCGACGCCGGGGAAGGACTACGCATCGTTCCTTGAGAGGCGATCGGGAACGAGCGACCGGAATCCGCGGTCGGCTGCGGAAGCTCGGCCTATGCTTACGATCCGTGGCGTCGCGTCAGCGGCACGCGCCCGTTGGCGATAGCAGAGATCAGCCTTTCGATGAGTTCCGACCGGGCGGCGAGCGTGTCCGTCTCAAGATGTTCGCCGAGTGTGTGAGGACCCTTGCCCGCGACGCCTATCCCGTCCAGGGTCGGGATGCCGAGGGCGCCGGTGAAATTGCCGTCGCTGCCGCCGCCCGACACGCGCCCGGTCAGCGTCAGCCCAAGGTCGGACGCGATGTCCTGAGCCGCTGAAAACAGCCGCATCGTACCCTCGCCGGGCAGGAACAGAGGGCGGACCGGTCCAGGCTGGACGTCGAGTCGCACGCCTGGCGAAGGACTTTGCAGCTCGGACATGATCCTGCGGACATAAGCGAGGTTCTCTTCCGTATCGGCGACGGCGAGGACTTCCGCCGAGCAGGATAGCGGCACGACGTTGACGAATTCGCCGCCGTGGATGATGCCGACATTGAATGAGACGAGGCGTTTCATGTCAGTCAGGCCTTCGATCTGCTCGACCAGCCTTGCCATCGCCCGGATGGCGCTGTGGCCCGAGGCGTTGTCGGCGCCGGCATGGGCGGGGGCTCCATGCGTCGTGAGCCTGAAGCGCGCGAAGGCAAAACGCCCGATCACCGCATGACCTTCACGGGATGGCTCCGGAACGAGGACGCAGTCATGCGCCCTTGCTTCCGCTTCGATCAGCTCACGGCTGTAGGGGCTGCCGATTTCCTCGTCCGTGTTCAGCAGGACCGTGATCGGAACGGCAGGCATGGTGCCTGCCTGCCGCATCCGGCGCAGGGCATCGAGCGCCAGGTAGTTTCCGCCTTTCATGTCCATGACTCCTGGGCCGTAAAGGCGATTGCCGTCGATGTGCACGGGCATGGGACCGTCGATGCTGCCGACAGGATGGACGGTGTCGAGGTGGCCCACGATGAGAATCCGTGGCCGATCGTTGCCGGAGACACGTGCGTTGAAGCGTGCGATCAGCGGACGGGCGCAGCCGGGGCCGAGATCAGGGCGGCTGCACTCCGCGCCGATGGCTGCATAGTCGTCTGCAACCAGTCCGACGAGGCGCTCGACATGTTCGGGACGATTCGACGGGCTTTCCAGCAGCGCCCAGCGTCGAATGCCTTCGACAAGGCGTCGAGTAATGTCGTCGCTCACATCATGCTCCGTCGTCTCAACGTCGAACCGGCCCGGCGTGTTTTCGTCTTTCACCCCGCCGATGCAGCAGCACGAAGCCTGCGAAGGCAGCACAGGCGGTGGCGGCGAAAAAGGCGAGGCCGTGGCGTGATGTCTCCATGGCGAGGCCGGCCGCGAGCGGGCCAATCAGGGCGCCGAGGCCCCACATCAAGCCCATCGCGGCATAGATGCCGATCAGCTCCGTTCCCTTGAAGCGACTGCCGACCAGGGTGAGCATGATCGTGTAGATACCGACGAACGCACCGCCCCAGACGAACAGCAGGGCATAGGTCGCGAGCGGGCTCTTTAGAGCTATGGGCCAAACCAGCGCTCCGAGTGCCGCCACGGTCGCAAGGGCGAGGACGAGCTTTGTCCGATCCATCTTGTCGCCCAGCCAGCCGATCGGTAGCTGCAGCAATATCGCGCCGATCATCATGCACGACATCAGCCTGCTCGCATCGCCTTCCGGCCAGCCGAGGTTGATGGCGTAGATGGCGAGAAAGGACAGGCCCGCCGTCTCTATCGCGGCATTCAGCACGGTCGCGGCGATCGCGACGGGCGCCAGGCGCATGAAGCGCACCGGATTGCCGCCGGCCGGACCGTCGAACGCGGGCGCCGTCACTTTCGGTAGGGCGATGAAGGTCGCTGCCACCAGGGTGATCGCAGCGCCCACCAGATAGGGCGCGTAGCCGGAAAAGCCGACCGCGGTCAGGATCAGTGGCCCGAGCGCGAAGCCGATCGAGAGCGCCGCCGTATAGGCCGCCATCGTCCGCGCGCGAGTCTCCTCGGTGCTCAGGCTGTTGGTCCAGGCTTCGGACAGGACGAAGAGAATCTCCGAGGCCATGCCCAGCGCGAGCCGAAGCACGAACCAGAGCCAGATCACGGGGATCGCCGGAAAGGCGGCGAGCACGGCGGCCGCGGTGACCAGCGCGAGGATCGCCAGACGCCGTATGCCGATCAAGGCCACGATCCGCGGCAGGATCATCGCCGTCACCAACACGCCGACTGCGTGCATGGCGGCGTTGGCGCCGATCAGCGTTTCGCTCAGACCGTGCGCGGACAGGTCGAGCGCGATCAGCGCGGCGCTCAGGCTGTAGGTCAGGCCAAACATGGCCGCCATGGCGATTACCGCCGCGCGGGAGAAGTTGTTCGAGGCGCGCGCCTCAGGTGCGAGAAGGGTGCTCACGTGGTGTGCGCCTTGCTGCTCGAGGCTTGGTGCGGGCGGATACGGCGAAGGAAGCGCAACAGGCGCTGCCCCCATGCGAGTTCGCGCCGATCGACGATCCGCGCCATGGTGCGCGCATAGTCAAGCACCATGCCCGGCGTCCAGGTCATGGAAGCCGCCCGGTGGCGGATCATGGCGGCGAGCCAGAGGTCAGGATTAATCAGTAGGCGGACGAGGCGCAGCCACGGATTGCGGCTTTCCAGCGCGCCTTCCAGCGCCGCGTCGAGCGCCGCGGCGACGACGACCGAGCAGTTCCGGTTGGTCAGGTTGTAGGTGCTGTCCTGCCGGTAGCCGATCCAGAAAGCCCGCAGCCGGCGCGGATTGAAGTTGCGTAACTCCACATGGGCATCGGCCGGGCACCACCAGTCCCGCTCGTATGCGTAGGAAGGCAGGAACCGGCCCGGCAGGTCGTTGTCGGCGGTGCCGCGCAGCGACTGGATGAAGTCGCGGCCGGAGCGCTCCACCTCATTGGCCGGATAGTGGCTGATATAGACGTCCGGCAGCATCTCCAGCGCCGAATGGCCGGTGGAGATCACGCCGTTACCGTCCACCGCCGCGATGTAGCGGTCGACCAGAAGCCGTCGTTCCGGCTCGTAGGCCGAACCGACCGGCGTCCAGACATGGACCACCATCGGGTTTTCGACCGTCACGACCTCGCCCGTGTCGATCAGCACCGGCGCATTGTCGTACCAGCCGCGTCCGCCGAATATGGGCAGCAGCAGGATCGCCGCCTCGCTCTCCAGCGTTCGGAACATCAGCGACACGCGCACCAGAAGCCAGCCCGTCAGCGCCATCAGCAGGCTGATGCAGAAGGGAATGTCGCGGTTGTCGGGCAGCGGCCAGTCGGTGAGTATGAGGACGGCCACCAGCAGCTCGGCGATGCCGATCGCGACGGTCATTCGCCAGCCTGAAAAGCGCACCAGATTGGCGGTGGTGATGCGCCCCGCTCCGTCGAGAGCGAATGTGAGGCTGAACAGCACGACCAGCGCGATGTCCGTCCTGAACGGGAATCCCAGGATCAGCCCGCCAAGCACAATGAGCCCAGCAGCCTTCGCCAGGGTAAGGTTGCGCAGCCGACTTTCCGCGCCGCCGCCCAGCACCCCCAGGAGGGCGAGCACGCCGTTGACCACGAACACCCCGCCCATCGTCTCCTGCGTGACCGCGGTCACACCATCCACGGCGTCGATGGCGAGCAATGCCGCCAGCGCCATGATGAGGCCGCCGAGAATGGCCAGCACGTACCAGCGCGCGCGAAACGCCTCGGGGCCGACAAGCAGGAAGGCCAGTTTGAGCATCGCTCCGTTTGACGACTCCGCGGGCGCATCGTGGATTGCCGCCGCGCGAGAATGCGCATGACTCACTGCCTGCCCTTGGCCGGAAAGTACAACAGCAATTCCATGCCGGTAAACCCCGTCACGCGTGCCGGTCACAGCCCTAGGCGCGACCTCCGACCGGGCCTATGTCTTCTGCAGCGCGAGGTTGCTTTCGGCCAACTCTTCCTCCACCGCTTCGCCCCTGCTCGACCGTGGTTTTGTACCGCAGTTTCAGGTCGTCGTGTTCGGCGGAGAGCAGTTCGATCTCCGCCAGCGCCTCGATCAGCTCATCAACCGTCGTGCGACCGGTCTCCGTGGCGGCGGACGAGGGAGTGGCCGCCGTGCTTGATGGTTCGTTCACCATGAAGCGTGATAATCGTTTGCCTGTCGTGCAAGCTAGGTGCCGATGGGATTGCTGGCGTCGACTCCATCGGCGGGCTTTTCATATCGTTGTGTCACCGGGCAGCGAAGTACACCCGGTCACGGAACGGACCTGGTGCTGGCGGACCATAAGACACTGCGGAGTGCAACAGAATGGCATGCCGTGACAGCGGCTTCGAGGGAGAGACGGAGACGCTCAGCCTGGCCGTCCAGCTCGACGAAGTCGGGCGGGCGATCGCCTGGCTGGAAGCACTTTCCGAGCGCGACGGCTGGCCGGAGCGCACCCGTTTCGCCCTCCAGCTCAGCCTGGAAGAGGCGCTGACGAACGTGATCATGCACGGTTTTACCGAGGAGACGTCCTCGGCGCAGGTCCTTTCAGTAGACTGCGCCAGGCAGCCGGACATGATCCTGCTGCATGTCACAGACAACGGAACGCCGTTCGATCCGACGTCGCTCGAAGAAAAACCATTGCCTTTGTCCATCGAGAGCGCGGTCATTGGCGGGCACGGCATCCGTCTCATGCGGCGCATGCTGGACGAGTTTTCGTATCGCCGGATCGATGGCCTCAACCGCCTGTCGCTCGGCCGCCGTCTCGACCGCGAAGACCAGTCTCCGCCGGCATAGGTGAAGGACATCGTCATGAACATCAGCAAGGAAGAGTTTCCGGACCATATCCTCATGCAGGTGGTCGGCCGGCTCGACACGGTCCATGCCAAGAGCTTCGAGACCTACATTTCCGAGACGATCCGGGACTCGGCGACCGCCATCGTCATCGACATGTCCGGCGTGGACTATGTCGCGAGTTCCGGGTTGCGCTCGCTGCTGATAGCGGCCAAGCAGGTCAAGGCGGTCGGACGCGACCTGTCGCTGTCCGGTCTCCAGCCGAGCGTCCGGGAGGTTTTCGATATATCGGGGTTCTCGACGATCTTCAGGATCGCGTGACGGCGGCCCGGTCGATCGACCGGCGATCCCAAACGTCGGCCGGTCTGATCAGCGCGATGCGGGCCTGATCGACTTGCAACCTCACTGCCCTCAGATCAATGCGCAGATCGTCTTGGTCTCGAGATAGTTCTCCAGGCCTGGCGCGCCGTTTTCGTAGCCCCAGCCGGATTGCTTGTGCCCGCCCTTGGGCAACTCTGGCGAGAAGTAGGAATGGCAGTTGATCCACACCGTGCCGGCGCGGATGCGGGCGGCGGTGCGGTGCGCGGCGGATAGGTCGCGGGTCCAGACGCTGGACGCCAGGCCGTAGGGAGAATCGTTGGCATAGGCCAGCGCCTCGCCAACATCGTCGAAGGGCGTGACGGCGACCACGGGCCCGAAGATCTCCTCGCGCATCATGCGCATATTCGGACTTACGCCCGTCACCACCGTCGGCGCGTAGAAGGCATGCTCGCGAACGCCGCCCGCGACGACTTCGGCGCCCGCTTCCTGTCCTTCCGCGACATAGGCCGCGACCCGCTCCGCCTGCCGGTCGCTGATCAGCGGGCCGAGGTCCGTCTCGGCGTCGAGGCCATGGCCGAGCCGCAGCTTCGCAGCTTCGGCGGCCAGTCCTTCGATGAGCTCGTCGCAGATCGAGCGGTGCGCGTAGACACGGGAGCCAGCAACGCAGACCTGGCCTGCATTGGCGAAGATGCCGCGCGCGACGCCGGGTACGGCAAGGTCCATCTCGGCGTCCGGCAGGACGATAGCCGGAGACTTGCCGCCGAGCTCCAGCGTCAGCTTCTTCAGGTTTCCGGTGGCCGCGGTGACGATGAGCTTGCCGACCTCGGTCGAGCCGGTGAATGCGACCTTGTCGACGTCGCCGTGTGCGGCAAGCGCGGCTCCCACCGTCTCGCCGAGCCCGGTGAGGATGTTGACGACGCCCGCCGGCAGCCCCGCCTCGATCAGCAGTTCACCGAGCCGCAGCGCGGTCAGCGAAGTCTCCTCCGCGGGCTTCAGGACCACCGTGCAGCCGGCGGCAAGCGCCGGGGCGAGCTTCATGGCGGCCATCAGCAGCGGCGAGTTCCACGGTGTGATCGCCGCGACGACGCCGATCGGCTCGCGCGTGGTGTAGGCGAAGACCTTGCGCCCGGCGGGCTGGTGCGCGATCGAGGTGGGGATCGTCGTGCCGAGAATTTTGGTGGCGAAACCGGCGAAATAGCGGAACTGCTCGGCGGAGGCCGGGATTTCGCCGAAGCGGGCGGTTTTCAGCGACTTGCCCTGATCCAGCACCTCCAGTTCGGACAGTTCGTCGGCATGACGGTCGATCAGCTCGGCCACGCGCCACAAGAGCTTGCCGCGCGCCGACGGCGTCATGCCGCGCCAGGCATCGCTCTCGAAAGCCTTCCTTGCTGCGGCCACGGCATCGTCGACGTCCGAAGCGGTGCCGCTTGCGAGCTGCGCCAGCAGGTCGCCGGTTGCGGGATCAAACGTGTCCAGCAGGCCTGTGTCGGAGGCGTCGCGCCACTCGCCGGCGATCAGATGCTGCTTTCGCGGCCTCGACAGGAAGGCGTGCGCTTCCGCGCCGGGCTTGGGCGTGCGGACGAGGATCGTCATGGCCTGTCTCCGGTAGGGTTGCGCATCCTGCGCAGTGCCTCGGCGGCCGCGAGAGCGCCGCGAATGATGGAATGATAGCCGGTGCAGCGGCAGATGTTGCCTTCGAGCGCTGCGCGGATCTCGGCCTCGCCGGCCTGCGGGTCCGCACGCAGCAGCGCGGTGAGGGTCATCGAGAAGCCCGGGGCGCAATAGCCGCACTGGAAGGCGTTCTCCGCCGCAAGCTCGGCACGGACCGCGCGGGCCTCGGGCAACGCGTCGAGGCCCTCGGGCGTGACGATGTCGCGGCCGTCGAGCTGCCAGAGCATGAGCAGGCAGGAATTGGCCGGCTGGCCGTCGAGCAACACCATGCAGCTGCCGCAGCGGCCGATGCCGCAGGCCTTCTTGGCCGCGGTCAGGCCGAGATCGTCGCGCAGCAGGTCGATCAGCCGCCTTTCCGCGGGCGCCGAGACCTGCCTTGCTTCGCCGTTGAGCCGGAAAGCAACGGTCATGCCGCAGCTCCGACGACGTCCAGCAGCCGCTCCGGATTGAACGGGGTCGTCTCGGGCCAGAAACCGGTCGCGTCGGCCACGGCATTGGCGATCGCCGGCGTCACCGCGCCGATGCCGAGTTCGCCGGCGCCGCGCGGGCCGAATGGGTCGCCCTCATCGAGGTCCTCGAGCGCGAAGCTGGCGAGCGTTTGGGGCGCATCGGCTATGCCGGGAAGCATGTACGTGTCGAGATTGGTGGTGAGGAGGCGACCGTCCTGCATCAGCGCGTCCTCGCTCAGCGTGAAGCCGAGGCCCTGCACGCCGCCGCCCTCGATCTGGCCGAGATAGGCGGCGAGGTCGAGCATCGGCCCGGCGGCCGTATGCTGGTGCAGGTCGAGCACGCGCACCTGCCCGGTGATGCGGCTCACCGCCACGCGCGCCAGCGTCGCGCCGAAGGCGAAGATCAGCCGGGCATTGCCGTCAATGTAATCCGACTTGGGGAATTCGAAGGTGGTCTCGACGGAGGGCAGAGAACCTTCGGGCATCGACCGCGCGATCTCGGCGAAGGTGAGGAGAATCTCGCCGCTGTTCGAACCTCGCTCGGCCACGCCGCCCGGCACGATCGCAAGCGCCTCGGCTTCGCGGCCGAGCAGCCTGCCGGCGGCCTTGCAGATAGCAGCGCCAAAGGCGGGCGCGGTGCTCTCGGCCACCCTCCATGCGACATAGGTGCCGCGGCTCGCGGTCGTCGAACCGGAGTCCGGGGCGCGGCCGGTGTCACCGGTGACGGGACGGACGTCCTCGCGCCCGCAGCCGAGCGCCGTGGCGACCGCGCTCCTGACCGAGGTGAGCAGTCCCTGGCCCATCTCGTCCAGCCCGTAGAGCGCTTCGATAGCGCCATCGGGCGCCAGCCTCAATGCGCCGCCGCCGGGATCGGGCGGCAGCGTGCCCAGCCCGTTGCCCTGGTAGTTCATCGCCATCCCGGTGCCGATCAGCTCGGTGCCATCGTCCGACAGCCCGCGCTGCTGCCGCCATATCGGGTCCGCTTCGGCTGTCTGCAACATTTCGAGCAATCGTTCGGAGGGCGCGACGTGCTGGCCAAGATAACCGCGTGAGCCGGGCCGGCGCATATTGCGCCTGCGGATCTCGAAACGGTCGAGGCCACACATGCCCGCGAGCCGGTCCATCTGGCACTCGATCGCGTAGCTCATCTGGTTTGCGCCGAAGCCGCGAAACGCGCCGCAGACGCCATTGTTGGTGTAGGCGAGACGCCCCTCGGTCTGCACGTTCGGCACCAGATAGGGGCCGCAGGCGTGTTCCAGCGCCGTCTCCATCACGCCGGGACCGAGCGATGCATAAGCGCCCGCGTCGGCCAGGAGGTCCACTTCCTGCGCGACCAGCAGGCCGTCCCGGTCACAGGCAGTGCGCATGCGAATGCGCATCGGGTTGCGCTTGGTGCCAGCCAGAACCGACTCGGCGCGGTCGAGCTGGATGCGCACCGGCCGGCCGGTCTTCAGCGCCAGAAGGGCGAGCGCGGGTTGCACGGTCAGCTCGTCCTTGCCACCGAAGGCGCCGCCCGTCGGGCTGGTCACGACCCTGATCCTCTCCTCCGGCATTCCGAGAATGCGGGACAACTGCAGGCGGTCGCGGCTGCCGTGCTGGCCGCCGGCGCAGACCGTCAGCGTTCCGTCCTCTTCCACCCTCGCAAAGCCGCCTTCGGTTTCCATGAAGCCATGCATCTGGCGCGGCGTCACATAGGTCGCCTCCACGACGTGGGCAGCGCGCCGAAAAGCCTCGGCGGTGTCCCCGCGCCTGAACTCCAGCCGTCTTTGCAGATTGCCGGTCGAATGGATCGGCTCCGCACCGGCAAGCAGCGCGGACTGCGGATCGCAGACGGTTGGCAAGAGCTCGTAGCAGACGTCGATGAGGTCGAGTGCCCGCGCGGCCGTCTCCGCGTCCTTGGCCGCGACGGCGGCGACCGCGTCGCCTGCGTAGCGCACCTTATCGAAGCAGAACGCCGGCTGGTCCTGCACTACGATCCCGAACGCGTTCGATCCCGCGATATCGCTATGTGTGACAACCGCGGCGACGCCTGGCAGCGCCTCAGCCCTGGAGATGTCGATCGACAGGATGCGCGCGTGGGGAACGCCGGCTCGCAGGATGCGCGCCACCAGCATGCCCGGCTCGCGCGGGTCGGTCAGGTATTCGAGACGCCCGGCGATCTTCGGCGGCCCGTCCGGCCGAACGTGCCAGCGCGCACCTGCCGACTCGCGCGTAAGACGGATTTCGCCGGCGAGCGGTTCGGGCTGCGTTGCGACTGCCGCCGTTTTCACCCGCCCGCTGTGGGGGAGAGCGCCACCCAGGCCATGGACGAGTGCGTTTGCGGCCACGCGCCTGCGGTAACGCGCCGAGCGGAACGCGTCGTCCGGTGCGACGGTTTCCTGTACGATGGCGTCGTGGAGCCCGCTCCAATCGACACCGGCGAGCTCCGAACCCGTCAGTCTCGCCTCCGCTTGATGAAGTCGCGCCGGCTCGACCAAGCCGCTGCCGACCGCGAGGCGCGCGGATGCGATCCTACCGCCCGTGCAGCAGAGGCTTGCTGCAACACTGATCACCCCCGGAGTGAAGGCGGCGCGCAGGCCGATCTTGCGGTGCGTCCACAGGCTTCCGCTTGCGGGCAAGGGAACCACGATTGCCGTGACGATTTGGGGCTCGTGCGCCTGCCCCGACAGCCAGTCCGTGAGAGGAAGCGTCATTTCACCGGAGCCATCCGATACGATAACCTCTGCGTCGAGAGCCAGGAGCGCAGGCAGGAGGCAGCCGGCGCGGCCGGCGACATTGCCGCCGATGGTCGCGAGAGTGCGTACGCTCGGGCCGGCCGTCGAGCGGATGGCGGCGTGAAGCAGCGGCAGCGCCGATAAGATGGCGGCATCCCGCTCCAACGCGCCGAGCGTGGTCAGCGCGCCGATGCGGACTTTGCCCACCGCCATCGAGACGTCGCCAAGGCCGGCGATCCGGTCGAGCGCGACCAGCATGCGCGGCTGCGCGGCGCCCTTTGCCCAGTCGAGCTGCAGTGCGGTGCCGCTGGCGACGAGGCGCGCGCCGGGCTCGGTCGCCAGCTCCAGCGCTTCCGCGATCGTCGCGGGCCGCAATACGCGCATCCTGTGCGGCGCAGTGGTCATGCCGCTCCCATCGTCGTGCCAAAGCGGATGCCCTTTTCCTTCAGCCAGCGCCTGTAGGCGATCGAGGAGGAATCGGCCCGCGTGGGGATTTCCGCACGCGGCTCGAGCGGCAAAAGCAGCGGGCGCTGGTTTTCCACGATGATGCGGTCCTGCAGGAAGATCACCTGCTCGAAATTCAGCAGCGCCGTGTGCGTGGAAGTCTTGTCGACCAGATACATCACCGGCTGCGCCCGGCAGAGGCCTTCCTCCATCGGCTGGATGAAGAGCGCGATAGCGTCGAGCCTATCGGGCGCAGTCGGGCAAACCCGGTAGAGCATGACCACGAAGGGGCTCGGAACCCGGTAGGTCAGGTGGACGAAGTCGCCGCTCGACTCGGTGGCGGCGATGCGCGGCTGGAAGAAGGTGCAGTTGGTCGCCCACACCTCGTCCACGTCGCGGCGGATCTCGCTCAGGTACTGCGGCACTTCGGTGTGCGGCTCGGAGCCGAGAATGTCGGTGTGGACGAAGGGGAAATGCGCCATGTCGAGGAAATTCTCGACCACGCGCAGGCCCGATGCGCGCATCTTCACCCAACCGCAAGGTACGAAGCGGCGGTCGGTCTCTAGCGCCTCGGCAATGTCGAATATGTCCCGGTTGGGATGGCCGAGCGTCGTCCAGATGCAGCCATAGCGCTCCTGCGCGGGCAGCGCCGGCCCGCGCGCGCCGTCATCCAGGATCTCTCGCACGACCGGCCTGCCTTCCCCGTCGCGCCGAAGCTCGATGTCCTGGCCGAGCAGCCGCGTCGTCAGCGGCATGGTGGTCAGATCGGTGGAGGTCTCGACCGCGTACCAATCATCCAGCGCAGCCCTGTCCGTCGTTTTCATGATCGGGGTCTCCGTGTCACGATGTCTTCGTCCACTGCATAGTGCCTTCCGCATTCTGCGCCAGCCACGCGGCTCTGCGGGCGAAAAGGCCGGGCGCGACACGATGGATTTCGGCGATGATGTCCTTCAGGTCGGCGGTTTTTAACTGGCCGTCCTCGACCAGGATGTTCCCCTCCACCATGGTCAGCATCACGTCGCCCCCGCGCACCGCGTGGACGAGGTTGTGGTGCAGGTTGAAATACGGCCCGTCGGCGAAGAACGGCGTCATGCGCGGTGTGTCGGTGCGCACGGCGATGATGTCCGCGCGCTTGCCTGCCTCGATCGATCCGATCTCATGGTCCAGTCCGATCGCCTTCGCGCCGGTGATCGTCGCCATCCTCAGCACGTCCCAGCTGTCCATCGCGGCGGCGTCGAGATCCTTCAGTTTGCCGACAAGCGAGGCGACCTTCATCTCCTCGAACATGTCGAAATTGTTGTTCTCCTTCTCGCCGTCGGTGCCGATGCCGACGGGCACGCCCGCCGCGAGCATTTCGCCGACGCGCGCGATGCCGCTGGCGAGCTTCATGTTCGAGACGGGATTGTGCGCGACCGAGACGGGATATTTCGCGATCAGCTCGATCTCGGCGGAATCAAGCCAGACGCCGTGGGCGATCATGGTGCGCGGGCTCTCGAAGAAGCCCAGTTCCTCCAGCGCGAACATCGGGCGCTTGCCATAGCGTTTCTGGAACTCGGCCAGCTCGATTTCGGCCTCGCTGCAATGGGTGTGGAAGCCGGTGCCGTACTTCTTCGCCAGCTCGATGGCGCGCCGCTGGCCGGCCTCGTCGGCGTAGAACAGATGCTCCAGCCCAACCCAGACATTAACCCTGCCGTCCGCCTTGCGATGCCAGGTTTCGATCAGCGCCTCGTTCATGTCGAGTGTGTCGAAGTAATCGTAGTCCGGATGCTCCCCGACATAGGGAACGGCGACCAGCCGGTTGCCGACCGCCTCTGCTGCCTTGGCGCTACCGTCCATGAAACGCCACATGTCGACGACCGTCGTCGTGCCGCCCAGAACGGACTCGGCATAGCAAAGCCACGAGGCCGCCTCCGCCTCATGCGGCTCCAGCATGCGGTGCATCGGGTTGATGTGCAGCGTCAGCCAGTCCCAGACCGGCAGATGCTCGGCCGTGCCGCGCAGGAAGCCCGAATGGGCGTGCGCGTTGACCAGCCCCGGCATCAATACGGCATTGGCGATCTTCTTGACCGGTGTCCCAGGATTCGCCGCGCTCAGTTCTGCCAGCGTGCCGACCGCGGCGATGCGTCCGCCGTCTATCAAGACCGCCCCGTCCGCCAGCGTCGTGTTTGCCGTATCCATGGTCAGGAGAGCGTCGGCGGCGAGGATAAGTGCGCCATTCGTCATCGGCCATTCTCCTGCTTGCACATGCGTATTGGAAAGGCAATTGTCATACCAACCCCATCGCGAAATCCGCCGCGCGCTCGCCGATCATGGTCGTGGGCGCGTGGGTGTTACATGAGGGGATGATGGGCATAACCGAGGCGTCCGCGACCATCAGTCCTTCCAGGCCATGCACCTTCAGCCGGCTGTCGACCACGGCTTCGTCGTCCTCGCCCATGCGGCAGGTGCCGCTGAGGTGGAAGAAGGTCGAGCAGGCGTCGCGCAGGAAAGCCACGGTCTCACTGCGGGTCAGCCGGCGGTCGGGCGCAGCGAAGCCGCCGAAGAGATCGGCATTGGCATCCGCCGCGGCCATCTCGATTGTCATCTCGACCGCGGTGATCATCGCGTCGACGTCGTCGGGCTCGGCAAGGAAGTTGGGCTGGATCTCCAGCGAGCCGCCGGGCTTGGCCTCCAGAAGCCTGAGATAGCCGACACTTTTCGAGCGCATGAGGCCGGCGCCGAAGGAGAATACATCGCCCGACGTGTCGTAGCGTGCGCGTATGGCCGATTCCGCGCTGTTGCCCTGCACGGGAAACGCATGGATGTCGGCCTGCGGCAGGCCGGCACGAGACTTCCAGTTCACCATCGAGCCGCCGCCATTGCCGGTCACGGGTCCGAGCGGGTGTTTCGCCCGAAGGACGCAGGCCTGCGCCAGCGGATGGTCCTGCAGGTTCCGGCCGACGCCCGGCAGCGCATGCGCGACGGCTATATCCAGCCGCGCCAACTCTGTGGGATCGCCGATACCGGACAGCATCAGCAGCCGCGGCGTGTCGATCGCGCCGAGCGCGAGGATGATCTTCTGGTGCGCGCGGGTCTCGCGGACGGCTCCGTCGACGAGATGACGCACCGCGACGCTGCGACCGTTGTCGAGCACCAGTCCGACGGCGAGAGAGCCGGTCAGGATGGTCAGGTTCGGCCGGTCGAAGATGGGCTGAAGATAGCCGCGCGCAGAACTCCAGCGCCTGCCGCCAGATATGTTGAAGTTGGCGCGCGCAGCACCTTCGTTGTCGGGGCCGTTGGGATCGTCGATCACCGGGATGCCGAGCGAGGCGGCGCCGTCGATCAGCGCCTGGGCGACCGGATGGGTGTCGGGCGCACGTTCGATGCGCAGCGGGCCGCCCGCGCCGCGCCATTCGCTCGCTCCTCCTTCCCAATCTTCGCAGCGGCGGAAATAGGGCAGGCAGTCGGCGAAGCTCCACCCCTTGGCGCCGGCCTTTTCCCATGCGTCGTAATCGAGCGGATGGCCACGATACCACATCATCGCATTGGTAGAGGTAGAGCCGCCCAGCACCTTGCCGCGCGGGATGCCGATGGTGCGGCCATTGACGCGGGGCGTCGGCGCATAGTCGTAGCCCCAGTCATAAGCGCTGCGTCCGAGTGGAACCCATTTTGCCGGGTCGTCGATCTCATTGACGCCGATCCCCGGCGGGCCTGCCTCGATCAGCAGCACGTCCGCGCCGGCGTCGACCAGCCGCCGCGTCACCGCGCAACCGCCCGAGCCCGAGCCGATCACGACATAGTCGTAGCCGCCTTTCAGGGCGCGGACGGGGAGGGTGGGGGCTTCGGAGGACATCAAACCGTCAATTGTGCTCGCTCGGCCCCATGATGACGATCCCTTCCGTCGCCTCGACATGGCGCACGAAGATGTATTTGTCCTCGCGGCCGTCCGAGTGCTTGCGCTTGATGTCGGGCTGGACGGTGCCCGCCACCTTGGCGACGACGACATAGGGAACGTCTGCCTTGAGGCCAGCCTCGCAATGGGCTTCGAATTCCTCCAGCGTGCGCGCGGTGTAGGCGTTCTCGACGCCCGCGCCGCGCGCAATCGCGGCGATGTCGACGCGTCCGAAGGCGGTGTGCGTTGGCGGGCCACCGATCGACTGGTAGCATTCGTTGTCCCAGACGACGACGAAGAGGTTCTTAGGCTGCTCGTTGCCGAGCGTGGCGAGGATGCCGAGGTTGAACATCATGCCGCCATCGGTATCCAGCGAGACGATGCGGCGGTGCGGCAGGCCGGCGGCGAGGCCGAAGGCCTGCGGCGTCACGCAGCCGAGCTGCTGCTGGAACAGGCTGGCCTCTCGCATATGCGGGGCGGCATTGTACCATTCGTCCACCGACGCGCCGAGCGACAGGATCACCAACTCGTCCTTGAGACGCGCGGCGAGGAGTTTCATGCAGTCGTAGCGTTTCATCGAACGACGCTCCCGCCGAGCGCGATGGCCGAGTGGTAGTAGGCGTTGTAGGACCAATTGTAGGCGTCGACGATCGACTGCTCGATCTGGTCTTCCTCACGCACGACCCGATAGGGGATGCGCAGCGCGTTCAGCACCGGCTCCATCGTGATGCCGTGCGGGATCGCCCACCAGTTGTTCTCGCCGAGTTCGCCGCGATAGCTCATCAGCATGACCACCGGGATGCCGGCGCCCAGCCCCATGCGTGCCAGCGGTTCGACCGATGCGCGCAGGCCGGAGTTCTCCATCACCAGCGCCGCGCGCTTGCCGGACAGGAAGACGCCGCCGCAGATCGCCGCGCCTTCGCCCTCGTTGGTGACTCGGATGGTGCGGATGTCGGGGTCGGCGTCGAGCGCCGGGTAGAGTTCCTTGAACAGCGAATCCGGCAGGTAGCAGACGATGCTGACCCCCGCTTTCTTCAAGCCCCTGATGACCGCTTCGACGGCGCTCTGCTTCATGTGACGTCTCCGTGAGACAGCAATTTCGCAAACCGAAGTTGTTCCGGATAGTGCATCATTTTGCGCCATGACGGTGCGCTAAATGCAACAACTAGTCGCCGAGATCCTCGATGGCTCGGGCGAGCAGGGTGGCGAACGCGGATGCCGCCTCGGACATCTCGCGCTCGGTGCGCGTCAGCAGCATAAGTCGGCGCGGCGGCAGCTTGGCGTCGTTGATCGGCAGGAAGATCAGGCTGCCTTCGGCGAGCTCGTTCTCGACCCCGATGCGCGTCTGCAGCGCGACGCCGAGGTTCATGCGCGCGAGCTCGACCATCAGGGCGATCGAATTGGTGCGCGAACGGCGCGTCAGGTCGATGATCGAGCGGTTGATCGCATCGTCCACCGAAAGGCCGAGCGCCAGGCTTGCATCCGACAGAATGACCTGCTCGCCGGAAAGGTCGAACAGTTTCAGGTTCTTGCGGCCGGCGAAGCGGCTTTCGGGAGAGGCGATCACGCCGAGCGGCAGGGCCGCGGCGGCGATCCGCCGCACGTTGCGCGGCACACGCACGTCGAACGCCAATGCGATGTCGCATTCGCCTTCCGCCACCGCGTCGCACGCCTGCTGCGAGCCGGCTACGCGGATGTCCACCGTGATCAGCGGATGACGCGCCCAGAACGTCTTCAGCGCCTCGGTCATCAGGCCGCGCGCGGCACTCTCCACCACGGTCACCGACACCGCGCCGCGGTTCAGCCCTCGCAGGTCGTTGATCTCCGACCAGGCGCGCGTCAGCTCGGTGTTGCTCTGCCGCGCATGGTAGAGCAACAGCTCGCCAGCGCTGGTGAGCTTGAGGCGCTGGCGCACGCGCTCGAAGAGTGGCGTTCCGATCTCGTCCTCAAGACCCTTGATGACCCGGCTGATCGAGGACGGCGCAACGTTCAGCACCTGTGCCGTCTGGCGCACCGAGCCCAATCGCGCCACGAGCTGGAAGTAGTGGATGCGCGGCGAGACGAGGCCCGAGCGAAAGAGGTCCACTAGAGCATAATCCCGAAAGGTAGGCGCCGGCTTCCCAAGACGGCCATGTCCTATGCGTCCTCGAACAACGGCGCGATCTCCATCTGTGGCACCAGGACCAGTCCCTTGTCGGTGATGCGGATTTCCGGGATCACCGACAGCGGAATCAGGTTGAAGCCCATATACGGGATCGAGCAGCCGGCGGCCTCCCATTCCTTCTTCAGCAGCTTCATCTCCTCGGCCACTTCGGTCACGCGCTTGTCGGAGAGAAGTCCGGCGATCGGCAATTCGACCATGGCGGTTACCTTGCCGTCGACGACCACGCAGACCCCGCCCTGCGTGTCCTGGATCGCGCGCAGTGCGACCTGCATGTCGGCCTCGTTGACGCCGGCGATGATGATGTTGTGGCTGTCGTGGCCGACCGATGAAGCGACTGCGCCGCGTTTGAGCGCAAAGTTGCTGAGCAGCCCGTGCGCGACGTTGCCGTCCGACTTGCCGTGCCGCTCCACCACCGTCACGAAGCAGAGACCGTGGCGGTCGAAATGGCTCTGCCAGTCGTTGGCGGGTTCGAGCCGGATCTTCTCGTGGCCTAGGGTGATGCCCGGCAGTTCGGTCCTTATTGCGTTGACGGTCACGGGTTCCGTCGGCAGCTCAGGCGTCAGCTTCAATTCCTTGGGCAGCTTGACCGTGTGATAGGCCGCTTCGGGATAGCGATAGCGGGTCGACAGTTCGCGATCGAGCAGCGGCGTGATCTTCCCGCCCTCGACCACCAGTTCGCCGCCGTACCAAGTGTTGACCGGCTTCATGGCGTCGTCGAGCAGCACGAGGTCGGCGCGGCGGCCGCCGCCCAGACCGCCGATCTCGCCTTCCGCCCCAAACCGGGTCGCGCCGTGCAGCGAGCCCATGCTCCAGGCCTTTTCAGGGCTCATGCCGGCCTTGATCGCCTCGCGCACCACCCAGTCGAGACCGAACAGGAGCAGGTCGTCGGCATCGCGGTCGTCGGTGCAGACGGCGATGCGCTTGTGCGAGGCGCCGAGTTCGGTGATCGTCCTGATCGCCTGCGGCAGGCTGTGCCACGGCGTCGTCGGCGGGCCGCCGCGCAGGAAGAGCCAGATGCCGGCTTCCAGCATGTCGTCAGCAATCTCGCGGTCTATGGCCTCGTGAGTGTCCGTCACGCCGGACGCGGCATAGGCGGAGACGAATTCGCGGCCGTAGACATGGCCGGAGACGGGCCGCCCGCGTTGCAGCGCCGCGGCGAGGATCGCGTGGCTGCGCTCGTCGCCCATGGCGACCTGCACGAAGTCCATCTTCTCGCCCAGTGCCACCGCCTCTGGCCATTTGTCGAACAGCGCGCCGATCTTGTCCGGGGTCAGGTCGCCGCCGGCCGTCTCGAGTTGCGGCGAGGTTGCGGGAACCGTGCTCGGCACGGTGAGGAAGATCGACAGCGGCGCTTCGCGCGCGTCTTCCAGCATCGCCTCGACCCCGGCGACGTCCATGACGTTGCCGATCTCGTGGCTGTCGCAGAAGATCGTCGTGGTGCCGTTCAGGAGTGCCGCTTCCGCATAGGCGCAGGCGGTGACCATGCTCGATTCGATATGGATGTGCGGGTCCACAAGGCCGGGAGCGATGATACCGCCCTTGGCATCGTAGCGCTTCGCCGAGCCCTTGTGGCTGCCCGCCGGCTTGACGGCCGCGATGCGGCCGCCGGCGATCCAGACCTCGCGGTCGGGCAGGATGCGTTCGGAATAGGTCGAGAGCACGCGCGCCCCGCCGATCACCAGATCAGGCTCGGCCGAACCCATGGCGACTGCCGCGAGCCGGCGTGTCATGGCCGAGAGAGGCTGTACGGAAAAGCGCGTCAGTGTACCCATTCTGAACTCCATGGCCGGCATAGAACGTCGCGCGGCATACGAATCGCTGGTCAATGATAGTCTGGAATTCCCGGCATCGTCAGGAAGCCCGGCAGGGTGCGGAAGCGGCGCGCCCAACGCCGCAGCGCGGGATATTCGTCGTGGTCGACGCCGAAATCACGGCTCAGCGCGAAGGCCGGAAAGAGCGCGATGTCGGCAAGAGTGGGACCACCCGTCGCGAACCAGTCCGCGCCCGCGAAGCCGCGTGCCGTCATGTGATCATCCATGACGCGCAAGGCCTTGCGCGCTCCGGCGCGAAGGGCGGCCTCGTCGCCCGGTGCGTCGAGCAAAGCATGCGCTCTCGCTGCGACAGCGACGGAGAGTTCGCCAGCGGAGAAGGTGAGCCACTGCATGACGCGGGCGAAATCCGCACCCCCGGCGGGCAGCCATGTCCGCGCCTCGTCCCGTGAAGCGGCTAGGTGCGCGAGGATGGCTTCCGAGCCGAACAAGGTGAGATCGCCGTCTTCGAGGATGGGCAGGCTTCCGGCCGGGTTCATGGCCAGGAAGCGCG
Source organism: Mesorhizobium australicum (assembly GCF_900177325.1). Classification (NCBI taxonomy): domain Bacteria; kingdom Pseudomonadati; phylum Pseudomonadota; class Alphaproteobacteria; order Hyphomicrobiales; family Phyllobacteriaceae; genus Mesorhizobium; species Mesorhizobium australicum. The sequence continues at coordinate 4,387,973 of NZ_FXBL01000004.1, read as the reverse complement.
GCGTCAGATGTTCCTTTCCGGGGAAGGCGTTGACGACGACCGTCTTGTAGTCGAGCCCGAACATGGAGAGTGCTACCCGGACCTTGTAACAATTCTCGTCGAGGTCGTAGTTGTAGAGCGTGAGACCGGACATCAGACGGCCTCCGCGCGGGCGGCGGGAATCAGCGCCGGTCTGTGTTCCAGCGCGTAGCGGACATCGGTCGTCCAGCCGAGGAAATGCGCCTGTCCCGCGCCGGCATAGACCGACGCCGGCCCTTCGATCACGATGTGCAGCGCGGCGCGGCCGTCGGCGACGCGCTGGAGCCCGACGAGCAGTCTGTCGTCGCCGGCCGAGATACGCCACAGGCTCCCGCCGGCGGGCGATATGGTCGAGTTGCCTTCGCCCGTAAAAGGCGAGGGGAGGTTTGCGCGCACCGCCTCGAGAAGCTGATCCGCATCACTGTCGACGTAGAGGCTGCGTACCGGCACGGTTTCTCCGGCAACGGCCGGCGGCGGAGCGCGCGTGGCCTCCGGCTCTGCGCTCGTCCAGATCATGCCGAGGGCCTCGAATGTGGAGAAGACCGGCACGGTGATCGTCGCCGGCACTTCGAGGGCAGGATGGGCGGGGATGTAGCGGCAGCGACCGCCGGTGTCGTACTGCCAGCCGTGATAGAGGCAGGCGATGTGGTCGCCGCGCACGAAGCCAAAGGACAGCTTCATGCCGCGATGCGGGCAGCGGTCCTCCCAGACATGCGCGACGCCGCTGTTGTCGCGCCACACCACGTATTCCTTTCCGGAGATATGGGTGCCCGCCGAGCTTCCCGGCTCGATGGACGAGGAAAGCGCTACTGGGTGCCAGCCTTCAAAGGTCATCGGTGCCCATTCTCCATTCTGCCTGTGTGAACAATTGCGCGGTTGCAATCGAGGACGATGCAGTCCAGCGGACCGAGACTGCACGCCATCTCGAACGCGTCGATGAGATCCGGCTGCCCCGAAACCTCGACGGCCACTCGGGCGGGATCCGCGCTGGTGATCGAGACGTCCAGATCGAGGCGCGCCGCGCGCCGGTCGACGAAGTCCAGAAAGCTCGGCGGCACAAACCTACCAGTGAAGGAGATCCGCACCGTCTCCGTCACAGCCATCGCTGCGTCCTTCGCTCAATCATGTCGTGCCCGGTTTGTGACTTTTTGCATAATTATTGTGCAACTTGATTTCTTGTCTAATTAGGCATCAAATTTCGACTTGTGCAAGCCTGTTTTCCCTGACATGTGTTGCGTATGGAAGGACAGGTGGCGGGATAAACGTTCAGAATATCGAACAACTCCCGCTCGGGACAAAAGGGTGCTATGTCGCTAGAGGGTTTCTTTCGCCGCATACCAAAGGCCGAACTGCACCTGCATCTGGAAGGTGCCGTGTCTGCCTCGACCTTCGCCGAACTCGCGGCGCAGAATGGCGTGGCGCTGCCCGACGGCAAGCCCACCGAAGACCTCTACAGCTACGGGAACCTGCTCGATTTCCTGAAGGTCTATGATCTCGTCTGCGCGTCGGTCCGAAGCGCCGACGACTTCTCGCGCATCACCTTCGAAGCGCTGGAGCGCTGCGCGCTGGGCGGTGCGCGCTATGTCGAGCTGTTCTTCAGCCCGCATGCGCATCTGGCACACGGCGTGACCTATTCGACCATGCTCGAAGGCATTCTCGACGGCTTCCGCCGCGCCAGGGAGCGGTACGGCCTCGTCGCCAAGCTCATTCCGGCCCATGCCAAGCCGCTCGGCGCGGAGGGCGGCGAGCGCTTCCTCGACATGGTGCTCGCCGAACGTCCGGCGGAGATCATCGGCATCGGCTTCGACTATGACGAGCGGCCCAATCCGCCCGGCATGTTCTTGGGCATTGTCGAGCGCGCCAAGGCGGCGGGGCTCAACGTCACCAACCATGCGGGCGAGGATGGCCCGGCGGATTATGTCCGCGATACGGTCGATCTACTCGGCCTGCGGCGGGTCGACCACGGATACCACGTCGTCGACGATCCGGCCCTGATGGAGCGCTGTCGCGAACTCGACGTCGTGTTCACCTGCTGCCCCAGCACCACGCTCGTCACCACAGTCTGGCGCGACCTTGCATCGCCCGACCACGCCATCCGGCGGATGATGGACGCGGGACTCAACGTTACGATCCACACCGACGATCCGCCGATGTTCGGCACGACGCTCGATCGCGAATATGCGCTGATCGCCAAGAATTTCGGCCTGTCGCCGGCTCGGCTGAAGGAGGTCGCGCTCGCCGGCCTCGCGGCCTCCTGGCTCGATCCAGAGACCAAGCGGACGTGGATGTCCGAATGGTCAGCCGAAATCGACGGGCTCATTGCAAGCGAACTCACCTCCCAAGCCTGACACGACAAGACGTAAAGGAACCAACATGCTCAAGCTATCGCATCTGACACGTCGCGGCTTCCTCAACATCGGCGCCGCCGCGGGCGCTTCGCTGATCCTTCCCAAGACCGGCCTGATCACCCCGGCCCGCGCCCAGGAGCCGCTGCCGGCGGTGGCCGAGGAGAACGCCGTCATCGCCTTCGGCCACACCGGCCCCGTCACCGACGAGGGTTGGACCTGGAGCCACGACCAGGGCATGAAGGCGGTCCAGGAGGCGTTCCCGAAGCTGAAGACGCTCTTCGTCGAGAGCATTCCCTATTCAGCCGACGCGACCCGCACCTTCCGCCAGTTCGTGTCCGAGGGCGCCAACATGGTGTTCGCGACCTCCAACTACGGCGATTTCCTCTATGACGTGGCGAACCGCTCGCCGGATGTGGCCTTCTACGAGTGCGACGGCCGCAATCCGCTTTCCAATCTCGGCACCTACTACCTCCAGCACTGGTATCCGACCTATGTGACCGGGGTCGCCGCCGGCCTGATGAGCAAAAGCGGCAAGCTTGGCTACGTGGCTTCCTTCCCGGTGCCGTCCGTCTACTCGGGAACCAACGCATTCCTGATGGGCGCCCGCTCGGTGAATCCGAACGCCACGATGCAGGCGATCGTCATCAACTCCTGGTTCGACCCGCAGGCCGCGACCCAGGCCGGCACCGCGCTGCTCGACAATGGCTGCGACCTGCTGTTCGGCATCATGGACGAGGCCGGCTACCTGCAGGTTGCAGAACAGCGCGGCGCCAAGGCGGTGATGTGGAACACCGATATCCGCCGCTATGGACCGAAGGCCTACGTCTCCTCGATCGTCATCGACTTCAAGAAATACTATGTCGATCAGGTGCGGATGCGCCTTGAGGGCAAGTGGACGCCGAGCGAAACGCTGCTCGCCATGGGCGCCGGCGTCGACCGCGACGCCTGGGGCGAGACGGTCCCGCCGGAGGTCGCCAAGCAGGCCGATGCCGTGCGCGACAAGATCCTCGGCGGCTGGAGCCCGTTCGAAGGCGAGATCAAGGACGCCAAGGGCAACGTCAAGGTGGCAGCCGGCCACCGCATGACCGAAGAGGAACTCTACAACTGGGATTGGTCGATCGAAGGCGTCAGCGGCCTCTGATCCCGACAGTCCGGATGTCCATGAACGCGATGCCCGAAGCAGATGTGCGTGCCGAGCTGGAGCCCGGCACGCCTCCGATCGTGCTCCTGAAGGGCATCGCCAAATACTTCCCTGGCGTCGTCGCCAACCAGGACGTCGACCTCGACGTGATGCCGGGGGAGATCCATGCCTTGCTGGGCGAGAACGGCGCCGGCAAGTCGACGCTGATGAACATCCTCACCGGCATCTATCAGCCAGATGCCGGCGAGATCATCATCGACGGCTACGCCAGGACCTTCGCATCGCCGATGGACGCCATCGCCGCGGGCATCGGCATGGTCCACCAGCACTTCAAGCTGGTGAAGGCCTTCACCGTCGCCGAGAACATCCATCTCGGCTGGGAGAAGACGCCGCGCCGGATCACCAGCCAGGAGCTGGAACGCCGCACGGCAGAGCTTGGTCGCGCGCTCAATCTGGAGGTGCGGCCAGGGGCGCATGTCGGCGATCTCTCCACCGGAGAACAGCAGCGGGTGGAGATTCTGCGCGTGCTCGCTCGCAATGCCCGCGTGCTGATCCTCGATGAGCCGACGGCGGTGCTGACGCCGGCAGAGGCCGGCGAGCTGTTCAAGGCGCTGAAGGAGTTCGTGGCGCGCGGTAATGCAGTGGTCTTCATCAGCCACAAGCTCGACGAGGTTCTGGAGATTTCCGATCGCATCACGGTGCTGCGCGGCGGCCGCAAGGTCACCACGGAAAGAACTGCCGACTGCGACGAGAAGATGCTCGCCAAGCTGATGGTGGGGCGCGAGATCGTGCTCAGCGACCTGCGCGGCCGCGCGCCCGGCGCAGCTCCGGTCTCTTCGGAGCCGGTGCTCAGCCTGCGCGACGTCACGGCCTTCGACGGGCTCGGCAACCGCGTGCTCGGCAATGTCTCGCTCGACGTTCATGCCGGGGAAATCCTTGGCATCGCAGGCGTCGCCGGCAACGGGCAGAAGGAGCTTTGCCAGGTGCTGACCGGCATGCGTCAGCTCGCTTCGGGACAGGTGCTGGTCGGAGGCGAGGATTTTTCCGCGGCGGGTGCCGGGGACTTCGCCGCCTTCGGCGTCGGCCACATTCCCGAGGATCGGCTGCACAGCGGCCTCGCTCCGGCGCTCAGCGTTACCGACAATGCCGTCATCCGCGAATACGGCAAGCCGCCGGTCTCCAACGGTGGTTTCTATCGGCCCGGTGCTGCCACCGCGCTGGCGCGATCGATCGCCGACGCCGCCTCCGTTCAGGTGCCGGACTTTTCGATGCCGGTGCGAAACCTCTCGGGCGGCAACCAGCAGCGTCTGGTGGCGCGCAGGGAAATGCGCATCGCCTCGAAGGTCCTGATCGCCGCCTATCCGAGCCGGGGCCTCGATGTCGGGGCGATCAACACCATGATGCGCTACTTCGTCGAACTGCGCGACGCCGGTGTCGGGGTGCTCCTCGTCTCGGAGGAACTGGAGGAGCTTCTCAATCTCTCCGACCGCATCGCCGTCATGTTCCACGGCGAGGTCATGGGCGTCGTCAAAACTGCTGAAACCAACATAGAGGCGATCGGCCTCATGATGGGCGGGCAACGTCTCGCCGCCGCAGACATGGCAGGAGCCTGAGCGTGTCGTTCCGTATCCAGCGCGTTCCCTCCGCCCAGCCCGCCGTGGCGCTTGCCGCGCGCGCGATCGCCATCGTGCTCGCGCTCGTCGTGGCCGGCCTCGTGCTCGCCGCGTCGGGTGCCAACCCCATCGGCCTTGCCACGCAGGTGGTGCGCTCGACCTTCGGCAACAGCTTCGGGCTTGAGGATGTCGGCCTGCTCGTCACGCCGCTGATCCTGACTGGCCTCTCCGTCGCCGTTGCGCTGAAGATCGGCGCCTGGAACATCGGCGCGGAGGGGCAATTCTATGCCGGCGCCTTTGCCGCGACCGGCGTCGCGCTATTCGTCCCGGGGCCAACGATTTTGCTCCTGCCGCTGATGTTCGTCGCCGGCGCGCTGGGAGGGCTGGTCTGGATCCTCGTTCCGACGCTTGCGCGCGCCTATGCCGATGTCAGCGAGCTGATCACGACGCTGCTCCTCAACTTCGTCGCGACGCTTTTGGTCTACTGGGTCGCGACCGGCCCGTGGCTCGATCCGAGCGGCCGCGCGCTTGCGACGACGGCCAAGTTGCCGCACGAGGTGCCGGAGTTGTGGGGCATCGTGCATTGGGGCTTTCCGATCGCGATTCTTCTGACCTTCGTCGTCGCGGCCACGCTCAACTACTCGCGCTGGGGCTATGAGGTCCGCATCGCCGGCTCCAATCCAAGTGCTGCGAAATATGCCGGCATGCCGTTTCGACGCCATCTCATCACGGTCATGCTCCTGTCGGGCGCGATCGCCGGCGTCGCCGGGATGCTGGAGGTGGCGGGAACGGTCCACCGCCTGCAGGGCGGCATCTCCAACAATTTCGGCTATCTCGGCATCATGGTCGCGGTGCTGGCGCGCGGCTCGGCGCTCGGCGTGCTGGCCGGCGCCGCGCTGATGGGCGTGATCCTGAATTCCGGCATCATCCTGCAGACCCAGGGCGTCAACGTCTCGACCGTCCTTGCGATCACCGGCCTGATCCTGTTCTTCACCGCGATCGGCGACGAGGCGGCGCATTATCGCATCACCCGCGCGGAGCCGGCGAATGGCTGATCGAGCAGACGGAGTTTTGCGATGGACCTGATCGCCGGCCTGATCCAGACCTCTATCCTTGCCGGCGGCGTGCTGGCGCTTGCCGCCCTTGGCGAGGTGCTCGCCGAGCGCGTCGGCGTCGTCAATCTCGGCGTCGAGGGCCTGATGGCCGTCGGCGCGATCACCGGCATCGCAACCGTGGTCGCCGTGCCGAGCCCGATGCTGGGCTTCTTCCTCGCGCTGCTCGTCGGCCTCCTCGCCGGCATGGTCTTCGCCGCAGCCACGGTCTACATCCGGGCCAACCAGGTACTGTGCGGACTGGCGCTGACACTGATGGGCACCGGCCTCGCCGCCACGATCGGCAAGGCCTATTCCGGCATGCCCGCGCCCGCTACCTTCACGCCGATCCCGCTCCCGCTGCTCAGCGACATCCCGCTCCTCGGCCGCGCGCTGTTCACGCAGAACATCCTCGTCTACCTGATCTACATCATCCTGCCGGTGGCGCTGCACTACCTCATGTTCCGCACCCGTCACGGGCTCGACATGCGGGCGGTCGGCGAGAACCCGGCCGCGGCTGACGCGGCCGGCATACCGGTGCAGCGGATGCGTTTCTGGTATGTCTCCGCCGGTGCGGCGCTTGCTGCTGGCGCTGGGGCCTATCTCACGCTTGCCTTCGTGCCCTCCTGGTCGGAGGGCGTGGTGGCCGGCCGCGGCTGGATCGCGGTGGCGCTCGTCATCTTCGCGGGCTACCGGCCGCTCAACGCGGTGCTCGCCGCGCTTCTCTTCGGCCTCATCACCTCCCTCGGTTTCGTCGGCCAGGCGCGCAACTGGCCGATCGCCGCTCCCGTGCTCTCCATGCTGCCCTATCTCGGCACCATCGCGCTCATCATCGTGCCGGTCCTCGCCTGGCAGAAGGTGCGGCGGATGATGGCGGCGCCCGCGGCACTCGGCGAACCCTATTTCCGCGACGTGCGCTGAGGCGATCGGGATGACGACACTTCTGGTCAGGAACATCGATCTCCTTGCCACGTTCGATGACGGGCGCCGCGAGATCGCCGACGGCGCGATGCTGGTGCGCGACAATGCCATCGAGGCGGTCGGCACGACGGCGGAGTTCGCGGCGAGCGGGGCGGACGAGGTGCTCGATCTCTCCGGCCATGTCGTCATGCCGGGCATGGTGAACACGCATCACCACATGTACCAGAACCTGACCCGCGTCATGGTGCAGGACGACGAGCTGCTCGTCTGGTTGAAGACGCTCTACCCGATCTGGGCCCGGCTGGACGACGACGCGATCCGGATATCGGCGCGCGTCGCGATGGCCGAGCTGATCCACTCTGGCTGCACCACCAGCTCGGACCATCTCTATATCCTGCCGAACAACTGCACGCTGGACGCGACCATCATGGCTGCGCGCGAGCTCGGCCTGCGTTTCCACGCCGCGCGTGGGGCGATGTCCCGCGGCGAGAGCCAAGGCGGCCTGCCGCCGGACAGTTGCGTCGAGAACGAAGATGCCATCCTCAAGGACGCCGAGCGGCTGATCGGTGCCTACCACGACAATTCCCGCCATTCGATGAGCCGGATCATCCTGGCGCCGTGCTCGCCCTTCTCGGTGACGCCCGACCTGATGCGCAATGCAGCAGCGCTTGCTCGGCGGCATCCCGGCGTGAACCTGCATTCCCATCTTGCCGAGGAATTGTTCGAGGAGAAGTACTGCCATGAGATCTACGGCATGCGGCCGGTCGAGTTCGCCGAGTCCGTGGGCTGGCTCGGCAATGACGTCTGGTTTGCGCACTCGATCTTCATGACCAGCGCCGAGATCGACCGTTTCGCTGCGACGGGCACGGGCGTGGCGCATTGCCCGTCGGCCAATATGCGCTGCGGCCAGGGGATCGCCAAGGTCCGCGAGATGCTCGACAAGGGCGTGAAGGTGGGGCTCGGCGTCGACGGCTCGGCCTCCAACGACACGTCGAACATGTTCATGGAGGCAAGGCTGGCACTGATGCTCCAGCGCGTCGCGCCGCACCACTACCTTTCCGAGAAGCCCGGCGGCCGGGGCGGCTTCGGCGGCACGCCGAGCGCATTGTCGGCGCGTGAGGCGCTTGAGATGGCGACGCGCGGTGGCGCGGCCCTGCTTGGACGCGACGATATCGGTTATCTGGCGCCCGGCATGAGCGCGGACTTCATCGCGGTGAAGCGCGACCAGATCGGCCTCTCCGGTACGCAGCGCGATCCATTGGCCGCGCTGGTGCTTTGCGGCCCGTTCAAGGTGGACTATTCCTACATCAACGGCCGCGAGATCATCGGCAAGGGCCTGTTCCGCGCCTTCGACGTGGAAGCCGCGCTCGCCGAGCACGCGGCGACCATGGACCGTGTCTACGAGCAATGAGGAGCGACGTCATGACGATGAAGCCTGCGGAAAAGGCAGCCCTCGACCAGTGGTACTGTATCGATGCGCTGGATGACGTTCCGGTCGGCGAAAGCTCCAACCGACTTCTCGGCTACGACCTGAATGTGACCCGCGCCGCGGACGGGGCGATCTCCGTTTCCCGGACCGACACGGGCGCCGTCGTGCGAGCGAAGACGGGTTACGGCTATCTCTGGGCGAGCCTCGGCGAGCCGGCCGGCGACATTCCGTCCATCCCCGAAGCGCATGAGCCCGATCGGCGGCTCGTCGTCTGCGGGGCCATTTCGGTCAAGGCCTCCGGTCCTCGCGTCGTGGAGAATTTCCTCGACATGGCGCATTTCCCATTCGTCCACACCGACATCCTCGGCGCGGAACCGCATACGGAGGTGCGGCACTACACGACCGAGATCCGCCGCGACGTCGACGAGGTCTGGGCCACGAATTGCGAGTTCTTCCAGCCGCAGGCCGCGCTTTCGGCAACCGGGGGAATCATGACCCAATACATGTACAGGGTCACCAACCCCTTCGCGGTAATGCTCTACAAGACATGCCCGAACTCGGCCAACCGCTGGGACGTGATCTGTCTCTTTGTCCAGCCGCTCGACCCCGGCCGCTGCCGCGCGCATCCGGTCATGTTTCTCATCGATGAGGTTTCGACCGTCAGCGAGCTCGTCGCTTTCCAACAGGTCATCTTCCTGCAGGACCGCATCATCCTGGAGAACCAGCGGCCGGTGCTTCTACCGCTCGAGCCACGCGCCGAAATCCCGACGCGCGCCGACGCTTCCTCCGTCGCCTACCGTCGTTGGCTGAAGGAGAAAGGCATTGTTTACGGCACGACGGCGCAGGCGGCATGACCGTCGAAGGGCCTGACATCGCCATCGTCAACGCTGTCGTCCTGCCGATGGGCGGGGCGGCGAAGATCGCGCGTGGTGTCGTAACCATCAAGGGCAATGCGATCCGGGAGGTCGGCACGGCGGATGCGGTCGGGACCGACGGGGCGAAGAAGATCATCGACGCGAACGGCCGCGTCGTGATGCCCGGCTTCGTCAACAGCCACACGCACATTGCCTCCAACATGCTGCTGCGCGGCCTGCTGGAAGACGTGCAGCTTTTCGAATGGCTGTCGACGATGTGGCGCCTGAAGCGCAATTTCGACCCGGACACGCTCTACTGGGCAAGTCTCGCCGGGCTCGCGGAAATGGCCAAGGCGGGTATCACTACCTTCAACGAGCATTTCGATGCCTATGCGGTCGAGCCTGAGATCGAGGCGCTTCATCGTATCCCGCTGCGCGCTACGCTCGGCTACGGTTTCGCCGACCGGGGCATCTACGCCTCGATCACGGACTGGTCGTGGAAGACGCTGGAGACCTTCGGCGACCTCGTAAAGAAGCATCATCGCTCCGGCGGAGATCGGGTTCATCTCGCGCTCTCGCCGCACGCGCCCTATTCATGTGGCGCGGAGATGTTCCGGCTGGTACGCGAGGTAGCCGACGCGGAGAAGGTTGCAATCCATACCCACCTCGCCGAAGGGCCGCAGGAAGTCGCCTACGTCGCCGACACCTACGGCACGACGCCGGTCAAATGGGTCCATTCCCTCGGCTTCCTGGGCCCCGACGTCACTGCCGCCCACTGCACGCAGCTCACCGATGACGACATCGCCATCATGGCCGAGACGGGCACGCGCATCGGACACTGCCCGTGCTGCAATGCCAAGCTCAATTCGGGCACGGCGCGCCTGCGCGACTTGCGCGCAGCGGGTGTTCCGGTCGGTCTCGCGACCGACGGGCCTGCCAGCCACAACGCGCTCGACATGTTCCAGGAGATGAAGTTCGCCGGCATGATCCACAAGGACAAGACGAACGACGTCGAATTCCTGAAGACGAACGAGCTGCTGGAGATGGCGACCGCCGGATCGGCGATTGCCATGAACCGTCCTGAGACCGGCATCCTCGCGCCCGGCATGAAGGCCGACGTCATCATCGTCGATCTCGACCGCCTGCACTGCCTGCCCGTCTATGACGAGGCAGCGGCGCTGGTCTATTCGGCGCGCGCCGACGACGTGGTCACCACCATCGCCGACGGCCGGATCGTCATGGAGGACCGTGTGCTTGTGGGCATCGACGAGGCGGAGATCCGGGCCAAATTCCGCGAGAAGGCGCTCGCGCTGCGCGATCGCAGCCTGTAGCCATGCAAGGGCTCGGCCTTCGCGGACGCACCCTGCTGGCCTCCGGCTTTCATGCGCCCGAACGCGGCGACATCGATGCCTTGCACGAGGTCCTGATCGCCATCGGCGAAGACGGTGTGATCCGGACGGTCACACGGCCAGGCGAGGAGGACTATGAGCGGGCTCTGGCCACGGCCCGCGAAACCGGAGTGCTTTCGACCTTGCCCGATGGCATGTTGCTGCTTCCGGGCTTCGTCGACCTCCATGTTCACGCGCCGCAATATCCGCAGCTCGGCCGCGCGCTCGATGTCCCGCTCGAAGTCTGGCTGCACAAATACACATTCCCGCTGGAGGCGCGCTACGCCGATGCCGCCTTTGCCCGGCGCGTCTATCGGCGGCTTGTGGCCGACCTGCTCGCAACCGGCACGACGACGGCGCTCTACTTCGCGACCGTCCATGTCGAGGCGACGCGCATCCTGGCGGACATCTGTCTGGAAGAGGGGCAACGTGCACTGGTCGGCAAGGTGGCGATGGACGATCCACAGTCTTGCCCGGACTACTACCGCGACGCATCCCCCGAGGCTGCAATCGCCGGCACATGGGAGGTGATCGATCATATTCGATCGCATCCGGCCAATCGCGACGGCAGGGTGCGCCCGGTGGTGACGCCGCGCTTCATTCCCTCCTGCACGAACGCGACGCTGCAAGGCCTTGGCGAGCTCGCGCGCGATTGTGGCTGCCATGTGCAGACCCATTGTTCCGAGAGCGACTGGGCGCACGGCTATGTGCTTGCCCGGCACGGCATGACCGATGCGGCGAGCCTCGACCGTTTCGGCCTGCTCGGCGCGGGAAGCGTGCTGGCGCACAGCAATTTCCTCACCGCCGACGACATGGACCTGCTTGCCGCGCGACAGGCGGCGGTAGCGCATTGCCCGGTGTCCAACGCCTATTTCGCCGGTGCGGTCTTTCCGCTGCGCGCCGCGCTGGAGAAGGGCGTGCGCGTTGGCCTCGGCACCGACATATCCGGCGGGCCGATCAGCTCGATCCTCGACGCGATGCGCGCCGCCGTGATGGTGTCGCGCATGCTGGAAAGCGGTGTCGATCCGGCGCTGCCGCCGCGCCAGCGTTCAGCCATGGTCGATGCGCGCATCGATTTTCGCGAGGCCTTCCATCTCGCGACGGCGGGCGGCGGCGATGCGCTCAACCTGCCGGTCGGCCGTTTCGCCCCCGGCTGCCATTTCGACGCCCTCGCCATCGACCCTGCCGCGGAAGATGGCACGATCCGGCTCTGGGACGTCGAGGCCAACGACGAGATGCTGCTGGAGACGATCCTCTACACCGCCTCGAAGCCGAATATCGCTGGCGTCTGGGTCGGCGGCGCTCACGTCGCCTGACGGTTGCAACATCGCGGCCGTCAGATCGTCCAGGCCGCGCCCGTCTTGGCGCGCTCGCAGAAGGCGCGGGCGCTTTCGCGGGCCTGGTCGGCCACGAGCTGGATGATCTTCTGGTGCGTCGAGGACTGATAGGTCGCGACGATCGGCATCGGAGGGAACCACTTCGACACGTTCATCGGCAAGAGCAGCCCGGTGTTGAGCTCTCGGTCGATCGTCACCGTCGGCAGCGCTGCCACGCCGAAACCGTCGATCACCAGGTTGATGATCGCGAAGAGCGAGTTGGAGCTCGTCATCTTCGAGGCCAGAACCCGCTCGTCCTGGAAGTAGGGCGCGATCTGGCGATACGGCGGAGTGTCGCGCGGAAAGGTGATGATCGGCATCCGCGCGAGTTCATCGACCGTGTATTCGGCGCGCGCGTCGACCAGCTTCGGCGAACCGGCCCAGATCATCTGCCATACGCAGGCGACGAAGCTGCGGAAGCCGTCGCCGATCGCCGGGTCGAGGCAGAAGATCAGGTCGAACTTGCCCTTGCCCATGTCGTGCACCAGGTCCTTGGTGCCGTCGACCGTCAGCTCGATGCGCAGGTTGGGCGCGATGTCGCGCAGGGTCTCGATCAGGTGCGGCATCCAGGTCGAGGCGACAGAGTCGATCGCGCCGATGCGCACATTGGCGACCGCGCCGACATAGCCGGCTTTGAGCTCGGTCTCGAGATCCTGCAGGCTCTCGACCACGCGTTGAAAGACCTCCAGCACGCGCTCGCCTTCAGGCGTGAGACGAAACTCGCGGTCGCTGCGGTGGACGAGCTTGCAGCCATACTCGGATTCGAGCTGCGAGAGGCGCGAAGAGATCGCCGGCTGCGTCGTGTTGAGCTCCTGCGCGGTGCGGCCGAAATGCCGGTTCCGGGCAAGCACGAGAAACGTCACCATGTCGAGCGTTCGCATGATCGACGCTCTAGCAGCAACTCTCTTCCGGCGCAGTACCTTGCCGGTCATGCGGCACCGTGGCGTTAGCTGGGGATCACTCGGACCCTGTCGGGTGCGATGGCGAGCGCGACGCGCTGGCCCGGCTCGAAGAGTGTGTCGTTGGAGGCGAGCACCCGTACCGGCTGGCCGGCCAGTGACAGCACGTAGCGGCTGCGCGCGCCGAGATAGACACGCGTGCGCACCTCGGCCGCGAGACCGTCTCCTTGCGCCAGGCGAATGTCCTCCTGCCGCAGGGCGAGCCGAACGCTGCCACGGGCCGGTTCGTCCTTCGTCAGCGGCAGGCGCTGACCGTCGGCGAGCACGGCGACCGGACCCGCGCCCGTCGCCTCGACCGTTGCCGGCAGGATGTTTGCCGAGCCGAGGAAATTGGATGCAAACTCTGTCGCCGGCTTGGCATAGATCGCGGCCGGCGCGCCTTCCTGTTCGACGCGGCCGGCATTGAGCAGCACGATGCGGTCGGAAAGGCTCAGTGCCTCCTCCTGGTCATGGGTGACGAAAATCGTCGTCAGCCCCAGCCGCTTGTGGATCTCTATCAGCTCGACCTGCATGTCCTCGCGCAGCCGCGCATCGAGGTTGGACAGCGGCTCGTCGAGCAGCAGCACCTTGGGATTGGAGACGATGGCGCGTGCCAGCGCCACACGCTGCTGCTGGCCGCCGGAGAGCTGGCGCGGCTTGCGGTCGGCCAGATTGCCGAGTTGGACGGTCTCTAGAGCCTTCCTCACCCGCTCGTGCTGCTCGTCGCGCGCGCCGATGCGGCGCATGCGCAAGGGGAAGCGGACATTTTCGGAGACCGAGAGATGCGGCAGCAGCGCATAGGACTGGAACATCATCGCGATGTCGCGGTCCTCCGGCGGCAGGTCCGTCACGTCCTGCCCGTCGATGTGGACGCTGCCGGCAGTCGCGCTCTCCAGACCGGCGACGATGCGCAGCAAGGTGGTCTTGCCGCAGCCGGAGGCGCCGAGCAGGCTGATGAATTCACCCGGCTCGATGTCGAGCGTGATGCCGTGCAGCACGGCCACCTTGCCGAAGGATTTCCGGATCGTGTCGAGTTTCACCGCGGGCAAGGGTCAGGTCTCCGCGAAATTCTTGATGCCGAGCAGGCGATCTATGCAGAAAATCAAGATGATGGTGATCGCAATCATGATGGTCGAGACGGCCGCGACCGAGGGGTCCGGGCTGAATTCCAGCTGGCCGTAGATCTGGACGGGAAGGGTCGTGAGTCCCGGCTTGCGCAGGAACAGCGACAGCACCGCCTCGTCGAATGAGACGTTGAAGGCGAAGAAGGCACCGGCCGCCAGACCCGGCGCGCATTGCGGCACCACCACCAGCCAAAGGCGCTGCAACCGCCGTGCGCCCATGGTGCGCGCTGCCTCCTCCAGGAACGGGTCGGACTCCGACAGGACGGCGAGCGTGGTGCGCACGACGTAGGGGATAGCGACAACGGTGTGGCCGATCCAGAGCGTCAGGAACGTCACCGGCCCGAAGACGGAGCTCCACAGCATCAGCATGCCGATGGCGTAGATGATGGTCGGCAACACCAGCGGTGACAGGAAGAGCGCCGACAGCGCCTGCGAGCCCGGCAACTGGTCCCGGTGAATGGCGATCGCCGCAGCGCCGCCGATCAACGTGGCGCTGACAGTGACCAGCAGCGCGATCTGCAGGCTCGTCCAGCCAGCCGACAGGTATTCCGACGAGGACAGCACCTTCCGATACCATTCGAGCGACAGGCCGTCGGGCGGGAACTGCACGAACTGGCTGGCATTCAGCGATGCGCCGGCGACCACCACGAGCGGTGCCAGAAGCAGCAACGCGGTGAGCACCACGAAGATGACCGCGACAACGCGCAACCAGGTGGGAACAGCCCTAACCATGGGCGCGTCCTGTAACCTTGATGTAGGGGACCAGCACCAGAAGAACGCCGACGAACAGGATGACCGCCTGCGCCGCCGCGAACGGCCAGTCCAGCGTCTGCGTGACCGAACCGTAGATCGACGCCGCGAGCACCTCGATGCGCGAGCCGCCGAGCAGGCTGGGCGTCACGAAGGAACTCGCGGACAGGGTGAAGGCGAGCAGCGAGCCGGCGACGATGCCTGGCAGCGACAGCGGCAGGATCACCGTCCGCAGCGTCTGGAGGAACGAGCAGCCCATCGTGCGCGCCGCTTCTTCCAGCCGCGGGTCGATGCGGGTGATCACTCCGAGGATCGACAGGGCCATGAATGGTAGCAGCACTTGCACCATGCCGATGACGATTGCCGTTTCGGTCTGCATCAGCGCGAAGTTGCGTTTCACGAGGCCGAGGTCGCGCAGCAGCTCTGGGATCAGTCCGGAGCGCGAGAGCAGGACCATCCAGCCGAAGGTGCGCACGACGACGCTGGTCATCAGCGGCAGGATGACGATGACGATCAGCCAAAGCCTGAGCCGCGGCCCGACGCGCGCCATGATGTAGGCGAGGGGAAAGCCGATGAGCGCGCAGATCAGCGTGATGACCAGCGACAGGCGCACGGTGCGCCACAGGATGCCGAGATAGTAGGGATCGCCCAGGAAGCGGGCGAAGTGCTGCAGCGTCGGGCCGTCCGGCCCGGAGATGCTGAGTGCGAGCATCTGGAAGATCGGCAGGAAGAACACCAACGCCAGAAGCAGGAGCCCGGGCAGGATGAGCAGCAGGTTTTCAGTACGGTCGCTCACCCGTCCGGGCTCCTTCTCGATCGCTTACTGTGCGATGGTCTTCTTCCAGGCTTCGACCCAGGCCGCGCGATTCGCCTCGATCGCCTTGGGATCGAAACGGATCAGACCCTTGACGCTGTCGGCGCCATAGGCAACGTCCGCCGCCACTTCAGGGGCCAGCTCGACCTTGGCGTTGGTAGGCGTGTAGCGCAATGCCTCGGCGAAGCATGCCTGTGCTGCCGGCGAGATCGAGATGTCGATGAACTTCAGCGCCAGGTCGGTATTCGGCCGGTTCGCCACCAGGTTGGTGGTGATGTAGCTGGCAGGCGTGCCTTCGGTGCCTTGCACGAACTTGGCCGGAAGGCCGGCCTTGCGCAGCGTGAAGGCATAGTCCGATGCATAGGGCGCGACCCAGGCGTCGTTCTGCGCGAATTCCTGCTGGATCTCCGGCGACTTCGACACGACGACCGCGCCGCCGTCGATCAGCTTCTTCACCGCGTCCAGACCGGGTTGGATGTTGGTCAGGTCGCCGCCTTCCACCTGATTGAGCATCAGGAAGCCCAGCATGCCATAGCCGTTCGAGATGTCGGTCAGCACCAAGTGCTCGCCGATGGCCGGATCGAGCAGGTCTTTCCAGCTCGACGGCGCCTTCGGCGACTTCTCGGAATTGTAGACCAGGCCGATCGCCGCGATCGAATAGGCTGGGCCTTCGCCGCCGGCGAGGTTGGCCTTGGCGAAGTCGTAGAGGTCGGCGGCGTTGGTCAGCTTCGCCGCATCGATCGGGGCGAGCAGGCCTTCCGCCGCGCCGACGATCTCCTGTCCGCCGGAGAAGTTGATGACGTCGAACTGCGGCGCTTCCTTCTGGGCGCGCAACTGGGCGAAGGCGTCGGCCGAATAGGCGGTGACGATCTGGACCTTCGCGCCGGTCTCCTGCTCGAACGGGCCGATGACGCACTTCTTGTGCGCTTCCTCATAGGCGCCGCCGAAGGAGTTGATGGTCAGCGTCTTGTCCTGGGCAAGCGCCGCACCGGCGGTGAGAGCGATAGCCGACACGCCGAGAATGGTGGTCTTGAATGCTGAAGTCATGAAATTCCCCTTTCTTGCTTCTATCGTATCTAGGAAAGACGGCCGATTTCGACGACCTTGGCGCCTTCGGTGCGGATCAGGCGGCACTGCGCCGCGATGCCGTCGAGATTCTCGGTCATGCGGCCGAAATAGGTGCAGGGAATCCAGCCCGTCGGGCCGAAGGTGCGCCCGCCGGCGGCGTAGAACAGACCGATTTCCCAGAACTCGGTCGGATCGATCTTGAAGAAGTTCTTGGGCTGGTAGAACCACAGCAACTCGCCCGGATCCGGCAGGACCGTCTGGTTCTCCGGCGGCAGCTTGGTCGGGTCGAAATTCCGGTTCTCTTCCGGCAGGCCCATCATGATCTCCGGACCGGAGAACATGGCGTGCGTGGCGGGCCAGCGGATCGGCTTTTCCAGCGCGCCCCAAAGCGCCTTGCAAGTCTCGGGAGCGTTGTCCCAATAAAGAGTTATGATGCCCGTGACGTCGCTGTCCACGAATTTGAGGTAGAGTTTCCGATCCGGCATTGGTCTTCCCATACATTGAAGATGCCATATTTCCAGGCACTGCCAGCGAATTGTCCAATTCCAAATCGGAATTCGATCGATCAAGTATTTTTATCGACATGGCCGCGAACGGTGCATGCGCGCAATCTGCCGCCGTGTTCGTTGGAGACAGCGTGTGGCTACGGCGCCAGCGAGGTGGTTTCCGCGCGCGGATACGAACCTTAGATCGGTGTCGACGAGCTCAGACTGCTTTCGCCAGGTCGGACGGCACACCGACGAGGGTGTCGCCGATGAGATCGAGAACGCCCTCGGCGTCGATGTCGATGCAGGCGAGCTGGCTCGGCTTGCCGTCCCATGCGTTCGGCGGAAAGCGCCGTCCGTCCGGCTTCTGGATCGTCTGGCCGTCCGCTATACCCGAGGCGACGACGCGGATCGGACCGCTGCGCATCGTGAAGAGCCCGGGCGCGACGAGATAGGCGCAGGCGCAGCTGTCGTGGACCGCCATGCCGTCTTCGAGGAAGCGCGAATAGAAGTCGAAGTAGTGCTGCGAGATGCTCGACAGGAACTGCACGCGCTCGCCGCCGCGCCGTGCGAGTTCGGCGAGGTGCGAGCGCGTCATCACCGTCCTCATCGTCACGTCGAGGCCAATAACCGCCAGTTTCCACGGCGCGGTCATCACGATGTCGGCCGCCTCGGGGTCGCCCATGATGTTGGCTTCGGCGACGGGGCTGACATTGCCGGGAACTGCGAATGCGCCGCCCATCAGCACGACCTGCCTGACCTTGCTCGCGATGTCGGGCGCCTCGGCGATCGCCAGCGCCAGGTTGGTCATCCGGCCGACGGCGACGATGCTGACATTGCCGGGGTCGGCCCGCACGGCGTCGATGATGAAGTGATGCGCCGGGCGCGGATCGGGCTGCGCCGCGATGCGGTCGGGCAGGGGGAAATTGCCGAGCGCGTTGTCGCCGTGAACGATACGCGGCGGGGTGCCCCGGGTCCGTGCCGGGTCGATCGGCGCGGCCGCGCCTCGCGCCACCGGCGCGGCGATGCCCCACGCTTCCTTTAGGTAGAGCGCATTGCGGGTGGTTTCTTCGATCGTGCCGTTGCCGAAGACGGTGGTGATGCCGACCAGTTCGACGTCGGGATGATGGTGCAGGAACAGCAGCGCCATCGCATCGTCGATGCCGGGATCGGTATCGAAGATCACCTTGTGCATATGCATGCTCCGTCTCGCGTCCATCTTCCCTAACGTGGGCGGTTCACCGTTCAAGCGCCATCCGTTGGTCCAGACTCCCGCGCATTGAGGTTTCTGTGTCTATCAGAATTTTCTAGAAGAAAAATTTGTTGCCAGAAAAACGATATCTGATTAACATTTGGTGCTGCAACGAGATTGCATAAAGATTAGGCAGGACGCCCGTTTTCCTCGATCCGAAAGGTATCCCGACATGCTGTCCTTCAAGATGCGAGGCTTCGCCACGATGGTGCTGGCCTCCGTGATCACAACCCCGCTCGCAGCGCAGGAGCCCCGCACGCTCGTCGTGTCGGAATGGGGCTATGGCGCGGAGAAGCTTCAGGAGTTCCTCTACAAGCCGTTCGAAAAACAGTTCAACGCCAAGGTCGTCATCGAGAGCGGCAACAATCCTGATCGTCTCAACAAGCTGAAGATCCGCGGCGGCGTGGACGTGATCTGGCTGACGGACGCCTTCTCGCAACAGGGCATCGATTCAGGCGCCTTCGCCGAGATCGACCCGGCACTGCTGCCGAACCTCACCGACCTCTACGACATCGCCAAGGCGCCGCAGGGCGAGAAGTTCGGCCCCGGCTACACGGTCGGACGCTACGGCATCATCTATGACAGCGCGAAGGTCAGCGCCCCGATCACCTCGTGGAAGGATCTGTGGCGCGAGGAGTTCAAGGGCAAGGTGGCGATGCCCGGCTTCAATACCACGTCGGGCCCGATGACCGTCATCGTCGCCGGTGACCGGGTCGGCGTCGACGCCTTCGCGAATCCGGACGCCGCCTTCGCCAGTCTTGCCGAACTCAAGCCGAACATCGTCAAGACCTACAATTCCGGCTCCGAGCTGGTGAACCTGTTCTCGACCGGCGAGGTGATCGTCGGCGCGCTGCAAGACTTCGCCGTGCCTGCAATCCAGGCCGCGATCCCGACCGCAAAGTGGGCGCCGCTCGATGAGGGCAACTTCGTGATCTTCAACACGATGAACATCGCCGCGAAGTCCGAGAACAAGGACCTTGCACATGCCTTCATCAATTTCCGCCTCGACCCGAAGGTGCAGAAGGATCTCGCCATCGCGGTCGGCGACGGCGTGGTGAACAAGAAGGTCGAGCTGACGCCTGAAGAGGCAAAATCCGCCGCCTACGGCGCCGAAGCGATCGCGTCGCTGCGCAAGCCCGACTACCGTAAGCTGCTCGACGCCAAGGAAGACTGGTCCAAGCGCTGGAACCTGATCTTCGGTCAGTGAGCTGAGGGCAGCCGGCCGTGTTCTCTCCGATCCTCCGCCGCCAGTTCGCACGGCTGGCCCCGCTGCTCCTGGTTCTGCCGGGAACGCTGGCAGTCGTGCTGCTGCTGGTGGCCCCGATCGGCGACACGTTTTCCGAGACCATCGGTCCGAAGGGCGGCCGGCTCGCCAACTACGTCGCGTTCTTTTCCAGCGAATACAATCTGCTGGTGCTGAACCGCACCCTCGGCGTCGCCGCCATGACGACGCTGATCTCGCTGACGCTCGGCTTCTTCGCAGCGACGGCGATTTCGCGCAGCCGCGGCGTCTTGCGCCAGGTGCTCATGATCGCCTCGGTGTTTCCTCTCCTCACCGGGGCGATCGTCCGCTCCTTCGCCTGGATGGTCATTCTCGGCCGCAACGGCATGGTCAACGAGGCGCTGATGCTCTCCGCTCTGGTCGACGAGCCCGTGCCGCTGCTCTTCTCCCGCACGTCGATGGTGATCGGCCTCGTCTACCTGTTCACGCCACTGGCGATCCTGTCGCTGGTGGGCGTGCTCGACGCCATCGACGAGAGCGTGCTCGAGGCCTCCTCGTCGCTCGGCGCGAGCCCGCTCAGAGTGTTCTTCCAGGTCACCCTGCCGCTCGCGATCCCCGGCCTCATCGTCGGCGGAGTGCTGGTGTTCACCGGCAGCCTCGCGGCTTTCGCCACCGCCCGGCTGCTCGGCGGCGAGGCGCAGATGATCCTGCCCACGCTGCTGCACGAAAAGGCGATGGTCTCGTTCGACTGGACGAGCGCCAGCACCATCGCCGTGATCATGGTCGCCATGACGCTGGTCATCATCCTCGTCGCGAACCGCGTCGCGCGGCGCTTCAATCCGGCGATGGGCTGATAGGCATGCGCAAGCCCCTCCACCCCTTCGTCGGCATCGTGGCGGCAGGCGTGTTCCTGTTTCTGCTCGCGCCGCTGGTCATCATCTTCGGTGCCGCCTTCAGCGATACGACCTATCTCACCTTCCCGCCGCAGGGCCTGTCGCTCCGCTGGTTCGACAATGTGCTCGGCAAGGAGAGCTTCCTGGCCGCCTTCCAGACCAGCCTGATCGTCGCGACGCTCGGCACCACCTTCGCGCTGCTGCTAGGCGTGCCAGTCGCCTATGCGCTGGCGCGCTACCGGTCCGGCCTGCCGTCTTGGTATGGCTCGATCTTCTTCCTGCCGGTGCTGGTGCCGGAAATCGTGTTCGGCTTCGCGCTTTTGAAAACCGTGATCGTCGCGCTCGAGCTGCCTGTGATGGCGGCGCTGCTGATCGGCCACACGATCCTCGCGACCCCCTATGCTGTGCGCGTCGTCGGCGCGAGCCTCGCCACATTCGACTTCAGCGCCGACGAGGCAGCCGTCAGCCTCGGCTGCTCGCCGCTGAAGAGCTTCTTCGTCGTCATCCTGCCCAACATCGCTTCGGGCATTGTGGCGGCCTTCATCCTCGCCTTCATCACGTCGCTCAACGACGTGTCGATTTCCCTGTTCCTGACAGGCCCGGGCATCAGCACGCTGCCGATCGAGCTGTTCACCTATGTCGAGCAGTATTTCGATCCCTCCGTCGCCGCCGTCTCCGTGCTCCTGATGCTGTTGACCGTCGCTGTGATGGTGATCGTCGAGCGCAGCCTCGGCCTGTCCGCGGTCATGAGGTAGGTCATGAGCAGCGTTCCGCTCTCCCTGTCGGGTATCTCCGCCCATCACGGTCCGACCAAGGTCCTGGACGATCTCAACATCGAGGTCGGAGCCGGCGAACTCGTATCGCTGCTCGGCGCGTCCGGCTGCGGGAAGACCACGACACTGCGAGTAGTCGCCGGTTTCATGACGCCGAGCGAGGGCAAGGTTCGGCTCGGCGGCCGCGACCTTACGCACCTGCCGATCCACAAGCGCGATATCGGCCTCGTCTTCCAGAACTATGCGCTGCTGCCGCACCTCTCGGTGTTGGAGAATGTCATGTTCGGCTTGAAGCAGCGCGGCATGGCGTCCGACCTGCGCCGCAGCAAGGCGATCGAGATGATCGAGATCGTCGGATTGACCCGCTTTGTCGACCGCCTGCCGGCTGCGCTGTCGGGCGGGCAGAAGCAGCGCGTGGCACTGGCGCGTGCGCTGGTCATCGATCCGCCGCTGATGATGTTCGACGAGCCGCTGTCGAATCTCGACGCCAAGCTGCGCATCGATATGCGGGTTCAGATCCGCCGGCTGCAGCAGGCCGGCGAGCGCACCGCGCTCTACGTCACCCACGACCAGGAGGAGGCGTTCTCGATCTCCGACCGCGTTGCGATCATGAATGCCGGCCGCATCGTCCAGCTCGACGCGCCGGAAGTGCTCTACAAGCGGCCCGCCAACGCCTTCGTCGCCCGCTTCGTCGGCTTCGAGAACATTCTGCCGATCGAGGTTGTCGCCCGCGACGGGAGCGAGGCAACGGTGCGGCTGTCGGACGGCACCGAGATCGCCATGTCGGAGAAGGAGTTCGGTCCGATCCCCGACAAGGCGCTGCTCGCGGCGCGGCCCGAGGGCCTATTGCTTGGCGGCACGCCGGGCGGGGCGATTCCTGTAACACTTGGCCTCAGGACCTATCTCGGCCGCGCCTACCAGTATCATTGCGCCGGTGGGACGGGTACGCTCATCGCGCATGGAGACGCCGAGGCGCCTCAGTCGCCCGGCCAGGTTGCACATCTGTCGATCAACCCCGCGCAGAGCGCGATCCTGCCGTTCGAGACGCTTGCAAGAACCGAAGAGGATATCTGAGATGACCCACCGCAATGTCATCGTCGGCTGCGCGCAGATGGGGCCGATCGCCAAGGCGGACACCCGGGCGCGGGTGGTGAAACGCCAAGTCGAACTGCTGCGCGAGGCGAAGGGCAGGGGCGTCGAGTTCGTCGTCTTCCCCGAGCTTGCCTTCACGACCTTCTTCCCCCGCTGGCTGATCGAAGACCAGACCGAGATCGATTTCTATTTCGAGACCGAGATGCCGGGACCTGAGACGCAACCGCTGTTCGAAGCTGCGGCCGAGCTCGGTATCGGCTTCTACATCGGCTATGCGGAGCTCGCGGTCGAGGATGGCCTTCGGCGGCATTTCAACACCTCGATCATCGTCGACAGGACCGGCGCGATCGTCGGAAAATACCGTAAGATCCACTTGCCCGGCCATGCCGAGCCGGTGCCGGGGCGCGATGCGCAGCATCTCGAGAAGCGCTATTTCGAACCGGGCAATCTCGGCTTTCCGGTCTGGCGCACGCTGGGCGGCATCGCGGGCATGTGCATCTGCAACGACCGCCGCTGGCCCGAGACCTACCGCGTGATGGCGCTGCAGGGCGCCGAGATCGTCTTCGTCGGTTACAACACGCCCGACGACCATACCGGTGTGTTCGATTTCGACCAGTTGACCGGCTTCCACCACCAGCTTTCGCTCCAGGCCGGCGCCTACCAGAACGCCACCTGGGTCGCAGCCGCCGCCAAGGCCGGCAACGAGGAAGGGTCGAACATGATCGGCCTGTCGATGATCGTCGCTCCATCGGGTCAGATCGCCACCATGGCGACGACCACCGGCGACGAGCTGATCTCGGCGCGCTGCGACCTTGAGATGGGGGCGCTCTACAAGCGGACGATCTTCGACTTTGCGCGCCATCGGGAGCCGGCCCATTATGGCCTGATCGTCGAACGCAAGGGTCCGATTCTGCCGGAGTGAGGGGCGAATGAGCATGACGAAGAACAGCGCCGCCATCGAGGAGATCAAGCCCGCCACCGAGCGGCCGACCGAGAACCCGGTCGGACAGATGCTGGCCAAGCTGCGTTTCGAGAACAAGTGGACGCTGGCCGACGTATCGAAGCGCACGGGCGTGTCCGTCTCGGCCCTGTCGAAGATCGAGAACAACGTATCGTCGCCGGCCTACAGTGTGCTGGTGCGGCTTGCCGAGGGGCTGGGCATCGACTTCGTCGACTTTCTCGGCACGCCGAGCGAGCGCTTCGCCACCGCTGCGCGCGTCGTGACGCGACGCAGCGAAGGCCGGCGCTACGCCACCGACATGGGCGTCTACGAGGCCCTGGCGACGGACCTCGCGGCCAAGTCGCTGGAGCCGATGATTATCGAGATACCGTTCCGCGCCGCCGGGACTGCGCCAGTGCGCTCGAAGCATCGCGGCGAGGAGTTCGTCTACGTGCTGGAGGGCGAGGTGGTCTTCCAGATGGAACCCTATTCGCCGCTCAGGTTGTCGCAGGGCGATTCGATCTATTTCGACGGCTCGTCCTCGCACGGCTTCTCCTCGACCAGCGAGCGCCCGGCGCGAATCCTGTCGGTCTGCCTCGTCGGCCGGGGCGACGTCGGCCAGGACCGTTTGAGCGGGAGTCCAGCCAAATGACCTCGCCTGCCGAAGACATCGCGCTGGACGCGAAGACCGAGATTGCAATCCGTCAGGACCTGACGCTCGTGGCGCTCGGCAAGCGTCCGGCCGACGTGGCGCTCAGGGTCGGCCGCCTGCTCGACGTCTCCACCCGCACCTGGCGCGAGGATCAGGAGATCGTCATCAAGGGCCGGCGCATCGCCTATGTCGGTAATGCCGGCTCCTATCCCGGCGAGGTCGGCCGGCGCGTGCATGAGCCCGATCTTGCCGCTGTGCCCGGGCTGGGCGAGGTGCACAAGCACATCGAGAGTTCGCATCTCACGCCCGAATGGGAGGCTGCGCTGGTGCTGCCGCGCGGCAACACCTGGACCTGCGAGGCGAGCCATGAATTCTCCAACGTCAATGGCGGCAAGACCCTCGAATTCTGGCTCAAGGCCCGCGCAGCTGGCTCGCCGCTGAAGATCTTCCCCCTGCCGGGGTCGGCCGTGCCGCCCACCGGCTACGAGCACGGCGGCGGCTGGCTTGGCTATGACGAGCAGCGCGATTTCCTGCGCGAGAGCCTGATGGTGGCCGGCCTCGACGAGGTGATGGACTGGCCGGCCGTCTGGAATCCTCAAAACCCGTCCTACGACCGGCTCTGGGGCATGATCCGCGCCACCTTCGAACAACGCGGTGTTGTTGAGGGACATGCGGCGGGTATCCGCGACATTCCCACCATCAATGCGTTTGCCGCCGCCGGCCTCGCCTCCGACCACGAGGCGTGGACGGTCGAGGAGTTCTGGGAAAAGCTGTCACGCGGCCTGTTCATGGAACTGCGCCCGCATAGCCTGCCGGAAGTGATCGCCGGGCTGTTGGAGAAGGGCCTTGCTGACTGGTCTCAGATCGCGCTGACAACCGATGACCGCTCGGCCTCCGATACGCTGGAGCTTGGCGCGACCGACCATAATGTCCGGCTGGCGATCAAGGCCGGGCTGGCACCGGAGATCGCGATCCAGTGCGTGACGATCAACCCGGCGCGCCACATGCGGCTGACGCCGTGGGTGGGTTCGATCGCGCCCGGCCGTTATGCCGACATCGTGCTTCTGTCGAACGTTGCCGAATTCGAGATCGCCAAGGTCTGGGCGGATGGTGCGCAGGTCTCGGACGGAAAGACCTACCTGCCCGCCGTGCCGCGGATCGACTGGCCCGAATGGGCGACGAAGACGATCAACATCGGCCGGCGGCTCGAAGCGTCCGACTTCGCCATTGCCGCCGAGCCCGGCCGCGCGACGATGCAGGCGGCTGTGCTCCGTCCCTTCCACTGGACCGACGACTTTCTCACCTTCGACCTGCCGGTGAAGGACGGGCTGGTGCAGCGCGACGAGAGCCGCAACATCACCAAGTTCTCGATCGTCGACCGCTTCTCCGGCACGGGCGCGGTGTCGAAGATGTTCTGGCTCGGCTGCGGTCCACGCACGCCCGACACCGCGCTCGCCTGCTCGATGGCGCATGACAAGCACAACATCTGGTGCGTCGGCTCTTCGGATGAGGCGATGGCGACGGCGGTCAACGCGCTCGCCGAAAACGACGGCGGGTGGGCGCTGGTGCGCGGCGGCGAGGTGGTCGCCCGCGTGCGCTACGAGGTTGCCGGACTGATGTCGTGCCGGCCGGCCGAGGCGCTGCATGAAGAGATGCAGCATCTCTACGCCGAGGGCGCCAAGGTGGATTGGATGTACGAGCCGACCTTCCAGCCGCGCTGGTTTCCCGGCTTCCCCGAACGCCTCGCCTTCGCGACGCTTACCTGTGCACCGTGGCGCTGGGTGCTCGTCGCGCCGAGCGACTATGCGCCGCAAGGCCTGGTCAACGTCCAGACCGGCCAGACCCATCCGGTGGTCTTCTAAGAAAGCATGCCATGTCTTCGCTCTCCAAGTCCGGGCATCCGCTCGACCTGTCGCGCCGTTTCCCCGGCTTTGACGCCTGCCCGACGCCGCAGGTGGTGGTCGATGCCGAAGCGCTCGCCGGCAACATCGCGCGGATGGCGCAGATCACGCATGGCAAGGCGGCGCTGCATCCGCATGTGAAGACACACAAGAGCCTCGCCGTCGCCGCGATGCAGCGCGAGGCAGGCGCGGCCGGGTTCACCACCGCGCGTGCCAACGAAGCAGAGATGATCCTGCGCGCCGGCCTGGGGCCGGTGACGCTTGCCTATCCGATGATCGAGCCGGCGGAGGCTCGGCGCCTGCTCGAACGCGTGGGGGAAGGAGAGCTTCGCTTCATCGCCGACAGCCCGCAGGGTGTGTCGGCGCTCGCCCGCGCCGCAGCCGATGCCGGTCGGCGAACGAAGGTCTTCGTCAAGGTCGACGTTGGCCTGCACCGCTGCGGCGTCGATCCGCATAGCGAGGCGGCGCATGCGCTGGCGCGGCAGATCGACGATGCCTCGCATCTCTTCTTCGCGGGCCTGCTGTCCCATGCGGGCCACGCCTATGGCGCGGGCGATCCGGACGGCATTCGCGTGGTCGCTCGGCAGGAACTCGCCTTGATGGCGAAGCTGCGCGACAGTCTTCGGCGAGCCGGAATCGAAGTGCCGATCATTTCCGTCGGCAGCACGCCAACGCTGATCGCCAATGCCGGCTTCGACGGCGTGGATGAGGTGCGACCCGGAAACTACGCGTTCCTCGACCTTACCGCCGTCCGACTTGGCATCGCCACGCGCGACGACGTTGCGCTCGGCATCGCAGCCCGTATCGTCTCGGCGAACGGCACATACGCCATCGCCGGTGTCGGCTCCAAGACGCTTTCGTCCGATCTCGGCGCGCATGGCACCTCGGGCACCTCCAGCTATGGCGAGGCCTGGGCCGGAGGCGAGGAAACGCCGTTCACGGTTGAAAAGCTGTCGGAAGAGCACGCCTTTCTGCGGCTCGCTGGCCGCAGCCTGCCGATCGGCACGCCGGTGCTCATCCTGCCCAACCATTCCTGTCCGGTCGCCAATCTCTCCGGCGGGCTGCTGCTGCTCGCGCGCGACGAACCACCGCGCCACCTCTCGATCGACGCGCGCTCGAACAGCGTCGGCCAGGCGTAGTTGAGGCCGGATTGAATCGGCAGATGATTTTCTTAACCGGTCGTCTATAAATACTACCACTCGACCTCCGGTCGGGATTCCCGCGACCGAGCTCGGACCGATTTTGGGGTGGCTATGGCGGCAGGAACGGACATCAGGCCATCGCGCCGCGCCGTGATCGGCGGGGCGGCGGCCCTTGTCGTCACCCGGCCTGCCTTCGCGCAGCAAACCGGTTTCCTGAGCGATCTTTCCCACCCTGAAGGCCAGCGCCTGCTGCGAGTCGCCATGCCCCGCTTCGGATCTCCACCCTTCTTCGAGAAGGCTGGCGACCCCGACGCCGGTATCGACGTCGATATGGCCCGTGCCGTGGCACATGCGCTCGACCTCGAACTGGTCTTCGATCGCTCCGCCACGACGTTTGACGAGGCGGTCGAGCAGATCGCGCGCGGCGACGCGGACCTCGCCGTCTGCAAGCTGAGCCGCACCGTGCGGCGAGGCCGCCTCATCCTCTATTCCCGGCCTTATGCCGTGCTGAACCACGGCCTGATCACCAACCGCGTCCGTTTCGCGAGGCTTGCGGCCGGCCATCTGGCCGACGACGTGGTGCGTGATTTCCGCGGCGACCTTGGCGTGATCGCCCACTCTTCCTTCGCCGAATTCGCGGCGACGAGCTTCCCGAACGCCAAGGTCCGCGAATATTCCGACTGGGCGGCCATGGTCGACGCCGTGCGTCGCGAAGAGATCGACATGGCCTACCGCGACGATTTCGAGATCAAGAAGCTCATGGTCGACGACCCCTCGCTGACGGTCGTCGCGCGCTCGATCACGCTGACCGACCGCACCGATACGCTGGCGATCGGCGTTCGGCCGGACATGGCGCATCTCGCCTCCTTCGCCGACCTTTTCCTCGACCTCACGCGGGGCGACGAGATGATGAAGACCGACACCATCATCGCGCGCTATCGCGCCGCGCGGGGCGCCTGACGATGCCGGCCTCGGAAGCCGCCGGGCGTCGCTTCGATATGTTGACGCTGGTGAAGCGCATCCTGCGCTCGCCCTTCACCACGCTGGCGCTGATCGGCCTCGGCATCCTGTGCGGCATGTATGCGCCGGATGTGGCCCATGCGCTGAGCCCGATCGCCAACGCCTATCTCAACCTCCTCAAGATGGTGGTGCTGCCGTTCCTCATCTCGGCGGTGATCTTCTCGATCACCTCGATGGTCCAGGATCCACAGTCCGTGCGCTACCTGCCGCGCATCGCGTTGGCGGTGCTCGTCGTCTCGGTGCTGGGCGTGGCGCTGAGCGGGACGCTGTCGCTGATCCTGCAGCCGGGAGAAATCTCCGATCCGCAGTCGCGCATCGAACTCGGCCGGTTCATCAATTCGCAAGGTGCGGTCTCGACGGACCTGCAGCTTCCTCTGACACCACCGGCCAATGTGGAAGAGACGGTAGGCCCGGTGTCCATCATCCTTGGCCTGGTGCCGAGCAACGTGTTCGGCTCGCTTGCCAAGGGCGATGCGATCCAGGTCCTGCTGTTCTGTCTCCTGTTCGGCCTCGCCGTCGGCCAGGTGCCGCAGCAGTCGTCGATGAGCCTGGCGAGGGTGCTCGACGCGGTCTACCGCGCCTGCATCATCCTCACCAACTGGTTCATCTGGGCGCTTCCCTTCGCGACGTTCATCCTGATCGCCGAGCAGACGGCGACGATGGGGCCGGACCCGCTGACACTGATGGGCGGGTTCCTGCTGGTGATGGGGCTGTCCACCCTCGCGGTAATGCTTGTCGCGTTCGGCATTGTCGCTATGCGTTCGAGGCAAGGCTACTGGACGACGGTCAAGGCCTTCCAGCCGCTGCTCATGGTGGTCATCACGACACGGTCCTCGGTCGCAGCGCTTCCCTGGGTCATCAACCTGCTGGTGGAACGGCTCAGGTTCAATCAGGTCGTTGTCGAGCTTCTCGCGCCATTGAACGTGGCGCTGCTGCGGACGGGCGCGATATTCCTCTATGTCAGCGGGGTGATCTTCATTGCCCAGCTCTACGGGCGCACGCTTTCCCTCGGCGACCTCGCCCTGATCGGCGTGTCCTCGTCGCTGCTCGCGCTCACGACCACCGGCATGGCAGGCCTCGTGATCCTTTCGCAGATGTCGATCCTGTGCGGCTACCTGAAGCTGCCCTTCGAGGCCGCCTTCGTCCTGTTCGTCGCGGTCGACGCCGTGTCCGACACGTTCATGACGCTCTCCAGCGTCTGCACAGTCACGGCGACGACCGCGGCGATCGCGCCGCACACAAGGGAAGTGCCGGACGCGCATGCCGGGGAGGTGGCGATGGAGGAGCCGGCAGGCGCGGAGCAGCCGGCGTGACGGAGCGGCTCGAGTTTCGGCTGGGCATCATCGGCGGGCTCGGCCCGCTTGCCTCGGCCGACTTCTACCGCAAGCTCACCGAACTCACGCCGGCCCGGGTCGACACCGACCACCTGCCACTGGTGTTGCTCAGCATCCCGCAGCTTCCCGATCGCACCGAAGCGATCCTCAGCGGGTCGGACGCGGTGCTGAAGCAGCTGCTCGTCGCGGTCCGCATGCTGGATTCGCTGGGCGTGGAAAGCATCGCCATGCCGTGCAACACGGCGCATCACTGGTTCGAACGCCTCGCCGCGGAAACCTCGGCCGATCTGGTTCACATCGTCGACAGTGTCGTCGAGGAGATGGGACACAGCTTCACCGGGCGGCGCGTCGCGGTGCTTGCAACCCCCGGCACGCTATCGTCCGGCTTCTATCAGGACAGGCTGCTCGCCGCCGGATATGAGGTTTGCGTGCCCTCCGCCGCCGATTTCCAGCAGGACGTCAATCGCGCGATTGCCGACGTCAAGGCAGGCGACCTCGCCAGCGCGGGCGTTGCGCTCGGAAATGCGCTCGCCGCGTGTCGCCAGGCCGGTATCGAGGCCGCGATCCTCGCCTGCACCGAGCTCTCCGTCATGTCGCGGGAGGTCGATGGCGCAGGGCTGGCGATCTTCGACAGCAATTCGGCGCTCGCCATGGCCTGCCTTCGCCGACTGGGCTATGTCGCGGCCGATGTCCGGCCGGTGGTGCGCAGACGCGCCGGATGAGCGAACGGTTCATCGTGCTGCGCGAGATCACCCTGCCGCGATAGGTCTTGCGTCGGATATCCGTGGGACTACCTTGGGTGAAGGAGATGCCACGATGACTGAACCGACCGACGAGACCAAGCTCACCCGAACCAAGCGCAAATGGGCGGCCGAAGGGAAGTTCCTGACGGGAAAGGTCGTCCGCGGCGAGCATGAGCGCCTGCCGCCAGGCCAGCATCTCGTGCGCGACTGGCCGATCCTCGACCTCGGCATGACGCCGCAAGTGTCGGAGCAATCGTTTCGGCTCGACGTCATCGGCGCGGTTGAACACCCGGTCAGTTGGAATTTTTCGCAGTTCAAGGCCCAGCCGCAGACGAGCTTCGTTACCGACATCCACTGCGTGACCACCTGGTCGCGCTACGACAACCGCTGGGACGGCGTATCGACGCGCGATCTCCTGGACGTCGTCATGCCGCGCCCGGAGGCGCGCTTCGTCGAGCTGTATTCCAGCGACGGCTACACGACCAACCTGACGATCGAGGACTTCGCAGCGGAAGACGCGATCGTTGCGCACAGCTGGGAAGGCAAACCGCTGACGCGCGACCATGGCGGTCCGGTGCGACTGGTCGTGCCGCATCTCTATTTCTGGAAGAGTGCGAAGTGGATCAACCGCGTCCATTTCCTCGACCGCAACAAGCCCGGCTTTTGGGAGCGAAATGGCTATCATGACCGCGGCGACCCCTGGAACGAGGAGCGCTATTCGTGACGCCGGACGAATGGTACCACCTGTCGGATGCGGGCCACGGCGTTACCCGCCTCACCGAGCCTTATGTCGATCCCTATTACAGCGCCAACCTCTATTTCGTGCGCGGCCGCGACCGTGACCTCCTGGTCGACGCAGGCATGGGCATCCTGCCGCTTAAGCCCGTGCTGCCGCTGACCCAGGGCAAGCCGGTCCTCGCGCTTGCCACACATGTCCATGTCGACCACGTCGGCGCTCTGCACGAGTTTGCTGATCGCGCCGGCCTTGCCGCCGAAACAGAGCTCTACGAGACGATGCCCGACGAGGCGACATATGCCGAGGAGTATCGCGAGCGCGAGGCGCCCGTGACGCGGTTGCCCATGCCAGGATGGAAGATCACCGACTATCGCCTCCAGCCGGCCCCCTTGACGCTTCCGCTGCAGGAAGGCGACCGGGTCGACCTCGGCGACCGCTCGTTTGCCGTGCTTGAACTGCCCGGCCATTCGCCCTGCATCGCGCTGTTCGACGAGGCCAACGGCGTGCTGTTCGCGGGCGACGCGATCTATGACGACCTGCTTCTCGACGACATGCCCTGCAGCGACAAGGTTGCCTACCGCGCCACGATGCGCCGTCTGATCGAGGAGGTCGATGCGAAGGTGGTCTTTGGCGGCCACGGCGAACCGTTCGATGGTGCGCGGATGCGCGAGATCGC
Source organism: Mesorhizobium australicum (assembly GCF_900177325.1). Taxonomy (NCBI): domain Bacteria; kingdom Pseudomonadati; phylum Pseudomonadota; class Alphaproteobacteria; order Hyphomicrobiales; family Phyllobacteriaceae; genus Mesorhizobium; species Mesorhizobium australicum. Next base: position 4,356,239 of record NZ_FXBL01000004.1, on the reverse strand, counting down.
GCGGAATTATCTGGAAAACGGCAGCGGCGTCTGAGCCAAACAATTCCGCTTTACATCCTTCCCGGCCGAGGGATTTATCCTTGCTTTCAACGCGAGGAGCATTCCCATGACTTTCGAAACCTGGCTCGCCTTCGCCGCCGCCTCGGCGGTGCTGCTGGTCATTCCCGGCCCGACGATCCTGCTCGTGGTCTCCTATGCGCTCGGCCAGGGCTGGCGCACTGCGCTGCCGATGGCGGTCGGCGTTGCGCTCGGCGACTTCACCGCCATGACGCTGTCGATGCTCGGCATCGGCGCGCTGCTGATGGCCTCGGCGACACTGTTCACCGTGCTGAAGTGGATCGGCGCGGCCTACCTCATCTGGCTGGGGGTAAAGCTCTTCCGGGCTGGCGGCACGCTCGGGGCGGAGCCGCGGCGCGATGTCGCGAGCGCTGCGAAGATGCTGGCGCATGCCTGGCTGGTCACGGCGCTCAACCCCAAGAGCATCACCTTCTTCGTCGCCTTCCTGCCGCAGTTCCTCGACCGCCACGCCGACTTCTGGCCCCAGATGGCGATCTTCGAGGCGACGTTCCTCGTGCTCGCTTTCTGCAACGCCTTCGGCTACGCGCTGATCGCCGCGCGCGCCCGCAGCGTCTTCGCCAGCGAACGCGCCATCCGCATCTTCAACCGCACCGGCGGCTCGCTGCTCGTCGGCGCCGGTGTCGCGACGGTGGCGATACGGCAGGGGCAATAGATTCCCCGCGACACTTTCGCCGCGTCGATCCCGTTCTCGACCGGCGCGGATGGTGGGTCTATGGTTGTCGCGGGCAATCGGCGAAGAGACTATGCGCGACAGACTGGGCAACATCGTCACCGGCGCGAACGCGGCGTCGCTCGAACATTACGAGCGGGGCCTGCGCCAATTGCAGACCTTCACCGGCGATCCGGTGGCCTCCGCCAATGCGGCGATCGCGGAATCGCCCGGCTTCGTCATGGCCCAGATGCTGAAGGCATGGCTCTACGGCCTGTCGACCGACAAGGCGGCGATGGACGTCGCGCGGCAAATCCACGCGACAGTCAAGAACCTGCCGATGACCGCGCGCGAGGCCGGCCATGTCGCCGCGCTCGGCCGCCTCGTCGGCGGCGAATGGAACGGCGCGGGCGAGACCCTTGCGGCGGTCGCGCGCGACTTCCCGCGTGACGCGCTGGCGCTCCAGGCCGGGCACCAGATCGACTTCTTCACCGGCAACGCGCCGATGCTGCGCGACCGGATCGCTGGCGCGCTGCCGCACTGGGATCATGCGATGCCGGGCTATCACGCCTTGCTTGCTGCCCATGCCTTCGGTCTCGAAGAGACGGGCGACTACACCGCCGCAGAGGCTGCGGGCCGAAAAGCGGTCGAGCTTGAGCCGCACGACGGATGGGGCCAGCACGCGGTGGCCCATGTCATGGAAATGCAGTGCCGCCAGGCCGACGGCATCGGCTGGATGAAGACGGCCTTCGCCAACGGGGCGGACGACAGCTTCATGAAGGTGCACAACTGGTGGCACCTCGCGCTGTTCCATTACGATCTCGGCGAGCACGATGAGATATTCTCGCTCTATGACGGGCCTATCTATGGCGACCACTCGACGCTGGCGCTCAACATGGTCGACGCGGCCGCGCTCCTGTGGCGGCTGCATCTCGGCGGCGTGGAGGCTGGCGAGCGTTGGCAGGTGCTGGCGGACAACTGGACGCCGCTCGCCGGCGACGGCAACTACGCTTTCAACGATATGCATGCGATGATGGCCTTCGCCGCCGCCGGCCGGACGGATGCGGCGCGGACCTTGCTGGCGACGCAGGAAGCGGCCGTCGAGGGGGGCGGCGACAATGCCGGCTTCACCCGCGCCATCGGCCTGCCGGCGACGCGAGGCATCCTCGCCTTCGAGAATGGCGACTACCGCACTGCGGTCGAACTGCTCGGTCCGATTCGCGCAATCGCCCATCGCTTCGGCGGCAGCCACGCCCAGCGCGACGTGATCGACCTGACGCTGATCGAGGCCGCCATCCGCTCGGGAGATGCCGCGAGGGCACAGAGACTCACGGAAGAACGCATGGTCGCGCGGCCTCACAGTCCACTGTCGAAATTATTCCAAAGCCGAGCTCGCGACCTTACCCCCGTATGACCCTGATCGTCTTAGGAGTCGGATTTCCTCGCAATGCTGAATTCATATCCTGTTCTGTCAGTCGTCCGCTTTTCCAAGCATTGAGCACGCGAGTGCAGACCGTCCGGGGCATGGCGGCCACCGAGGTGCCTGCGAAGGCCGCCATCTGTTCCTGCTCCGCCCTAGACTCTTTCTGCCATTCACGAATACAGATCGTGATGGCATCTGTGCGAATCTTGTCATTCTGGCGCATCGCCGCCTGACCATCGCTGTAACTAAGATTTCCGCTGGTACTGCACCCGCCTAACGTCAGAACGACAAGTGCCATAGTCGCAGTACGATGCATCATACTTCCCCCACCGCGCAGTTGTTGAATATCAGGCTACACACCCAACCGCGGAGTGCAAGGGGACATGGCTGATGCGGCGAAGCGCAGAAGCTGACGGAGGCTGTGATCAGCCTCGGCCCCTGACAACCCTGATCAGGTTCTCGGTAGGCCTGCCGCTGTCCAAGGAATCCCAGTCGGCACGTGTCAGACGACCAGACGTCACGCCGTCAAAAACGCGCTTGCAGTAGATGCTCGGCGCCATCGCCCGCGATACCCCAATGGCTTCGGCAAGCTGTTTACGCACCTTTTGGGATTTCATCCCGACGATCTCAGTGCATTCTGAATGCGCCTCGCGTCCGATATCGGGGTTTTTGACGGCCCTCTGAAGGCGCGCGTAGCCATCTTCGCTCGTGGTGCAGGCACCGACGGCCAAGCTCAGCGCGAGCAATGTCGTAATTCTTCTCACATTGGAGTCCCCCAACCTGGCAGCTAGTCTAGGTTGAAGGATTGCGGCCCGTAAACAGCGTCGAATGCTGGTCCGACCAGAATTAATCCGGGATGCGAAAAAAATCGGTTCAAATTCGCGCCGCTTCTGGTATGGGAGAGTCGACGCGATCGCGTCTGGCCGGAACCCAAGAGACGTGCACGAGCACGCGCGACCGGCCGGGAGGAAGCGGAACATGTATCTCGGTCTCGATCTCGGAACGTCCGGCGTCAAGGCGCTGCTGATCGACGGGGACCAGCGCGTTGTCGCCTCGGCTAACGGACATCTCGACGTCTCGCGGCCGCATCCTGGGTGGTCCGAGCAGGAGCCGGCCGACTGGGTGCGGGCAACCGAGGAAGCCCTTCACGCGCTGAAGGCCAGCCATTCCAGGGAGATCGCGGCGGTCAAAGGCATCGGTCTCTCCGGCCAGATGCATGGCGCGACGCTGCTCGGCGCCGGTGATGAGGTGCTGCGGCCCTGCATCCTGTGGAACGATACGCGCAGCTTCAGGGAAGCGGCCGCGCTCGATGCTGATCCAAGGTTCCGAAAGATCTCGGGCAACATTGTCTTCCCGGGCTTCACCGCGCCGAAGCTCGCGTGGGTGAAGGCGAACGAGCCGAAGATCTTCGCGCAGGTGCGCAAGGTACTGCTGCCGAAGGACTATCTCAGGCTTTGGCTGACCGGTGAGCATATTTCAGAAATGTCGGATTCGGCCGGCACGTCCTGGCTCGACACAGGCGGGCGCCGCTGGTCGCCGGAACTGCTCGCAGCGACGGATCTGGGCGAGGAGCACATGCCGTCGCTGGTCGAGGGCACCGCTCCCGGCGGCATCCTGCGCGGCTCTGTCGCGGCGCGCTGGGGCATGGGTGGCAATGTCGTGGTCGCCGGCGGGGCAGGGGACAATGCGGCCTCGGCGATCGGCATGGGCACGGTCGCGGAAGGCCGCGCCTTCGTCTCCCTCGGCACGTCGGGCGTGCTGTTCGCCGCCAACGCCTCCTACCTGCCGAACCCCGAAAGCGCGGTCCACACCTTCTGCCACGCCCTGCCGGACACCTGGCATCAGATGGGTGTCATCCTGTCGGCAACGGATTCGCTCAACTGGCTCTGCGAGATCACCGGCCGCGACGCGCAGGAACTCACTGCCGAACTTGGCGATGTGCCAAAGGGTCCTGGCAAGGTCACGTTCCTCCCCTACCTCTCCGGCGAGCGTACCCCACACAACGACGCCGCGATCCGCGGCGCCTTTGCGGGCCTCGGCCATGAGAGCGGGCGGGCGGCCTTGACGCAGGCGGTGCTTGAAGGCGTCGCCTTCGCACTGCGCGACAATCTGGAGGCGCTACGGGCGGCCGGCACGGAACTCGCCCGCGTGACCGCGATCGGTGGCGGCTCGCGTTCGCGCTACTGGCTCGGGATCATCGCCGATGCGCTCGGTCTCGCGGTCGAAATCCCGGCCGATGGCGATTTCGGCGCAGCGTTCGGCGCTGCCCGCCTTGGCCTCATCGCTGCCACCTCCGCCGATCCGCTCGCCGTCTGTACACCGCCGGCGACCTCCGCCACCATCGAACCCGACGCCCGCCTCCTTCCGTCCTATGAGGACGCGTGGACGCGCTGGCGCGGTCTTTATCCTGCCATCAAGGGAGCAACGACGTGAGCACGGGATTTTTCGGCGACATCAAGCCGGTCAAGTATGAGGGGCCAGACTCCACCAATCCGCTCGCCTACCGGTTCTACAATCCCGACGAGGTGGTCGCCGGCAAGCGGATGGAGGACCATCTGCGCTTCTCCGTCGCCTACTGGCATTCTTTTGCTTGGCCGGGCGGCGATCCGTTCGGCGGCCAGACTTTCGAGCGTCCGTGGTTCGGCGAAACCATGGAAGGCGCCAGGCTCAAGGCCGACGTCGCCTTCGAGATGTTCACGCTGCTGGGCGTGCCCTATTACTGCTTCCACGACGCCGACATCCGGCCCGAGGGCAAGACCTTCTCGGAAAGTCTCGGCCGTTTCGAGGAGATCGTCGACCTCCTCGGCGCCAAGCAGAAGGAGACCGGGGTCAAGCTTCTGTGGGGCACCGCGAATCTGTTCTCCAACCGTCGCTATATGGCGGGTGCCGCGACCAATCCCGATCCGGACGTCTTCGCCTATGCGGCGGCGACCGTGAAGGCTTGCCTCGACGCGACCAAGACGCTCAAGGGCGAGAACTATGTGCTGTGGGGCGGCCGCGAAGGCTATGAGACGCTGCTCAATACCGACATGAAGCGCGAACGCGAGCAGGCCGGTCGATTCCTGTCGATGGTCGTCGACTACAAGCATCGCATCGGCTTGAAGGGCACGATCCTGATCGAGCCGAAGCCGCAGGAGCCGACCAAGCACCAATACGACTACGACGTCGCGACGGTCTACGGCTTCCTCAAGGATTTCGGCCTCGAGAAGGAGGTCAAGGTCAATATCGAGCAGGGCCACGCGATCCTCGCCGGCCACACGTTCGAGCACGAACTGGCGACAGCGGCCGCGCTGGGCATCTTCGGCTCGATCGATATGAACCGCAACGACTACCAGTCCGGCTGGGACACCGACCAGTTCCCGAACAATGTACCGGAGATGGCGCTCGCCTTCTACGAGGTGCTTAAGGCCGGCGGCTTCAAGACCGGTGGCACGAACTTCGACGCCAAGCTGCGTCGCCAGTCGCTCGACCCGCAGGACCTGCTCGTCGCCCATATCGGCGGCATGGACTGCTGCGCGCGCGGCCTCAAGGCGGCCGCCAGGATGATCGAGGACAAGGCGCTCTCCGGTCCGCTGGAAGAACGCTACGCGGGCTGGAAGAGTGCGGAAGGCAAGGCGATCCTTTCTGGCAAGCGTACGCTGGAAGACCTCTCGGAGCGCGTGGTGAAGAAGAAGATCGAGCCGCAGCCGAAGTCGGGCCGCCAGGAGTGGCTGGAGAACGTGGTCAATCGCTACGTGTGAGGCTAGGCCTTAGCTCGCTGTGACAACCAGCACGCCAAGAAGGCCGACAGCACTCACGACGAACCATCCATCCGCTCGCTCAAGCCGTGGCGCGGCGGTGATCGTGCGGGGGCCGCCGTCGAGGCCGCGCACCTCCATCGCGATCGCCGCGCGGCTGGCGCGGCGGATGGCGTAGGCGAGCAGCGGCACGACGAGGGACGCAGTTTCGAACGGGCCGGGGATGCGGCGCGGCGGGCGGCCGCTGCGCATGGCGCGCGCGAGGCGGATCTGCTGCGCTTGCGCCGCGAGGTCGGGCACAAGGTGCAGTGCGGAGAACAGCGCGTAGCCGATGCGCGGCGACAGCCGCCAGTTCGCCATCAGCGCCTTGATGAAGCCGCCCGGATCGGTGGTCAGCGCGAACAGCGCCGACACCATGCCGCAGGCCACCGCGCGCAGGAACAGCACGATCCCGGCCGAGAACGCCGCCGAGCCGAACGGCGACTCGCCCGCCATGCGCAGCGCGAAGTCGCTCTCTTCTCGGAACAGAACGCTGGTGGTGAGGAAGCCGAAGCCGAATAGGGCGAACGGGACCATAAGCGCCGCCACGACGAGCGGCGGTTTGCGTTCGAGCAGGATCAGCGCCGCGGCCGCGACGAGTACGATGGCCGCCTGGAAACGCGCGTCGAAGACCAGGATCGAGGCGCTCACCCAGGCGAGGCAGACAAGGAGCTTGGGCAGCGGATGGAGCCGGCTCAGCATGGTGCATGTTCCTCCAGCCAACGCAGGGCCGGCATCGTCGCCGGCTCCTCCAGTCCGGCCTGCCGGAGCAGGGCGGCATCGCGGGCGAGCTCGATCATCGGCCGGTCGCCGAGAATGCCTCCGTCGCCGACAAGCACCGCACGCGTGCAGGTCTTCAGCGCGAAATCCATGTCGTGGGTGACGACGGCCAGAGCCCGCCCGCCCTGCGCGAGGAAGTGCAGCCGGCGCGACAGGGCCTCGACGCCTGCCGCGTCGAGGCCGGCGGTCGGTTCGTCCAGCACCAACAGCGGCCAGCGGTCGGCGGCGACCAGAGCGAGCAACGCAAGCCGGCGCTTCTGGCCCGCCGACAACTCGAACGGATGACGCCGCTCGAGACCGGCGAGCCCCCAGTCCGCGAGCAGCTGATCCGCTTGCGCGAACCGCTTCTCCTTCGCGACCGTCCGGCCGAGCGCGTCCGCGATCTCTTCGCGCACCGAGCCGGCCATCAGCTGGCTCTCGGGGTTCTGGAAGGCCATGCCGCCGGGCGGGCCGTCGCGGCGCCCAGCGAGCAGCCGCAGCAGACCGGCCAGCGTCGCACTCAGCGTCGACTTGCCTGCGCCGTTGCGGCCAAGGATGGCGAGGCACTCGCCGCTTCTCACCTCCAGCGTAATGCCCCGCAACACGACCGGGCCGAACAGCGGCGCGCAGGCTGCGTCTGTCAGACGCACGAGCGGTTCGTTGCCCATTACCGGGGCAGGGGAGATGCATCGGCCCGCAACGAAGGATCGAATGGCGCTAGCCGCCGCGATCCGCTGGGTCTTGCCCAATGCATCGACGGCGCGCAGGGCCTCGTCGACCGACAGCGGTGGCACATCGAGCGTGATGCCCGCTCTGGAGAGTTCTTCATCCAGTCCCGACGCCGCCGGCCGCCAGATGCCGCGGGCGGCGAGGTCCGCGCCATGGGTGCGGAACAGCCTGCGCGGCGCATCCTCAGCGAACAACCGTCCGGCGGCGTCGAGCACCGCCACCCGGTCGATGTCGCCGATCAGGCCGTCGAGCCGGTGGTCGACGACCAGCACGCCGCGGTCGTCGCGCGGTTCGAGCAGCAGCGTCCGCAGTCGCGCGGCGGCCTCCGGGGCGAGGTGGGCGGTCGGCTCGTCGGCGATGAACAGCGGCGCATCCTGCGCCAGCGTGGCCGCCAGCGCGACGAGCTGCCGTTCGCCGCCCGACAAGGTGGCCGTGCGGCGGTCGTGCCAGGCGACGGGAATGCCGGTGCGCTGCATCGCGTCCTCGACCCGCCGGCCGATCTCGTCTTCCGGCAGGCGGCGGTTCTCCAGCGCGAAGGCGATCTCGTCGGCGACGCTCATGCCGCAGAGCGTCTGCTCGGCGTCCTGATGCAGCCAGGCGATCGTGTCCGACCATTCGGCCGGCGAGCGCGAGGTTGCGTCGCGGCCCGCCAGTTTGACGCTGCCGGCCACCGTCGCCGGGATGGCGTTCGGCACGAGGCCGTTGACGGTGGCGAGCAGCGTCGACTTGCCCGCGCCGGATGGGCCGAGCAGAAGCAACCTCTCGCCGCGCCGTAGCGACAACGTGACCGGACCGACCGCGTCGCGTTCCTGATAGGGATAGCGGACGGCCAGGTCGCGCCACGCGACGAGATCGTCAGGCATGTCCGGACCGGCGGTCGCGGTCGATCGCAAGGCCGGAGAGCACGCCGGTCTTGTAGAGCGCCTCGGTGATGAGGTGGCCGGCCAGGCCGCCGAGCAGCGCGCCGCTGAGGCAGCGCAGGACGAACATCGTGACCACCAGGCCGGGGGCGAGTGCGCCGTAGTCGAAGCGGATCCAGGTGTAGACGAACGAGAACACGGCCGCCCCGACGCCGGCCGCCATCAGCACCGGCAGGCGGTAATTCTTCCAGCGCGTCGCGGCGAACACGGCCTCCGCGCCTGCGCCCTGGACTAGGCCGGTGACGAGCAGCAGAAGGCCGGCCGGACTGCCGAGCAGAACCTGCACGAGTGCTGCCAGCAGTTCCGACAGCAGCGCCGCTCCCGGCTTGCGGATGATCGCGCCGGCGATGATCGAGACGATGAACCAGAAGCCCATCACCACGTCCATCGTCACCGGGCCGAAGATCGCCTGCGCGATCAGCCACACCTGCACCCAGGCGAGGTAGAGCACGCCGAATACCGCGCCGAGCACGGCGACGATCAGGATTTCACGCAAGGTCCAGCCGTACTGGTTCATCTCGATATCTCCAGACATGGGAAAGGTGCCGGCGCAGGCCGCCGGCGGGAAAGGCCGTCAGATCTTGGACGGGCTGTTGGCCGAAACCGTCAGGTCCATGGCCACGTGTCCTTCCGGCGCGCCGAAGCGCAGGAAGGCTTCGCCCAACGTGGCGAAGAGGGGGCCGGCGTCGCCCCTGAGCTTGGTGCAGAAGTTCTTCGAACGATCGAAGACACCCGACGTCTTGAGGAAGTCGATGCAGCCATAGATCTCGTCCATGTGCTGGACGGCGCCGAGCGGATAGAGCGAGAACTGCGCGGCGACGGTCTGTCCCGCCAGTTCCGCGGCGGCGACTACGTTGCGTGCCTGCGCGATCCGTCCGGCCAGATCGCCGCGGACGCCGGCCCCGGAGAGCGGCGTGCAGATCGGATCGTCCGGCTCGCCGGGGCAGCCGCGCGAGACGGTGGCGTGGAGGACGCAGTGCGTGCCCGTTCGCGCCGCGGCGGCGAAGAGGTCGCGCATGGCGGGGAAGAGCTGTTCCGGCGGCCCGACGATCAGGGTCGAGACGTCGTCGGTCTCGATGCGGAAGTCGGATCGGTAGGGATCGAGCGCATGAAGCGCGCCGAGGATGATGCCGACGAAGTCGTCGGACATGGGATACAGGGAAATCTGCGCGCCTGAGAACATCTCGCCTCGCTCCGCTGGCATTAACCAGATCAGCTTGAGGGTCCACGGACATGTCGCCCGCATCTCAGCCCCGGCATTACGGAGCACCCCTGTCGAATGGACGCCGGATAACATCGCGGACGGACGCAACGCAAGCGGCGAAATGAGATTTTGTCAGGCGGTCGACAGCCGCCTTGACCCACTCGCGCGAACTACCATACAAGTTTGCGCGAATGGAGGAGAACGATGCGGCAGACCTGGCGGTGGTTCGGACCGAAGGACAAGGTGTCCGTCGAGGATGCGCGCCAGGCCGGCGTCGAGGGCATCGTCACAGCGCTGCACCACGTGCCGACCGGCGAGGTGTGGCGCGCCGAGGAGATAGAGCAGCGGCAGCGCGAGGTCGCCTTCCTGCCCGACGGGTCGATGAGCGGCCTCAAATGGGAGGTGGTCGAGAGCCTGCCGGTGTCGGAGGCGATCAAGACCCAGACGGGGCACTTCAAGGCGCATGTCGAGCACTACAAAGCGAGCCTCGCCAACCTCGCGCGCGCCGGCATCGAGGTGGTCTGCTACAACTTCATGCCGGTGCTGGACTGGACCCGCACGGACCTCGCCTGGCGTGTCGGGCATGGCGGGCGGGCGATGCGGTTCGACCTTGCCGATTTCGCCGCCTTCGACATCCATATCCTGAAGCGCAGGGGCGCGGCGGCGAGTTTTCCCACGCACGTCGTGGAGGAGGCGGCGCGGCGCTTTGCCGGTATGAGCGAGGCGGGGAAGAAGGAGCTCGCCGCGAACGTCACCGCAGGCCTGCCCGGCGCGGTGGAAAGCTGGTCGCTGCCGGAACTGTCGGCGCATCTTGCCACCTATGACGGCGTCTCGCCGGAGCGGCTGAGGCAGAACCTGATCGACTTCCTTGCCAAGGTCGCGCCTGTGGCGCAGGAGCTCGGGGTGAGGCTCTGCTGCCATCCCGACGATCCGCCGTTCCCGCTGCTCGGGCTGCCGCGCATCATGTCGACCGAGGCGGATTATCGTGCGGTGCTGGATGGGGTGGATGTGCCGGCGAACGGCGCGACGCTCTGCACCGGCTCGCTCGGTGCGCGGCCGGATAACGACCTGCCGGCGATGGCGCGGGCGCTGGCGGACCGGATCCACTTCGTCCACCTGCGCAATGTGCGGCGCGACACGGAGGAGGTGCCGTGCTCCTTCTTCGAGGACGAGCATCTGGCGGGTCAGACCGACATGGTGGCGGTGGTGGCCGAACTGCTGGCGGAGGAGAAGCGGCGGCGCGAGGCGGGCAGGGCGGATGCGGTCATCCCGATGCGGCCCGACCACGGCCAGGAGATACTCGACGACCTGACGCGCGGCGCCCAGCCCGGTTATCCGGCGATCGGCCGGCTGAAGGGACTGGCGGAACTGCGCGGCGTGATGGCGGCGCTGGGGCATCCGGTGGCGGGGAGAGGGTGATGGTTGTGAGTTCGGCGCGAGCGACCCGCCTCTCCGCTTCGTCCATTCTTCCCCCCTCCACCCATGCTCCCGCCTACGACCGCGCTGCCCGAAAAACCGGCATCGTGCATCTTGGCACGGGGGCGTTCCACAAGGCGCATCAGGCGGTCTATACCGACGACGCGCTGGCGGCGGGTGGAGACTGGATGATCGCCGGCGTCTCGCTGCGCTCGCCCGATGTCGCCGACGCTCTCAATCCGCAGGACGGGCTCTATACGCTGGTGGTGCGCGGGGCCGAGGGCGTGTCGGCGCGGGTGGTGGGCTCCATCGCAAAGGTGCTGGTCGCGCCGCGCGAGCCGCAGGCGGTGATGGCGGCGCTGACGGCGCCGGAAACGAAGATCGTCAGCCTGACGATTACCGAGAAGGGCTACGGTCTCGACCCGAAGACCGGCGGGCTCGACCGCGCGCACGCCTCGGTCGCGCCGGATCTCGCCGACCCGCGCCGGCCGGCGGGCGCGGTCGGCCTGATCGTCGAGGCGCTGCGGCTGCGGCGGGCGCGCGGCGTCGCGCCGTTCACGGCGCTGTGCTGCGACAACCTTCCCCACAACGGCAAGGTGCTGAAGAGGCTTGTCGGCGAGTTCGCGGCGGCGGTCGATGCCGAGCTTGGCGAATGGATTGCGGCCAATGTGACCTTTCCCTCGACGATGGTCGACCGCATCACGCCGGCCAGCACCGAGGCGACCTTAGCGGAGGCGGAGAGGCTGACGGGCTTCGAGGACCGGGCGGCGGTGGAGACCGAGCCGTTCACGCAATGGGTGATCGAGGACGATTTCGTCGCCGGCCGGCCGGCCTGGGAAGCCGGCGGCGCGATCTTCGCGACGGACGTGGCGCCTTACGAGAAGATGAAGCTTCGGATGCTCAACGGCGCGCATTCCATGCTCGCCTATTCGGGCTACATCGCCGGGCATCAATATGTCCGCGATGTGATGCGGGATGCGGCACTCGCCCGGCTCGTGGCGCGGCACATGGATGCGGCGGCGCGGACGCTCGATCCGGTGCCGGGTGTCGATCTCGAAGCCTACAAGGCCGACCTTTTGTCGCGATTCGCCAACCCGGCTATCGCCCACCAGACGTATCAGATCGCCATGGACGGGACGCAAAAATTGCCCCAGCGGCTGATCGAACCGGCAATCGCCACACTGCGTGCCGGCGGATCGCTGGATGCCTATGCCTTCGCCGCGGCCGCGTGGATGCGGTATTGTCTGGGCATGGACGAGACGGGCCAGAGATATGCGCTGCGCGACCCGCGCGAGGCGGAGATTGCCGCCCTTCTGGGCGGACTGGACGACGATTCCGCCTCGATCGTCGACCGCCTGCTCGCACTGCCCGGCCTGTTTCCGCATGAACTTGCCGCCGCCCCGGAGTGGCGGCGCGCAGTGCAGTCGCGGCTGGAGACGATGCTGGCCGACGGCATGCGCAGGGCGATCGAGAGCGAGGCCAGAGGGTAAGCGGCGGGACAGCTGCTTTTGGACGCAGAAGGGCGTCGCCACGGAAGGGATTGCGCGGGCGCGAAGAATTGGATTGTCTTCATCGTCCTGGTCGCGCTTACGACGTGTCGCAGAACTGGACCCGAAGAAACGCCGCGCCGCGCCGCTGGGCGGACCCGCCGTCGGCCGGGTTCGATCGACTTTTATGGCTACCGCTGTCAGCCTCGGGTGGATTCATCCAGCGGCGGAGTTGCGCGATGGCAAGAACGGCGAGGGCAAGGGCTCGAAGGGAGCTTGCCAGCGCCATCGCATCGTCGGGCTCGAAGCCGTAGTCGATTTCCGGCACGGCAGGCGTCCAGTGCTCGCCCGCCAGCTCCCACGCTGAATCGGCGACGAAGTCCCTGACGATGCCGTCGGCCCGCTGAAGGGCCCACAGCGCCGTGCAGCGGGCGTGGTGCGACGCGCCGGCCGCGCGCTCGGCGAGATGGGCAAGCGAGAGCAGCATCATGGCGATGCCGTCGATAATGTCCCATTTCTTCCTGCCCCGCGCAGTCCAACCCATCGCCGCCTCCTTTCGCGCGGTCATGATGGCGGATGCCGGATGGGGCGTGGATAAAGAATCTGCAAATCGCGAGCGGATCTCGGGATTGATGGCCGTTTCGAGAGAAATCCGTCCACGCCTGTCGTTCTCCGACAGGGGGAGGCGACTCGGACGAAGGGCGACGGATGAGCGTGCTGGGCGAAAGGAAGCCTTGAGGATCAGCGACGCCGGACTTTTGCTACCTCGCGCTCCGTCCAACACCCCTCATCCGACCTCGCCTCCGCTGCGCGTCGGTTCGGCCACCTTCTCCCGCAAGGGGAGAAGGACGGCGCTACTGCACGACGAAATAGGCCTCGATCCGGTCCGCCGCCTGACGTAGGGCCGGCAGCATGTCGCGGCGCATTTCTTCGACCGTGTGGCGGGCCGCCTGGGTCGAGACGTTGATCGCAGCGACGGTGCGGCCGCTGCGGTCGCGGATCGGGACGGCGATGGAGCGCAGGCCGAGTTCGAGTTCCTCGTCGACGAGCGCGTGACCTTCGACGCGCGCCGTCCGGATGGCGGCGGCGAGGCGGTCGGGGGCGGTGATCGACTTCGGGGTGAGGGGGGAGGGGGCGGAGCGTGCGGCGAAGGCGTCAATCTCCGTGTCCGGCAGCCCCGCCGCGAGCACGCGGCCCATCGAGGTGCACCATGCAGGCAGGCGGGTGCCGACATGCAGGGCGACCGAGAGGATGCGGGTCGAGCCGACGCGGGCGACATAAACCACATCGAGGTCGGAGAGTACGGCGGCCGAGCAGGATTCGTTGAGCCGTCCGGACACCTCGCGCATGTAGGGCTCGGCAAAGGTCCAGAGCGAGGCGCCGCCGATCCAGCTACGGGCCACCGACAGCAGGCGGGGCGACAGGCGGAACACACGGCCGTCCTGCAGCGCATAGCCGGAAGCGACCAGCGTCAGCAGGAAGCGCCGCGCGCCGGCGCGGGTGAGCCCCGCCGCCTCGGCCATCTCCGTGAGCGTCATGCCGTCCGGATGGGCGGCGAGGATCTCCATCACGCCCAGGCCCTTTTCGAGCGAGCCGACATGGTCGCGGTCTTGGGTCGCCGTCATCGGGTATCTCCGCCGGCCGCCGTTTCAGCGGGCGCCCACGGACTCCCCGGTCGGTGGAACCTGAGCATGTTGCGAGAACCGGCAGAGGCGGGACAGCCTTCTGCGCCGTCATCCTCGGGCTTGTCCCGAGGATCTGCCTGCCGACCAGATCTGGGAATATGGCCGGGGTCGCGATGGACTGGCCTAGGATCGCAGATCCTCGGGACAAGCCCGAGGATGACGGCGAGGGGAGAGAGCGGTCGTCGGCAAACGCCTCTCGGCCTGTGCGACGGGGAGAGGAGGCGCCGGGTGCTTCCGGGATTTGACTTAATGAAGATCATGTCATAAGAAGTATCGCATATCAAACAAAAGTTCGCAATACGAACTTTCTTGGAAGATCGGTCCACTACGAATGAGTCTGGAGCGAGGATGAGCAGGGTCTATTCCAGCATCGAGGATGCGCTCGACTGCATCCAGGACGGCATGTCGGTGATGATCGGCGGGTTCGGCGGCGCGGGGGCGCCGATCGAGCTGATCCACGCGCTGGTGGACCGCTACAGGCGGACGGGTTCCCCCGGCGGCCTGACGGTGATCAACAACAATGCCGGCAACGGCGCCGTCGGCATCGCGGCGATGATCTATGCCGGCATGGTCGCGAAGATGGTCTGCTCGTTCCCGCGCTCGTCCGACCCCAAGGCGTTCACCGATGCCTATCTCGCCGGCAAGATCGGGCTGGAGCTGGTGCCGCAGGGGACGCTGGCCGAACGCATCCGCGCCGGCGGCGCGGGCATTCCGGCTTTCTACACGCCGACGAGCTACGGCACGCAGATCGCCGAGGGCAAGCCGCAGGCCGAGTTCGACGGGCGGATGTATGTGCAGGAGCGCTGGCTGAAGGCGGATGTCGCAATCATCAAGGCCGAGCTGGCGGACCGCAAGGGCAACCTTACCTACAGCAAGGCGGCGCGCAATTTCTCGCCGCTGATGGCGATGGCGGCGAAGACGACGATCGTGCAGGCGAGCCGCGTGGTCGAGCCAGGCGGCATCGATCCGGAGCATGTCGTGACGCCGGGCATCTTCGTCAACAGGATCGTCGAGGTGGCTCACCCCGCCCAGGAAGAGGCACTGCTGCGCGCGGGAGCGAAGGCATGAAGAAGCTCTCCAACGCCCAGATCGCCTGGCGCGCGGCGCAGGACCTGCCGGACGGCGCCTATGTCAATCTCGGCATCGGCTTCCCCGAGATGATCGCCAAGTTCAAGCCCGCGGGGCGCGAGGTGGTCTACCACACGGAGAACGGCATTCTCGACTTCGGCGAGGCGCCGCCGGTTGGCGAGGAGGACTGGGACCTGATCAATGCCGGCAAGAAGGCGGTGACGCTCAATCCGGGCGCATCCTTCTTTCACCATGCGGATTCCTTCGCGATGGTGCGCGGCGGCCATCTCGACGTGGCCGTGCTCGGCGCCTACGAAGTGGCCGAGAACGGCGACCTCGCCAACTGGAGCACGGGCCCCGGCTCGGTGCCCGCCGTCGGCGGCGCGATGGACCTCGTGCACGGCGCCAAGCAGGTCTGGGTGGTCACCGACCATGTCACCAAGGACGGCAAGCCGAAGCTGCTCAAGCAGTGCCGCCTGCCGCTGACAGGCGTCGGCTGCGTGACGACCGTTTTCACCAGCCTTGCCGTCGTCGACATCGTCGGCGGCCAGTTTCACCTTCGTGAAAAGCTGCCCGGCATGAGCCTCGACGAGTTGCAGGCCTTGACCGGGGCGACGCTGGTGGCCGATGGCACTGTTAAAGACCTGAACGTTCCGGAGCTGTGAGACCATGACCGAAGCCTATATCTGCGACTACATCCGCACGCCGATCGGCCGCTTTGGCGGGTCGCTGTCGTCGGTGCGCGCGGACGATCTGGCGGCGGTGCCGCTGAAGGCGCTGGTGGAGCGCAATCCGGGCATGGACTGGGGCGCGGTGGACGATGCGATCTACGGCTGCGCCAACCAGGCGGGCGAGGACAACCGCAACGTCGCGCGCATGGCGGTGCTGCTCGCCGGCCTGCCGAAGGAGATCCCCGGCTCGACGGTCAACCGCCTCTGCGGCTCGGGCATGGACGCGGTCGGCATCGCCGCGCGTGCGATCAAGGCCGGCGAGGCGGAGCTGATGATCGCGGGCGGCGTCGAGAGCATGTCGCGCGCGCCCTTCGTCATGCCGAAAGCGACGGAAGCCTTCTCGCGCAATGCCGAGATCTACGACACCACCATCGGCTGGCGCTTCGTCAACCCCTTGATGAAGAAGCAGTACGGGGTCGATTCGATGCCGGAGACCGGCGAGAACGTCGCCGAGGAGTTCGGCGTGACGCGGCAGGCGCAGGACGCGTTCGCGGTGCGCAGCCAGGACAAGGCGGTGGCGGCGCAGAACTCGGGCCGACTCGGCAAGGAGATCGTGTCCGTCACGATCCCGCAGCGCAAGGGCGACCCGGTGATCGTGTCGAAGGACGAGCATCCGCGCGCGGGCACGACGATCGAGGCGCTGGCCAAGCTCGGCACGCCGTTCAAGAAGGAGGGCGGCACGGTGACGGCGGGCAATGCGTCCGGCGTCAACGATGGCGCGGCGGCGCTGATCATCGCCTCGGCGGAGGCGGCGAGGAAATACGGCCTCACCCCGATCGCGCGCGTTCTGGGCGTGGCGACGGCGGGTGTTGCGCCGCGCATCATGGGCATCGGTCCCGCACCGGCGACGCAGAAGCTCTGCGCCCGGCTTGGCCTGAAGCCCACCGACTTCGACGTGATCGAACTGAACGAAGCCTTTGCCTCCCAAGGCATCGCCGTGCTGCGCGAACTCGGCATCGCCGAGGACGCGCAGCACGTCAACCCGAACGGCGGCGCGATCGCGCTGGGCCATCCGCTCGGCATGTCGGGTGCGCGCATCGCCGGCACGGCGGCGCTCGAGTTGCGCGAACGCGGCGGCAAGCTCGCGCTGGCGACGATGTGCATCGGCGTCGGCCAGGGCATCGCGATTGCGATCGAGAGGGTGTGAGCCCTATACCTTTACGCTAGGGTGGCGGATGGTAAGGGCAGGCGGATGAACTTCGCCGCGCTTCACAGCTCCCGCACGAAATACCGCACGGTCCGCTCGCCGCCATAGATCGCGGCGGTACCCACCTCCCGAAAGCCCATCGCGGCATGGAACGCGTCGGAGCTAGGATTGGGCGGGTCGGAATTGACCTCGCAGGCCACGACCTTGTGGCCGGCGGCGCGGGCCTTGGCGAACAGCGTTTCGTAGAAGGCGCGGGCGAGGCCGCGGCCGCGGGCATGGCTGGCAACGGCCACGCGGTCGACATAAGTGAAGCGCGGGTAGCGGGCCTTGAACCAGAGGAAGTTTGTCGAATCGTAGTCGGCGTCCTGGTCGAAGGCGAGCAGGAAGGCGTCGGCCTCGCCGGCACGAAGGGCGAGGAAGGCCTCGTCGACGAGATGCCTGAGCTTTGGCAGCTCCAGCCAGGAGAGTTCCCGCGCATGCTCGTTGTTGAGCGCGAGGATGGGGGGCAGCGCGTCCTCGCTGATGGGCGTCAGGTCAGCCATTGGCCAGGATCTCGTCGCGCCGCTGGCGCCATTCGCCCGAGGTCTGCGGCTTGACGAAGACGCCGGTGATCTCCGGCACCGCCTCGCGCAGCCTCGCCTCGATGCGCTCGACGCAGGCCTCGATCTCGGGCGTGGTCAGCGTGTCCTCGAAATCGGCGCTGAGGCCGATGACGATCTGGTGCGGGCCGAGATGGACGGTGAGCACGCCGTTGGCCTTGTGCACGGCGGGATCGGCCTGGACGATCTCCAGCACGCGCGCCTGGATTTCGGGCGAGGCGGGTTCGCCCATCAGCAGGCCCTTGGTCTCGCGGGCGAGGAAGATCGCCGTGCCGGCGAGCACGAAGGAAATGCCGATGGAGGCTGCGCCGTCGAGCTCAGGCATGCGCAGCAGATGCGCGCCGGTGACGCCCGCAAGCGCGATGACCAGGCCGAGCAGGGCGGCCGAGTCCTCGAACAGGACGGTGAAGACGCTGGGGTCCTTGGATTTGCGGACGGCTTCGAAATAGCCGAGATTGCCCTTGGTCTTGCTGAACTCGCGCAGCGCCACGAACCAAGACGAACCCTCGAAGACGATCGACAGGCCGAGCACGATGAAATTGATCGTCGGGTTGCTGATCTCTTCGGGATGCATGATGTGGATCACGCCCTCGTAGAAGGAGACGCCCGCGCCGAGCGCGAAGACCAGCAGCGCGACGACGAAGCTCCAGAAATAGATCTCGCGGCCGTGGCCGAACGGGTGGCTGCGGTCCGGCGGGCGCTCGGCGCGGTGCATGCCGTAGAGCAGCAGGCCGCCATTGCCGGTGTCGACCAGCGAGTGGACGCCTTCGGACAGCATGGCGGAACTGCCGGTGAACCAGGCCGCGACGAACTTGGTCGCCGCGATCAGAAGGTTGCCGGCGAGCGCGGCGTAGATGACCGTCTTCGATCCGCCCTGGCTCGCCATGACGCCTCCGTTTCCGCCAGCCGGCCGATCAATAGGGGGACGGCAGTGTCTTGTCCGCCTTGCAGCGCTTCAGCGGCAGCGTCTTGCCGGAGTAGACGCGCAGGACCTTGTTGTTCGCCGTGTCGACGTCGACGCTGATGCAGGCGCAGCCATAACCGTAGCTGCCGTTCGCCGCGACATATTCCTTCTCGTCGAACGCCGGCAGGTTGAGCATCACGGCGTCCGGCGCCTCGATACCCTGCGTGGCGAGGATCCAGGTGGCGTCCTTGTCGGTCAGCCAGTAGTTGCCCGGCGTCGGGTTGACGAGCCAGCCGCAGCGGTTCTCCGCCGCCCCGGCCGAGATGGTCGCCAGAGTGAGGAAGGCGGCGGCCAGGGGCAGTTTCATGCGAGCGAGTCCTCGTTCCAGTGTCCGAGGCCAAGCATTCGCACGGCGGCGACGATCCGCGCAAAGCTTTTTCGCGCCCGCCCGACCGTGTGCCGCGCGCGCAGATAGCCGTGGACCAATCCTTTCTCCTCGACCGAGACCGCCTTGCCGCCGGCGGCGCGGATGGCGTCGCGATAGGCGGGGCCGTCGGAGGAGAGCGGATCGCATTCGGCGGTGATGCAGACGGTGGGCGGCAGGCCGGAGAAGTCCGTGTCGCGCAGTGGCGCGAAGCCCGCGTCCTTCGACACGTCGGCGCCGCCGGTGCGGATCTTCTGGTAGAAGGCCATGTCGCGGATCGACAAGAGCGGCGCGTCGGCGTGGGTGACGTAGGAACCCTTCCTGTGGTCGCCGCCGAGGCCGGGATAGATCAGCACCTGGCCGGCCGGCGCATGTGCATGGCGCCGGTAGCGCCCGGCGACGGCGGCGGCGATGTTGCCGCCGGCGGAATCGCCCGCGAGTACGATGGCGCGCCCGGCATAGGTTTTCGCCGCCCATTCGAAGGCGGCGTAGCCGTCGTCATGGCAGGCGGGATAGAGATGTTCGGGCGAGAGGCGGTAGTCGACCGAGACGACCTCGAAGCCGGTGCGCTGGCAGATTTCGGCGCAGACGTCATCATGGCTTTCCAGCCCGCCCAGCATGAAGCCGCCGCCGTGGAAATAGAGCACCATCGCCGCCGCGTCGGGCTGCGCGGCGCGGTAGATGCGGATGGGGATGTCGTGCGTCGGGGTGGGGATCGCGGTCGTCTCGGTGACCAGCCCGTCCGGATAGCCGGCATGGAACTCGCGGCACATCCGGTCGTAGATCTCGCGCTGCTCGGCAATCGTGTAGTCGATCGTGTCCGGCGGGTAGAAGGAATTGGTCCGCTCGACAAAGGCCCAAGTCTCGGCGTCGAGCAGGTCGGTGTAGTCGGTCATCACTTCCCCTTCCACACCGGATCGCGCTTCTCCGCGAAGGCCTTGAAGCCCTCCATGTTGTCCTCCGAGGCGTAGAGCGTGTCGACGGTGCGGAACTTGCGCTTGGTGATCCAGTTCATCGCCTCCTGGAAGCTCATCGACTCCGCCTCGCGGGCGACCTCCTTGATGGCGGAGAAGACGAGCGGCGGGCCGGAGGCGAGCAGGCGGGCGACCTCCCAGACGCGGGCCTCCAGCCGGTCTGCCGGCAGCACCTCGTTGACGAGGCCCCAGCGGTGCGCCTCCGCCGCGTCCATCCAGCGGCCGGTGAGCAGAAGGTCCATGGCGACGTGGTAGGGAATGCGCTTCGGCAGCTTGATGGTGGCTGCGTCGGCGAGCGTGCCGGCGCGAATCTCGGGCAGCGCGAAGGAGGAGTGCTCGGAGGCATAGATCAGGTCGCAGGACAGCGCCAGCTCGAAGCCGCCGCCGACCGCCATGCCGTTGACGCAGGCGATCACCGGCTTGTTCATGTCGATCAGCTCCTGCAGCCCGCCGAAGCCGCCGACGCCGTAGTCGCCGTCGACCGCGTCGCCGGAGGCGGCTGCCTTCAGGTCCCAGCCGGCGGAGAAGAACTTGTCGCCCGCCGTCTTGACGATCGCGACGCGCAGGTCCGGATCGTCGCGGAACGCCTTGAACGTGTCGCCCATCATGCGCGAGGTGGCGAGGTCGATGGCATTGGCCTTCGGCCGGTCGAGGGTGACCTCCAGCACGGGGCCGTTACTGCGCAATTTGATAACGGACATGAACTCCTCCGGCGCGATGCTCGTCGTCAGCTGGGGGCGACCGGCGGGGCCGACCGACGATGGTGGGATATTTCAGGCAACGTACCGGTGGGCAATACCTCAAGTGGCAGTTCCGATGCGATCGCGCCGAAAGTCTGAGATCGGGGCGAGCACCATCAGCGCGTCCGCCGCCCAGGCGTCACGTTCGCATATAATGAGCGGATTGACGTCGAGTTCCACCAGCTCGTCGACATTTGTCAGCGCGAAAGCGGCAATCGCGGTGATGGCGTCCATCGTGGCGGCAAGATCGGCCTTAGGCCGGCCGCGATAGCCATCGAGCAGCGGGAACAGCCTGAGGGAACGGAGTGCCGCCTCGATCTCGTCGCGGCTCGACGGCAGGAGCAGGGTGCGCGAGTCTTGCAGCAGCTCAACCAGCACGCCGCCGCTGCCGATCGTCATCACCGGACCGAACAGCGGGTCGCGGGTGACGCCGACGATCAGTTCGGCGACAGCGCCGGAAATCATGCGCTCGACATAGAGGCCGGTGCCGAGGCCGGCCATGGCGGCGGCAGCGGTGCGCACGGCTTCAGCGTCGCGGAGGTTCAGCTTCACCGCGCCGGCCTCGGACTTGTGCGCCACACCCAGCGCCTTCACGACGACGGGATAGCCGAGCGTTTCGGCGGCGACGACGGCCTCGTCGGGGGTCGCGGCGCGCAGGCCGGCGGGGACGGGCAGGCCGGCGGCGGCGAGGAGGGACTTGGCGGCGGCTTCGTCGGGCGTGATGGCTGCGATACCCCCCTCTGCCCTGCCGGCTGCCGGGGCGAGCCACGCGTCTCGCCCGTCCTTCGGACCCCCCTCAAGGGGGGAGATCGGCAGTTCCGCCAACGGCCGTCTTCTATCTGCGTTTGCACCAGGGGCAGACCTCTCTAGATGCGCAATCTCCCCCCTTGAGAGGGAGATGCCCGGCAGGGCAGAGGGGGGCGAATAGGCAGAGCCTATTGAGGGGGGAACTGCTCTCCCCCACGCGTCTCCGACGAAGACCGCAGCCTCCGCCGCGTCAAACGCCTCGGCGATGCCGAGGATGGGCACGATGCCGCGCCGCAGCAGTTCCTCGGCGTGGGCTTCGGGGATGTTCTCGCCCATCGAGGCGACAATCGCGCCCCTGGCGCCGTTGGCCTTCAGCGCCGTCTCGAAGGCGTTCACCGTCGGCCACCAGTCGGCGTCGGAGCAGCGGTCGGTCCGCGGGAAGTCGAGCACCAGCATGTTGAGGTCGAAGCCGCCGGACACCATCGCCGAGAAGGCCGCGGTCATCGCCGGTTCGTTGTTCCAGATGTAGGTGTTGTAGTCGAGCGGATTGGCGACGGCGACCAGCGGCCCCAGCGCTTCGGCCAAGCGCGCCTTGTGCTCGGGCAACAATGCGGGGAAGCGGACGCGGCGGCCCTCGGCGCTGTCGGCCATGACCGAGGCCTCGCCGCCCGAGCAACTCATCGAGGACAGCGTGTTGCCGGCAAGCGGGCCGACGGCGTGGAACAGCTTCAAGGTTTCGAGGAAAGAGGGGATAGTGTCGACGCGGGGGATGCCCAGGCGGCGCAGGAACGCATCCGAGGCGGCGTCGGAGCCGGCGAGCGAGGCGGTGTGCGAGACGGTGGCGGCGCGGGCCTGTTCCGAGCGGCCGACCTTCATCGCCACGATCGGCTTCTTCAACTCGCGTGCCCGGGCGGCGAGGCGTTCGAAGCCGCCCACCGAGTCGAAGCCCTCGATGTGCAGGCCGAGGCAGGAAACGCGATCGTCTTCGATCAGGCCGAGCGCCATTTCCGAGAGGCCGGTCTGCGCCTGGTTGCCGGCGGTCATCAGGTAGGCGACCGGCAGGCCGCGCGTCTGCATGGTGAGGTTGCAGGCGATGTTGGAGGACTGGGTGATGATCGCCACACCCTTTTCGCCCGGCGCGAGCCGGCGGCCGCCATGCTGGTCAGGCCACAGCAGCGCGCCATCGGCATAGTTGATCAGGCCGTAGCAGTTCGGCCCGATCACCGGCATGTCGCCGGCCGCCTCGACCAGCTCGCGCTGCAGGCGCTCGCCGTCGGCGTCGTAGTCGCCGGTCTCGCGGAAGCCGGCCGCGAAGCAGACCGCGCCGCCCGCGCCCTTGGCGCGCAACTGGCGGATGACGTCGATGGTGAGGGCGCGGTTGACGCCGATGAAGACGGCGTCCGGCGCTCCGGGGAGATCGGCGATGGTCTTGTAGGTCCTGACGCCCTCGACCGTGTCCTTCGTCGGGTGGACGACCCAGAGCTCACCCGGGAACCGCATCTTCAGCGTCTGCCTGACGACGTTGGTGCCGAAGCCTCCGCCGCCGACGACGCAGATGGATTTGGGGCGCAGCAGGCGTTCGAGGCGGGTCATGTGGCGATCGCGGCGTCCGGGCCGGGGACTCGGCTGGAGACGAGTTTCTCAATCTCGACGGCATAGTCGGCTGCCGCCGTGAGGCCCTTGGGGCTGAGGGCGTAGATGCCGGTCGAGACGCGCTCGAACCAGCCGTAGTGGTTGTCGGCCATCAGCCGCCGCGCATGGGCAATACGGGTCTGCCGCGCGATCTCCGACGCCTTGGTCGGGCCCTGCTCGGTCAGCATCCGCAGGCACAGGAGCGCTTCCTGGCGGTAGGCGGTGATGAGCGTGCGGCGGGTCGATCCGCCGCTGTTGGGGTCGCCGACGAGCTTCGCGAACTCGCGCAGCAGGCGGGTCTTGCGCGGCTTGGACTGTCGCGGCTTGTAGGGTGCCGGGTCGCAGTGGAGTTCGACGAAGCCATCGGGCAGGCGCACCGTGATGAGGCCGAGGCCGAGACGGCGGCAGAGCGCGGTGTTGTCGGCAATCGCAGTCATCGAGGCACGACCTGTCCCGCGCGGCACGGCGATATAGACCGCATCGGTGATCGTCTGCCGCGCGATGGCCTGATGGAACAGCGACAGCGAGAACCCGACCTTCAGCTCGACGATGACCGGCTCGTCGCCGTCGCGCACCGCGACGACATCGACGGCGCCGATCTCGCCCTTGACCGTGTAGCCTTGCCCTTCGAGCAGGCGCTTGACGGGGAGATAGAGGTCGGTCTCGCGGATTCGGGTCATGGGGCAAGGTCTAGTCCTTCTCCCTTTGTGGGAGAAGGTGGGTCGGTGCGCGGCGTCTCGCGGATGAGTTGGATGGGCGCCGTGGAGCTGCAGCGCCGCCCGGCCGGGGGCCCGCTGCTTCGCAGCTCCCCGGCATTCGCGGCCTTTCATCGTGCCACCGGCACGGTGAATTTGCTGCGCAAACCGGCCGCTCATCCCCCCATCGCCCGCAGCAGCGCACGGCTGATGATGTGGCGCTGGATCTCGCTGGTGCCTTCCCAGATGCGCTCGACGCGGGCGTCGCGCCAGATGCGTTCCAGCGGCAGGTCGTCCATCAGACCCATGCCGCCGTGGATCTGGATCGCCTCGTCAGCGATGAAGGCGAGAACCTCCGTCGCCTTCAGCTTGGCCATCGCCATGTCCTCGTCGGTGACGGTGCCGGCGTCGTATTTCCAGCCGGCCTCGCGGGTCAGCAGTTCCGCCGCCTTCAGCTCCATCGCCATGTCGGCGAGCTTGAACGAGACGCCCTGGAATTTTCCGATCTGCTGGCCGAACTGCTCGCGCTGCGCGGCATATTCGATGGCATGCTGCAGGGCGCGTTCGGCGCGGCCGAGACAGGTGGAGGCGACCTGCAGGCGGGTGGCGCCGAGCCAGGAATTCGCCACCTCGAAGCCGCGATGCACCTCGCCGAGGATCTGTTCCTTGGGCAGGCGGCAGTCGTCGAATTCGAGGATCGCGTTGGTGTAGCCGCGATGGGAGACGTTGCGGTAGCCGTCGCGGACCGTGAAGCCGGGCGTGCCCTTGTCGACGAAGAAGGCGGTGATCTTCTTGCGCTTGCCGCGCGGCGAGTCTTCCTCGCCCGAGGCCATGAAGACGATGGCGAAGCCGGCGATGTCGGCGTGGCTGATGAAATGTTTCGTTCCGTTGAGCACCCAGTCGTCGCCGTCCTGGCGCGCGGTCGCTTTCATGCCGCGCAGGTCGGAGCCGGCGCCCGGCTCGGTCATCGCCAGGCAGTCCCAGGTCTCGCCGCGGATACAGGGATAGAGATACTTCTCCTTCTGCGCATCGGTGCCGGCGAGCAGGATGTTCGACGGGCGTGCGACGCAGGTCCAGTGCAGCGCGTAGTTGGCGCGGCCGAGTTCCTTCTCGTAGAGCAGCCAGGACAGCGTATCGAGCCCCGCGCCGCCGACCTCGGCCGGCATGTTGGCGGCGTAGAGGCCCGCGGCCATCGCCTTCTTCTGCAACTCGCGGATCAGATCGAGCTCGAGCCTGCCGGTGCGCTCCACCTTCGCCTCGTGCGGATAGAGCTCGGTCTCGACGAAGGACCGGGTGGTGTCGACGATCAGCTTCTGTTCGTCGGTGAGGCCGAAGTTCATGGGTGTGGCTCCGTTTCGAGGGGGCGAAAGAGCGGTCATTTCTTCGCCTTTGCCACCTTCTTCGGCTTCGTCGCCTTCGCCTTCTCTGCCGCTTTCGAGACCTTCGCCTTGGCCGCCGCGCCGAGCTGCTTCACATAGGTCTTGTGCAGCTCGCCGGCTCCCC
This sequence comes from Mesorhizobium australicum, assembly GCF_900177325.1. Classification (NCBI taxonomy): domain Bacteria; kingdom Pseudomonadati; phylum Pseudomonadota; class Alphaproteobacteria; order Hyphomicrobiales; family Phyllobacteriaceae; genus Mesorhizobium; species Mesorhizobium australicum. Next base: position 4,330,949 of record NZ_FXBL01000004.1, on the reverse strand, counting down.
AGCCTTTGCCCCTGTTCTCCTTCGACAGCGCTTCCATGATCGCGACCAGGTTGTCGTCGCGGATCTTTTCGAGTTCGCGGATCGACCATTTGCCGGACTGTTCGTCGGACTGGCCGGCGATCAGGTCGACCAACTCGTCGTTGAACTCCGGCACGTCCATCAGCTTGGTCCAGGGCCAGGAGAGGCAGGGGCCGAACTGGGCCATGAAATGGCGCATGCCGGCCTCGCCGCCGGCGACGCGATAGATCTGGAACATGCCCATCTGCGCCCAGCGCAGGCCGAAGCCGTAGCGCATGATGTCGTCCAGTTCCTCGACCGTGCAGATGCCGTCCTTGATCAGCCACAGCGCCTCGCGCCACATGGCCTCCAGCAGGCGGTCGCCGACGAAGGCCTCGATCTCCTTGCGGATGACGACCGGCTTCATGCCGATCTCGGCATAATATTCGCGGGCGAGTTCGATCGCCTCCGGCCAGGTCTGCTCGCCGCCGACGATCTCGACGATCGGCAAGAGGTAGACCGGGTTGAACGGATGGCCGACGACCAGCCGTTCCGGATGCTTCTTCATCGCCACCTGCATGTCGGTCGGCTTGATGCCGGAGGTGGACGAGCCGACCAGTGCGGAGGAGGGGGCGTGTGCATCGATCTCGGCCAGGACCCTGTGCTTGAGGTCGAGCCGTTCCGGCACGCTCTCCTGGATGAAGTCGGCGTCGGCGACCGCCTCGGCAATGGTTTTCGCGTAGGTGATTTTTCCTTCCTTCGGCAGGCCGGCGGTGGCTAGGCGCTTGTAGGCGCGGCGGGCGCCCTTCATCACCTCGTCGACCTTGCGCCTGGCCTCGGGGTCCGGATCGAAGACCGCGACGTCGATGCCGTTGAGCACGAGACGCGCGACCCAGCCCGCGCCGATGACGCCCCCGCCGATGCAGGCTGCTTTGGTGATGGTCATGTGGAAATCTCCCTAGCGAGGGAGCAATCCGTCAGACCCCCCTCTGTCCTGCCGGACATCTCCCCCTCAAGGGGGGAGATTGGACGACCGGTATGGTTTCGCCAATCTTTGGAAGCCTGGAGCCAAAGTTTACGCTGCCGATCTCCCCCCTTGAGGGGGAGATGTCCGGCAGGACAGAGGGGGGCGCGAAGGATCACGACGTTCGCCGCTCCCGGATCTTTACGCCGCCTTCGCCGAAACCGGCGCGCGCTTGGTCAGGTTGAGCTTCTTGCGCACTTCCTCCGGGCCGATGACGCGCGCGCCCATGTTCTCGATCACCGTCACCGCCTTTTCGACCAGCTGTGCGTTGGTGGCGAGTACGCCCTTGTCGAGCCAGAGATTGTCCTCCAGCCCGACGCGGACATTGCCGCCGGCGAGAACCGCCGCCGCCGCATAGGCCATCTGGTTGCGGCCGAGGGAGAAGGCGGAGAAGGTCCAGGTCCTGGGCACGTTGTTGACCATCGCCATGAAGGTGTTCAGGTCGTCCGGCGCGCCCCACGGCACGCCCATGCAGAGCTGCACCAGCGCGTCGGGCTTGAGCACGCCTTCCTCGACGAATTGTTTCGCGAACCAGAGATGGCCGGTGTCGAAGGCCTCGATCTCCGGCTTCACGCCCATCGCCGTCATCATGCCGCCCATGGCGCGCAGCATGCCGGGCGTGTTGGTCATGACGTAGTCGGCCTCGGCGAAGTTCATCGTGCCGCAGTCGAGCGTGCAGATCTCGGGCAGGCACTGGCGGACATGCTCGACGCGGTCGGTGGCGCCGCCCATGTCGGTGCCGGCTTCTTTCAACGGCAGCGGCTTCTCGACGCTGCCGAACACCATGTCGCCGCCCATGCCGGCGGTGAGGTTCAGCACCACGTCGACATTGGCGTCGCGGATGCGCTCGGTGACCTCGCGGTAGAGATGCACGTCGCGGCGCGGCTTGCCGGTCTCGGGATCGCGGACATGGCAGTGGACGATCGCGGCGCCCGCCTTGGCGGCGGCAATGGCGGAGTCGGCGATCTGCTTCGGCGAGCGGGGAACATGCGGCGAGCGGTCCTGCGTGCCGCCCGAGCCTGTGACGGCGCAGGTGATGAAGACCTCGCGGTTCATTTCGAGCGGCATGGGCAGTTCTCCTCCGTGGCGTTCCGTCCGGGCGTCGGACGAACCCCTGTCTTCGACTGCACGCAGCTTCTCCCGCCTTGCGCCTTGGCGCTTCACGATTTACGAATTCCGTATGCCGAAAAGCGAAAGGCCATCTGTCTTCACGGTCGATCCTTCACCGCTCACATTGACGATGCTGGTGTTCTCCGGCTGCTCGATCATGTGCGTGGCCTCGGCGGTCGATCCGCTGCGCGCGGCGAACCGGATCGCGGGCCGGACGGTGTTCGACTGGACGCTTGTCTCCGCCGATGGAGAAGCGCCGGTCACCACCGCCGGCCTGCCGGTCGCGGTGTCGGGCCGCTTCGATCCGCAGGCCAAGGTGGACGTGCTCATGGCCATCGGCGGGTTCGGCACGCGGCACGAGACGTCTGCCGCGCTGGTCTCGGGATTTCGGCGCGCCGGGCGGGTTGCGCGCGCCGTCGGGGGGATCGAGGCGGGCGGCTGGCTGCTTGGCCATGCCGGCCTGCTCGAGGGGAGGCCGGCGACCACCCACTGGGAGGATTTCGAGGACTTCGCGGCGCGCTTTCCGGACACCGACGTGCGACCGGACCGCTATGTGATCGACGGGCCGGTGTTCACCACCGGCGGCGCCTCGCCGACCTTCGACCTGATGCTGCATCTGGTGCGCTGCCGGCTCGGCATGGCAGTGGCGCTCGATGTCGCATCGGTGTTCATCTACGACCAGGCGCGGGCGGCGACCGATGCGCAGCCGCTGGTCTCGCTCGGCCGGCTCGACGGCTACGACCCGCGGCTGGCGCAGGCGATCCGGCTTATGGAGAGCCATGTCGACCGGCCGCTCACCGTCGCCGCGATCGCGCGGCGCGTCGGCCTGTCGGCGCGGGCGCTCGAACTGATGTTCTCGCGCTCGATCGGTGAGACGCCGGGCGCCTATTATCTCAGGCTGCGCCTGAACGCCGCGCGGAGATTGGTGCTCGATACGGCCGAGCCGATGGCCGACATCGCGGCGCGGACGGGATTCTCGTCCGCCTCTGCCTTCAGCCGCGCGTTCAAGGCCGGGTTCGGCAAGGCGCCGGCGCTGATGAGAAGGGCGTGAGCGTTGAAGTGAGGGGCGGGGTGGTATAGATCATTGCGGAGGTGCTCATGAACGAGCATGCCAGGCCAGTCCGGACAGCGAAACTCTTCAAGAACGGCCGCAGCCAGGCGGTGCGCCTGCCTGCGGACTTTCGCTTCGACGGAGACGAAGTGGAGATCAGGCGAGACGAGGGAACGGGGGACGTTATCCTCTCTGCAAAGAGACAACGGACCGGTTCTCTCGCCCGTTTCTTTGAACTGCGCGATACCATCCCCCCTGAAGAACTGGAGGGGTTCATGGAGGATCGCGACCAGGGCGTTCAGTTGCGCGACGATCCGTTCGAATGACGATCTATCTGCTCGATACGAACGTGGTGAGCAATGCGGTCCACAGGCGCTCGGACGCGGTGGCGAAGCGACTGCTGGACCTTGATACAAACCAGCTCAAGGTTTCTTCGATAACTTATGGCGAGGTTCAACGTGGACTGGCGCAAAGGCCTGATTCAAAGAGGCTAGCAGAGGCGATCGCCGATTTCTTTGTCGAGATAGAAGTGTTGTCTTGGACAGATCTAACGGCTCAAACCTATGGTCGTCTGCGCGCAGTGATGCGGAAGCTTGGTAAAACCCTCGAGCCCCTCGACATGCTGATCGCAGCGCATGCGCTGGAAGCGGGGGCGGTGCTGGTTTCATCAGATAGCGCCTTCCGGCACTTTCCCGGTCTCACCGTCGAGGACTGGACGGCGGCGTGACCGCCGCCCAGCGTTGCGAGGTCAGGCCGCTACGGCCGAGAGGTCGGCTGCCGGGTAGTCGGTGTAGCCTGCCGCGCCGCCGCCGTAGAAGGTCGCGCGCTGCGGCTCGTTGAGCGGAGCCCTGGCCTTGAACCGGGCGACGAGGTCGGGATTGGCGATGTAGAGCCGGCCGAATGCCACCATGTCGGCGCGGCCGCTGGCGACGGCTTCTTCGGCGAGCTCGCGGTCGTAACCGTTGTTGACCATCCAGACGCCCGTTCCGCCGGCAGCGCGATAGGCGGCCTTCAGGGCTACCCAGTCGAACGGCTTTTCGCCCTGCTGGAAGTCACGCGCGCCGCCGGTGGCGCCCTCGATGACGTGGACGTAGGCGAGGCCGCGCGAGGCGAGGCCGCGCACGACATGCTCGAAGAGCGGCTGCGGGTCGGGATCGGCAGCATCGTTCGCAGGCGTCACGGGCGAGATGCGGATCGCTGTCTTCGCGCCGCCGATCTCGGCGACGATCGCGTCCACCACCTCGAACAACAGGCGGGCGCGGTTCTCGATCGAGCCGCCATAGTCGTCGGTGCGTTGGTTGGTGCCTGAGCGCAGGAACTGGTCGATGAGGTAGCCGTTGGCGCCGTGGATCTCGATGCCGTCGAAGCCGGCCTCCTTCACCGCTGCGCGGGCGGCGCGCCGATAGTCGTCGACGATGCCGGCAAGTTCCGAACGGTCGAGCGCGCGAGGCTCGGAGGTCGGTGCGAACTCGCCGTTGCCGTCGGCGTGGATGATGTAGGTCTTGGTCTTCGCGGTGATCGCCGAGGGCGCCACCGGCTGGCCGCCGTTCGGCTGGAGGGACGAGTGCGAGACGCGGCCGACATGCCAGATCTGGGTGAAGATGTGCCCGCCGGCGGCGTGGACGGCATCGGTGACCTTCTTCCAGCCGGCAAGCTGTTCGGGTCCGTAGAGGCCGGGAACGTCGGCGTAGCCCTGGCCCTGCTGGGTAATCGCGGTGCCTTCGCTGATCGGCAGGCCGGCCGTCGCGCGCTGCGTATAATAGGTGATGGCGAGCGGGCCGGGCACGGCCTTCGGCGAGCGGTTGCGCGTCAGCGGCGCCATTGCGAGGCGGTTTGGCAGCGTGAGGTCGCCGAGCTTGATCGGATCGTAGAGGGTGGGCATGGGCAGTCCTTTTTGCAGGGAGGTCAGAGGTCGGTGAGGGAGGCGCGGAAGGCGTCGATCGCCTCTTCGTCGCGGCTGTAGAACACCCATTGCCCCACCTTGCGCTGCTTCAGCAGGCCGGCGGAGACGAGGGTGGAGAGGTGGGTCGAGACGGTGGACTGCGACAGGCCGCAGCGCTCGAACTGGCTGGCGCAGACGCCCATCGAGAGCGGATGCGCCTGGCCGGCGAAGTGCTTCTCCGGCTCCCTGAGCCAGGAGAGCATGTCGCGCCTCACCGGATGCGCCAGTGCTTTCAATATTGTGTCGCGGTCCATGATCTTTCCGAAATCGGAGATGGACGATATGTATATCGGTCGCGATCGATATACCAGCGCCGGATTACCCCCTGATCCGAACGCTGCGGAAATCCGTTCCGTTTCGAACCCGGTCGGGAGGACGTCATTTCAGGGGCCATCCGGGGTTGCCGTGCACGACGTTCGACAGCAGTGTGGCGGCCGCCTCTTGCGGATTCGCCCTCATGCTGATTGCCCACCTGTCCGACCCGCACCTGCGTCCGCGCGGCGTGCTGTATCAGGGCGTGGTCGATTCCAACGCGATGTTTAAGGCAGCGATCCACCATCTCAACGGACTGCGGCCCGAGCCGGACCTCGTGATCCTCAGTGGCGACCTCGTCGACACCGGATCGCGCGACGAGTATGCCCATGCGCTCGACCTGCTGGCGACGATCGGCAAACCGCTGCTGGCCATCCCCGGCAATCACGACGAGCGGGAGGCGTTTCGCGCGGCCTTTCTCGACAGGCCGTGGATGGTTCGTTCAGGCCCGCTCCACGTTGTCGCCGACGGGTTCGGACCGGTGCGGATCATCGGCTTCGACGTGACCGTGCCCGGCGCGCATCATGGCGAGGTCGACGAGGCGGCTGCGGCATGGCTTGTCGACACGCTGGAGGCCGATCCGGAGCGGCCGACGATTATCATGATGCACCAGCCGCCGCTGGAGACAGGCGTCCCGTATCTGGACGCGTATCGCTGCTTCAACGCGGCGCGGCTGGAGACGATCGTGCGCCGGTTTCCGGCCGTAGAGCGCGTGTTGTGCGGCCATGTCCACCGCATGATGCAGGTGCGCTTCGGCGGCACGCTCTTGATGACGGCGCCCAGCACGACGACGAGCATCGCCCTGCGGCCATGGCCCGACGCAGAGCCGGCCTCGTTCGTCGAGCCGCCCGCGATGCTGCTGCACCACTGGCGGCCGGATGCGGGCCTCGTCTCGCATGTGGTGCCGATTGGGACCTTTCCCGGGCCCTACGATTTCGCCTGAGCCTCACCAGATCCCGTCGACGAACTCGGCCTCTTCGGCGCCCGGCCAGGGCGGCATAGTTATCGCGACGGCGGTCAACGGCGCATCGCCGTCGGTGCGGAACTGGAAGCTTGTGCCGAGCGGGATGGTCAGCGACAGGCCGGGCGCGAGATCGGCGATCTCGTGCATGCGGCCGCTGCGTCGCCACATCTGGCCGCGGCCGGAGAGAATGAACCAGATCTCCTCGACCGTGCGATGCCTGACTGCCTTGGAGACGGCCCCGGGCGGCAAGGTGAAATGCGCCATCGTTCCGCCCGCCAGCCGGGCGAGCTCGCGAACCTGCGAACCATCCGGAGCGAGATGGTTTGCCTCTTCCGGCAGCATGACATCGGTAAAGGTCGCCTGCGCCATGCCGTTGTCCTCTCGTCTCAGAAGAAGGGCTTCGCCTTCATCGTCGCCGGGATCTTCACCCCCAGCCGCTTGAGGATGGAAGGCGCGAGCGCGAGCTGGTCGAGCAGCGCATCCGGCTTCGGGCCCTTGGCCGGGCCGAAATAATAGAAGGCCGTGTCCTGCTGCAGGTCCTCGTGACCGCCATGCGTGCCGCGATCGGTCTGGCCGTGGTCGGCGGTGACGATCACCTCGTAGCCGTTCTTCAGCCAGCGCGGCAGGAAGGCGGCCAGCATGCCGTCCATGTGCAGGCAGGCATTGTCCATCTCGACGCAGTCGTGGCCGAAGCGATGGCCCATCGAGTCAAGCGTGCAGGTGTGCAGGATGCCGTAGTCGATGCCGAAACGCTCCGTGAGCATGGTCAGCGTCGCGAAGAGGTCGACGTCCGAGGGCGTCATCTGGTTGTCGCGGCCATAGCCGGTCATCGTGTGGAAGCGGCCGTGGGTGATCGGGCTGTCCGGTTCGTCATATTCGAGGTCGCGGACGAAATCGAACGGATAGCGATTGAAGAACTCGGACCAGTAGGAATGGGTGACGGCGCCCGTCTTGCCGCCGGCCTTCGAGATCTCCGAGAAGAGGTCGGGCTGGGAGACGCGGAAGCGGGCCTCGTTCGACAGGATGCCATGCTCCTGCGGCGGCACGCCGGTGTGGATCGAGGCGTAGCAGGGGCCGGAGATCGACGGCAGCGTGCTGCGCAGCTTCCAGACGCGGGCGTCGCCGTTCTTCACCCAGCCTTCGAGATTGCCGAAATAGCGGCGGAAGTTCCGCTCCGGCACGCCGTCGATGATGATGAGGAGGAGCTTGGAGGAGAGGGGCATGCGTCTTCTCAATCGTCTCTAAGTCGTTCGGCCAGGTTCATTCGCTGATGAAGCACGCGCATTATTTCGATGCTTCCGGATGCATGTGTTCGGTAAAATACGAAATGAGATTCAACCGGCAGGCGCAGATATCCCTGCTTGAACTCATCAGCGTTGCGGCCGCTTGCTTTGCCTGACGCGATGCGACGGAAAGCACTCTCGACCAGTGTCACATACCGGTCCGCTTGTCGGACACTCCAGTTCTCCGCCGTATAGAACCATATTTTGCGAAGGTCGGCCCGCGCGGCGGGAGAAACCGTGAAGCGGTTCATTTCGCGTGTTCGAGATGCATCTCTGCCAGGAATTCCTGCAAGTCGAAGGGCTGCGGTTCGCCGCTTTCCTCGCCCTCGATCAATGCCGCTCGAACCGCCTCCACATATGCCTGCCGCTTTTCCAGCAGCTTCAATCCTGCCGCGACGACTTCACTGGCTGACGCAAAATTGCCACCATCGATCTGCTGTTCGATGAACTCGGCGGAGTGGTCATCCAGCGACAGGGTCGTGTGCTTGTTCATGGCCTGCAACCTACCAGAATTCGCCCGAACCGCCAACGTGTCTCCGGCTCAGTTCCCTGCGCTCTCCATCCGCCGGCCTTTGATCGCCTTCTCCAGCCAGCCGAGTTCCATCTCGGGAACCGAGGAGAGCAGCAGGTCGGTGTAGGCGTCGAAGGGGGGCGTGAGCACCTTGCTCTTCGGCCCGTAGCGCACGACTTCGCCGCGATACATCACGGCTATGGAATCGGCGATCGACTTCACGGTTGCGAGGTCGTGGGTGATGAACAGATAGGCGACGTCCTCTTCCTTCTGCAGGTCGAGGAGCAGTTCCAGAATGCCGTGCGCCACCAGAGGGTCGAGCGCGGAGGTGACCTCGTCGCAGATGATCAGCTTCGGCTTGGCGGCGAGCGCGCGGGCGATGCACACGCGCTGCTTCTGGCCGCCCGAGAGCTCGGCCGGATAGCGGTCGACGAAGCCTTTGCCCATCTCGATCTTGTCGAGCAGTTCGGCGACCCGCTTGTCGCGCTCGCGGCCTCGGACGCCGAAGTAGAATTCGAGCGGGCGGCCGATGATCGTGCCGACGGTCTGGCGCGGGTTCATCGCCACGTCCGCCATCTGGTAGATCATCTGCAGTTCGCGCAGGTCATCCCGCGTCCGATCCTTGAGCGCCTTCGACAGCAGCCGACCGGCGAAGGTTACGGTGCCCTCCTCCGGCGGCAGAAGGCCGGTAATGGCGCGGGCGAGCGTCGACTTGCCGGAGCCGGATTCGCCGACGACGGCCAGCGTCTGGCCGGGGAAGATGTCGACACTGACATTCTTCAGCACCTTGGCCATACCGCCGGAATAGGCGGCCGTGACGTTCTTGACCGAGAGGATCGGCGTGGTGCCCGGCGCCTTCTCCTTGTGCTCGATGTGGTGCACCGAAACGAGGGCGTTGGTGTATTCCTGCCGCGGCTCCTTGATGATCTGCCGCGTGCCGCCCCATTCGACCAGCTTGCCGTGGCGCAGCACCATGATCTCGTCTGACACCTGTGCCACCACAGCGAGGTCGTGCGTGATGTAGAGGGCCGCGACGCCAGTGTCGCGGATCGCGTCCTTGATCGCGGCGAGCACGTCGATCTGGGTGGTTACGTCGAGCGCGGTCGTGGGTTCGTCGAAGACGATCAGGTCGGGCTCAGAGCAGAGCGCCATCGCCGTCATGACGCGCTGGAGCTGGCCGCCCGAGACCTGGTGCGGATAGCGGTCGCCGATCGTGTCGGGGTTCGGCAGGCTGAGCTTGCGGAAGAGCTGCTTCGCCCGCTTCTCGGCCTCGGCGCGGGTGGCGGAACCGTGCAGGATCGCGGCCTCGACCACCTGATCCATCAGGCGGTGCGCAGGATTGAAGGCGGCGGCGGCCGACTGCGCGACGTAGCAGACCTCGCTGCCACGCAGCTTGCGCACGCCGTCCTTGCCAGCCTTAAGAATGTCGCGGCCGTTGAGCACGACCTCGCCGCCGGTGATCTTCACGCTGCCGCGGCCATAAGCCATCGAGGAGAGCCCGATGGTCGACTTGCCGGCGCCGGATTCGCCGATGAGGCCGAGCACCTTGCCCTTCGCCAGCGTCAGCGAGACGCCGTCGACGATGGTCACCATGCGCGGCGCCTCGCCGGGCGGGAAGACCTTGGCCTCGATCTTCAGGTTGCGGACGTCGAGGAGCAGATCCTCCGGCTTCGGCCGGGGAGGAGTGTCGACGTGATGCGTGGGGGAAGCCATCAGCCGCGTCCTCCCTTCAGGCTCGACGTGCGGTTCAGCACCCAGTCGGCGACGAGGTTGACCGAGATCGCGAGCAGCGCGATCGCGCCTGCCGGGATCAGCGCCGCCGGAATGCCGAAGACGATGCCTTCCTTGTTCTCCTTGACCATGCCGCCCCAGTCGGCGGCCGGCGGCTGGACACCGAGGCCGAGGAAGGACAGGGCCGAGAGGAACAGGACGGCGTAGATGAAGCGCAGGCCGAGCTCGGAGACGAGCGGCGACAGCGCGTTGGGCAGGATCTCGCGGAAGATGATCCAGCCCGTGCCCTCGCCGCGCAGCTTCGCCGCCTCGACGAAATCCATGACGTTGATGTCGGCAGCCACCGCGCGCGAGAGACGGTAGACGCGAGTGGAGTCGAGCAGGCCCATCACCAGGATCAGGACCGGGATCGTGGTCGGCAGCACCGACAGGACGACGAGGCCGAAGATCAGCGTCGGGATCGACATCATCAGGTCGACGAAGCGCGACATGACGGTTTCGAACCAGCCGCCGATGACCGCCGCGGCGAAACCGAGCACGGAGCCGAGCGTGAATGACAGGGCCGTGGCTGCGACGGAGATAAAGATCGTCACCTGCGCGCCATAGATCATCCGCGACAAGAGATCGCGGCCGAGATTGTCGGTGCCGAGCAAGTGGGTCGCCGACATCGGCTCCCACACGCCGCCGACGATCTGGCCGTTGCCGAAGGGGGCGATCAGCGGCGCGAAGATCGCGACGAGAAGGAACAGCGACGTGACGACGAGGCCGATCGCAGAGCCTGGGGTGATGGTCTTCAGCACGGGCTCACCTCGGGTGCCGCAGGCGTGGATTGGCGAGGATCGAGGCGACGTCCGCCACGATGTTCAGGCTGATGTAGACCGCCGCGAAGATCAGCCCGACCGCCTGCACCACCGGCACGTCGCGCTTGGCGACATGGTCGACCAGATACTGGCCCATGCCCGGATAGACGAAGATCACCTCGACCACGACGACGCCGACCACGAGATAAGCGAGGTTGAGCATGACGACGTTGACGATCGGCGCGATCGCGTTGGGGAAGGCATGCCTGCGGATGATCTCGAACGGCGACACGCCTTTCAGCTCCGCCGTCTCGATATAGGCCGACTGCATGACGTTCAGGATCGCCGCGCGGGTCATGCGCATCATATGCGCCAGCACGACGAGCAGCAGCGCCGTTCCGGGCAGCACGATCGCCTGCAGCTTCTGCAGGAAAGGCATGCCGTCATAGACGGTCGAGATCGACGGGAACCATTGCAGCTTCACGGCGAAGAAGAAGATGAGGAGATAGCCGACGAAGAACTCCGGCACGGAGGTCGATGCCAATGCGAAGCCGGAGATCGCCTTGTCGACCGGTCCGTTGCGATACATGACGGCGAGCATGCCGAGCACGATCGCCAGGGGAATGGCAACCACCGCGGTCCAGAAGGCGAGGAAGAGGGTGTTCCACAGGCGGGGCCCGAGCGTCGTGGCGATGTCCTGGCGCGTGGTGAGCGCCGTGCCGAGATCGCCGGTGAGCACGCCGCCGACCCAGCGGAAATAGCGCACGATCGCCGGATCGTTGAGGCCGAGCTCCTGGCGCAGGTTGGCGAGCGCCTGCGGCGTGGCCGACTGGCCGAGGATCGAGGAGGCGACGTCGCCCGGCAGGATCTGCGTGCCCGCGAAGATCAGCGCGGACACCGCGAACAGGAGGATGACGCCCAGCGCAACGCGCTGGGCAATCAGCTTGAGGATGGGCGACATCGGACCGGCCGCCGCGAGGTCAGGCCGCGACCCAGCACTCGGCGAGCGCGTAGCCGTCCATCATCTCGCCGGCCGGATGCTTTTCGTAGCCGCCGACCTTGCCCGACGAGGCGTCGATGAACTCGTTGAAGAAGGGAATGGCCAGCCCGCCTTCGTCGCGCATCATGATCGCCATGTCGCGGTAGATCGCCTTGCGCTTCTCCTGATCGAGCTCGGCACGGGCGGTGAACAGCATCTTGTCGAAGTCCGGACGCTTCCAGCGCGTGTCGTTCCAGTCGGCGGTCGAGACGTAGCCGGTGGAATACATCTGGTCCTGGGTCGAGCGGCCGCCCCAGTAGGAGAGCGAGAAGGGCTGCTTGTTCCAGACTTCGGACCAGTAGCCGTCGCCGGGCTCGCGCTTGATCTCGATGGTGATGCCGGCGGCCGCGCAGGACTGCTGGTAGAGCTGGGCGGCGTCGACCGCGCCCGGGAAGGCGACGTCGGAGGTTCGCAACAGGATCGAGCCCGAGTGACCGGACTTCTTGTAGGCGGCAGCCGCCGCTTCGGGATCATACTTGCGCTGCTCGATACCCTCCGGGAACAGCGGATAGGCAGCGTTGATCGGGAAGTCGTTGCCGACCGAGCCGTAGCCGAACAGGATCTTGTCCAGCATCTCCTCGCGGTTCATGGCGAGCTTCAGTGCCATGCGCAGGTCGACGTTGTCGAAGGGAGCGGTGTCGCAGAACATGTTGAAGGGATAGAAGCCGCGGCCCGCGACGTTCTGGATCACGACGCCCGGGACGCGCTTCACCAGCTCGACGATCTTCGGCTCGACGCGGTTGATTATGTGCACCTGGCCGCCCTGCAGGGCCGCGGTGCGCGCGGTCGCGTCATTGATGACGATGATCTCGATCTGGTCGGCATGACCCATCGCGTCGCCGCCCCAGTAGTTGGCGAAACGCTCCCCGCCCTGGCGAACGCCGGGCTCGTTGACGGTGACCTTGTACGGTCCGGCGGAGATGCCCTCGGTCGGATTGTCCTTGCCGCCGTTCGGCTGGATGATCAGGTGGTAGTCGGCCATCAGGTAGGGGAAGTCGGCGTCGGCTTCCTTGAGGGTGACGACGACCTCGTCGCCGCTCGCCTTGATGCCAGCGATGTTGCCGAGGACGCCCAGCGCGCCGGACTTGGAGTTGGCGTCGGAATGGCGCTCGATGGTCGCGGCGACGTCTTCCGGGGACACCGTCTTGCCGTTGTGGAACTCGACGCCCTTGCGGATCTTCATCGTCCAGGTCTTGGCGTCGGGGGAGGCGCCGACCTCCTCGCAGAGACGATTCTCGACCGAGCCATCGCGCTTCAGGCGGAAGAGATACTCGCCCCAGCACTTGCCGAAGGAGAAGGGAACCTGGCTGAGGAACGAAGCCGGGTCGAGGCTGTTGGTCGCCTCACCGCCCTGCAGGCCGGCCTTGAGGATGCCGCCCTTGACCGCACCTTGAGCGCGCGCGGCGCTGCCGAGGAGGGTGTTGGCGAAGGTTGCGGTGACGCCGAGCGCGGCGGCGCGACCGAGAAAGTCGCGGCGGCTCAGCTTCCCGACCACGACGTAACGGCTCAGGAATTCCAGTTCATTGGACATGGTATTCTCCTCACTCGAATTGTGTTGCCCCTGGGCCAATTAGACGGCCTCATTGTGACAGGGATATTGGCGCTGAAAGCACGCAACCGGCAAGGCCGTATGCGACATTCCGTGGCGTAAATGAATGTGGGCAAACAAATGCCCTCGGTGAGGGCATTTGTCAGAGATGGCGCCTCGGAATCGACGCCGCGAAGTCCCGCCCGAACACCGTCGCATGGTCTTCCCACGCGTCCAGCCGGGCGGTGAGATGGAAGTGCTCCGGGTCGGACCTCATAGCGGATCGCGCCTCGGTGCGGACCGACCAGTCGCCGCGGCCGAGAGTCTGCTCCCACCAGATCTCCGCGCGGGCCGAGAGCGGATCGTCCGGCCTGATCGTCCAGCGCTCGGACATGCGCGAGCCGCTGACGAGACCGTGGTCGAGGTCGCGCACCTCGCCGAAGTCGTTGGCGACGACGACCGTCACCAGCCCGGTCTCCAGGTCGCGCTCGATGCGGCGTTCGGAGGACGGCGGGCGAAGCTCCTCGACCTGCCATGCCGACGCGGCCTGTGGCGCCTCAAAGCGCCATCCGTCGCCTTTGGCCAGGGGACGGACCGGAAGCGCCAGCGTGCCGGCGGTCAGCTCGATCGACGCCGCTTGCGGCGACGGCCAGATGGCGGGCCAGTAGGACGTCGATATCGCGATGCGCAGGCGATGGCCTGCCGGGACTCGATAGGCGCACTGGTCGAGGACCACCGTCGCATCGGCCGATGCTCCTGGCCTCAGCGGTTCGGGGGATTCATGCGAGGCGCGATGCGTGAGGTTGAGCAGGCCGTAAGAGATCAGTTCCGACGCGCCATCGGGATGCACGTCGCAGAGGCGGACGCAGAGGTTCGCCTGCGGTCGATCCGGCGTGAAGGCGAGTTCGATGGACGGGGCGCCGACGATGTCTAGTGCCTCGTCCAGAGCTTCGCCGTCAAAACAGACGGAGAGCGCATCGTCCGGCCGCTGGTCGCCCGGCAGCTCGGGGCCGAAGTTGAAGGGGAAATATTCGCCGGTGGCGAGGCCGCAATCCTGCGGCGAGGCGACGAGACGCAGGAACGGAGAGGGCGTTTCGGCAAGTCCCCAGGCTGTGAGGTGCAGTGCGCGCATCGAGATGTCGGGCGAGGGCCATTGGCCTTCCGCGATCCAGCGCCCGGGACGTTCGGGATGCCAGTAGGCCGGGCGCACGCTGTCCATCAACCACAGCCGCATGGCCGGATCGTCTTCCACGCCGGTGTCGAGATCCTTCAGCCAGCGGTCCCACCAGCGCAGCGCCTCCTGCAGGAAGCCGATCGCCGGCAAGGGCGCGGCGAAATGCGGGTATTTGTGGATCCACGGTCCGACGATGCCCTTCGCCGGGGCCGACAGGTTCGTCACCAGATGCGAGATCGTGTTGCGGTAGCCATCGTGCCAGCCGCCGATCGACAGAACCGCCGCCTCGATCGCCGCATAGTCCTCGCAGACAGAGCCATGCTTCCAGTAGGCATCGCGCGTCTGGTGCGAGAGCCATGTCTCGGCGAGGAAGGGCGTGTTTTCCAGCCGCTCCAGCCACATTTCGCGCCACCGCTCGCCGACAAGGGCGGGGTCCGGCGGGCGCGAGGAATAGGACAGCATGTTGGCCGCCCAGCCGAGGTTTTCGTTCAGCAGGCAGCCGCCCTTGTAATGGATGTCGTCGGCGTAGCGGTCGACGGTCGAGCAGAGCGTGATGATGGCCTTGAGCGCGGGCGGCCTCAGCGTCGCGACCTGCAGCGAATTGAAGCCGCCCCAGGATATGCCCATCATCCCGACCCTGCCGTTGCACCAGGGCTGGGCGGCGGCCCAGGCGATGACGTCGCAGGCGTCCCGCAGCTCCTGCGGCGCGTATTCGTCCTCCATCAATCCGTCGGAGTCGCCGTTGCCGCGCATGTCGACGCGGAGGCAGGCATAGCCATGGCCGGCGAAATACGGGTGGGTGAGCTCATCCCGCGCGGTCGTGCCGTCGCGCTTGCGGTAGGGCAGATGCTCAAGGATCGCCGGAACCGGGTTCTCCGCGGCATCGTCCGGCATCCAGATGCGGGCCGAGAGCCGGCACCCGTCGGGCATGACGATGCCGATGTCGGGATGCTCGACCACCCGGCGCGGGAAGGAGGTGACGGTTTTCATGACCGCATCCGACTATGCGGCGCGTGGCGAGGCAAGGCCTGAATGCGACACGGCCCGACTGGCGCGCCGAAAGGGGCGGTCGTCCGCTTCTCTTGTTATTGTGCAGTGCAGCAACGATATTGCTGCGACCGTGTTGCAGAGATTGCGTCCATCCCGGACGTCACAGAAGGGACGCCTCCATTGCGAAAAATCTCCGACACGATCGCGCGGCTCACCGCGCTGCAGGCGCGGCTTGCGCCTCAGGCCGCTACCTCGGGCGTCTCAGACCGTCTCCATGCCCTTGCGCGTTTCGGCACCAATCCGGGTGCGTTGGCAGCCAAATTCCACGTCCCCGACGGTATAGACAAAGGCGCTCCGCTCGTCGTCGTGCTGCACGGCTGCACACAGACCGCGGCCGGTTACGACCATCATTCCGGCTGGTCGCAACTCGCGGACGAAGCGGGCTTCGCACTCCTGTTTCCCGAGCAGCAACGCGCCAACAATCCGAATCTCTGCTTCAACTGGTTCCTTCCGGGTGATGCCAGACGCGGTTCGGGCGAGGCTCTTTCGATACGGGAGATGATCGAGACGATGGTCGCGACGCACTGTCTCGATCGGAACCGCATCTTCATAACCGGGCTCTCGGCGGGCGGCGCGATGGCCTCGGCGATGCTTGCCAGCTATCCGGAGGTCTTCGCGGGTGGCGCGATCATCGCCGGGCTTCCCTATGGCAGCGCGACCACGATACCGGAAGCCTTCGACCGAATGCGCGGCCATGGTGGTCCCTCCGAGGAAAACCTGCAACGGCTCGTCCAGAATGCCTCCACGCACGAAGGTCCGTGGCCGAGAATCTCGATCTGGCACGGTTCGGCCGATCCAACCGTGGCCCCTTCGAACGCTGAAGCCCTGGTGACCCAGTGGCGCGGTGTCCATGCGCTTGAAAAACGCCCGACGCGCTCCGAAGCATCTGGGCGTCATACCCGACATGTGTGGCACGACGCCGAGGGGCTGGCGGCCATCGAGGTCAACATCATTGCGGGCATGGCCCACGGAACGCCCCTCGGAGGCGATGGCCTCGGCACTCCAGGACCGTTCATGCTCGATGTCGGCATCTCCTCGACGCGGGAGATCGCCCGCGTCTGGGGTATCGCGGATGCCGACAAGCGCGAACCCGCGCCATTGAGGCCTGATGCAGCCGCCAAAGGAGAGCGACCGTCATTGGGCCTGTCCGCTGCAGAAAAGGTGAAGGTCGATGCTACAACCCGGCAACCTCGTTCCTCCCCGGGTTCGGCCGCCAACGCGTCTGGCGTGAAAACGATCATTGAAGATGCGTTGAAGGCCGCGGGATTGATGCGATAGGAGCGGCGCACGCTGCCCGGGTCGTTTCAGGCAGAGGAGCGAGGTGGGTGCGGTCGCGGTTGCCGCCTAGTTCAACGGGATGTCGTTGTCCTGCTTCTGAGCCTGATAGGTCGCCGACAGGCTGTCGTAGGTCGCGGCCAGCGCGTCGGCGCGGGCGGAGAGGCGGGTGCGGTCGGGTTCGGGCAGGGCGGCGATCATGCGACGCAGCGACCGGCCGGTCCAGAAGGCGTTGGTGGCGTTGTAACCGCCGGGATCGAGAGTGAAGACCTCCTTGAGGATCTTCAGATCGTGCGGGATGGCGAAGGCGTCGCGCGAATCCTCGTGGCTGAAGAAATAGTAGAAATTGTCGAAGCCGGTCCAGGTGATGGCCGAGAGGCAGAGCGAGCAGGGCTCGTGCGTGGCGAGGAAGATGCAGTCCTTTGTCTCGGGACGGTCGGCCTTCGGCAGTTCGTAGAAGCGCTTCAGCGCGTGAACCTCGCCATGCCAGAGCGGGTTTTCCAGTTCGTTGTTGGTCTCCGCGATCACAACGGAGAGGTCGGATTTCCTCAGGATCGCGGCGCCGAACAGCTTGTTGCCCGCCGCGACGCCGGCCGCGGTCTTCGGGACGATGTCGTGTTCCATCACGTCGAGCAGGCGTTCGATCAGGGCTGTGTCGGTCATGCGAGGCCCTCCGGCAAGATGATTGTCCAGGGTTCGGCGAAATGGTGCTCTTCGAGATTCTTTTCCACGCCCGCCCGGTCGACGACGAGGAAATCCTGTGGCGCGCCAATGGGGGTCAGCACCGCGTGCCAGAGGTTGCGCGGATAGTTCACGCCCTGGCCGGGCGCGGTGACGAAGGCGTGCGGGGTGCCGGGCGCGCCATTGTCGTCGTGAGCAACGACGACAAGGAAAGGGCGCGGCGACAGCGGCATGAAGGCCTGGCTGCCGAAAGGGTGGCGCTCCATCATCGTCAGCACCAGCGGGAAGGCGTAGGGCGTGGCGCGGAAGATGGAGAGGATGACGCGCGCATCGGTGCCTGCCGCTTCGGCGATGGCGAGGCCGTGGTAGCGCTCGCACTTGCCGGCATTGATCGGATAGTGGTTCGGCCAGTCTGTATCGAGCACGTCGCCGAAGGGAGCGAACGCCTCGCGGGTGAGGGGGCGGGCGGTGAGGGTGCGGGTCACGGGCAAGGAACTGCGCCCCCTCCACCACGCTTCGCGTGGTCCCCCTCCCCCGTAAACGGAGGATTAACGTCGAGGCCGGCCGCGACCCTGGATCCTCCCCTGCGAAGCGGGGAAGGGGGACCGCCGAAGGCGGTGGAGGGGGCGCCAACCGCTTTTTCCATCGTCATCGCCGCCACAGCTTCGGATGCCGGTTCACATCCTTGTAGAGCAGGTAGCGGAATTTGCCCGGGCCGCCGGCGTAGCAGGCTTGCGGGCAGAAGGCGCGCAGCCACATGAAGTCGCCGGCTTCCACCTCCACCCAGTCCTGGTTGAGCTTGTAGACCGCCTTGCCCTCCAGCACGTAGAGCCCGTGCTCCATGACGTGGGTTTCCATGAAGGGGATGATCGCGCCGGGCTCGAAGGTGACGATGTTGACGTGCATGTCGTGGCGCAGATCCTCGGGATCGACGAAGCGGGTCGTCGCCCATTTGCCGGCGGTGCCGGGCATGGAGAGCGGCACCACGTCCTGGTCGTTGGAGAACTGGAGCGGCGGCATGTCGATGCCGTCCACCTTCTCGTAGATCTTGCGGATCCAGTGGAATTTCGCCGGCACGGTGCCGGTGTTGCGCAGCGTCCAGCCGCTGCCGGGCGGCAGGAAGGCCCAGCCGCCCTTGAGCATGCGGTGCGCGGCGCCGTCGACGGTGACCGTCAGCTCGCCGTCCATCAGGAAGATGACGCCCTCGGCCTCCGCGTCCGGCTCGGGCCGGTCGCTGCCGCCGCCTGGCGAGACGTCCATCACATATTGGGTGAAGGTCTCGGAGAAGCCGGAGAGCGGCCGCGCGATGATCCAGGCGATGGTGCGCTGCCAGTGCGGCAGGTAGGAGGTGACGATCTCGCGCATCACGCCGCGCGGGATGAAGGCATAGGCCTCGGTGAAGACTGCCCGGCCGGTGAGCAGGTCCGTCTGCGGCGGATGGCCTCCGGGCGGGGCGACATATTGGGGTCCGGCCATCTCTGTTGTCCTTCCTAGGCCGGGAGCAGGTCGCGCAGCCGGTACCAGGCGATGCGCTCCACCTGCCGGCAGGCTGCTGCGAATTCCTCGTCGCGATCGTTCGCCAGGCGCGCGCCGAAGGCTTCCAGGATCGAGGCCTTGGTGTTGTCGCGCACCGCGATGATGAACGGGAAGCCGAATTTCGCGACGTAGTCGGCGTTGAGCTGCGTGAAGGTCTCACGCTCGGCGTCGGTCAGCGCGTCGAGGCCGGCAGAGGCCTGTTCCGAGGTCGATTCCGCTGTGAGCCGCCTTGCGGCGGCGAGCTTGCCGGCGAGGTCCGGATGCGCCTTCAGCACGCCCAGCCGCTCGTCCTCGCCCGCCGAGCGGAAGGCGCGGCAGAGCGCGTTGTGCAGGCCGCCGGCCGAATCGTGCGCCGGGCCGAGTTCCAGCTCGAAGGCGCGCTCGGCAACCCAGGGCGAGTGCTCGAAGATCGAGCCGAAGCGGGCGACGAAATCCTCGCGGTTCATGCGCGAAGGGCGAAGCGCTGCCGGCCGGTAGGGGTGGTGCTCGCGCCAGTGGCGGGCGATGTCGGTGCGTCGCGCGATCCAGACCCGGTCGTGGGACTGGACATAGTCGATGAAGCGCTTCAGCGCCGCCGCGCGGCCCGGACGCCCGACGAGGCGGCAATGCAGGCCGATGTTCATCATCGACGGCCGGCCGGCGCGGCCTTCGGCGTAATGGGTGTCGAAGGCGTCCTTGAGGTAGGTGAAGAACTGCTGGCCTTCGGCATAGCCAGCCTGGATGGCGAAGCGCATGTCGTTGGCGTCGAGCGTGTAGGGCAAGATCAGCTGCGGCGGGATTGCGTTGCCGTGGCCGTCATGGTCGAGCCAGTAGGGCAGGTCGTCGTCCATCGTGTCCGACACGTAGTCGAAGCCGCCCTCGGCGGCGGCAAGCCGCACGGTGTTGACCGAGGTGCGGCCGGTGTACCAGCCGCGCGGCCGCTCGCCGGTCACCTCGGCATGCAGGCGGATCGCCTCTTCCATATGCGCGCGCTCGACCTCTTCGGGCGTGTCGCGGTAGTCGATCCATTTCAGGCCGTGCGAGGCGATCTCCCAGCCGGCCGCCTGCATCGCCGCGACCTGGTCGGGCGAGCGCGCAAGCGCGGTGGCGACGCCGTAGATCGTCACCGGGATACCGGCCGCGGTGAACATGCGATGCAGCCGCCAGAAGCCGGCCCGTGCGCCGTATTCGTAGATCGATTCCATGTTCCAGTGGCGCTGGCCCGGCCAGGGCTGGGCGCCGGTGATCTCGGACAGGAACGCTTCGGAGGCGGCGTCGCCATGCAGGATCGAGTTCTCGCCGCCTTCCTCGTAGTTCAGCACGAACTGGACGCAGACATGGGCGCCGCCCGGCCATTTTGGATCGGGCGGATTGGCCCCGTAGCCGCGCATGTCGCGCACATAGCGTCTTGGTTCGGTCATCGGTGTCCTGCCGGGAGGTCAACTGCTCCCATTCAACACTATCAAAGGGGATGAGTGCGATACCCCTCGAAAATTTTGAAAGTCTTTGTGTAGCCACGCGCCGCGCCAGGGCTTATCCATTCCCTTGAAATGCCGCACAATCTGCAGGCACGGCGAATGCCGTGCCTGGACAAGAGGCAGGGACGAATGGCGCAAGGCAGCGGCGGAAAGCTGACAACCCACGTGCTGGACACCGCGACGGGCAAGCCGGCGGCCGGCCTGGAGATCTGGCTCTACCGGGTCAGCGGCAATTCGCACAAGAAGATCAAGGCCGTGACGACCAATACAGATGGCCGCTGCGACGAGCCGCTGCTGGCCGGCAAGGACTTCAAGACGGGGCAATACGAGCTGGTGTTCCTCGCCGGGGATTACCTGCGGGCGCAGGGTTCGGCGCTGCCGGATCCGCTGTTCCTCGACCAGGTGCCGATCCGTTTCGGCATGGCGGAAGAGACGCACTATCACGTCCCGCTGCTCATCTCGCCCTATGGCTATTCGACCTACAGGGGGAGCTGATGGCGGCTTGGATGCTTAGTTCGCGTCGCTCGGTGCTCTACGGCGCCCCCCTCTGGCCTGCCGGCCATCTCCCCCACAGGGGGGGAGATCGGCTGTCGCGATCTGTTTCGCCAATTGCACACGTTGCAAGGCGAACACTTTCATTGAAGCTGCCAATCTCCCCCCTCGTGGGGGAGATGTCCGGCAGGACAGAGGGGGGCGCCGTGGAGTGCCAGCACCTCATATTGGCTGGAGCGCGCTGATGCCCACGATCCGCTCCACGATCCGCTTCCTCCTGAACGACGAGGCGGTCGAGATCTCCGACCTCAAGCCCGACGAGACCCTGCTCGACTGGCTGCGGCTGCGCCGGTCGCTGCGCGGCACGAAGGAGGGCTGCGCCGAGGGCGACTGCGGCGCCTGTACGGTGCTGGTGGGGCGGCTGGCCGGCGACGGGCTGGTCTATGAGAGCGTCAATGCCTGCATCCGGTTTCTCGCCAGCCTCGACGGCTGCCATGTGGTCACCGTCGAGCATCTCAAGGGCCAGAACGGCCGGCTGCATCCGGTGCAGCAGGCGATGGTCGACTTTCACGGCTCGCAATGCGGCTTCTGCACGCCCGGCTTCGTGATGTCGCTTTACGGCTTGTGGATGCGCGAGCCGTGGCCGTCGGAGGCGGCGATCGAGAAGGCGCTGCAGGGCAATCTCTGCCGCTGCACCGGCTACGACGCGATCGTGAAGGCCGCGAAGGCGATCTCGGAATATGGCGTCGCGGCCGACAGCGAGCTCGCCGCCGAACGCGGCCGGATCAGCGACGCGCTGTGGGAGATGCGTGACGGCTCGCGGGTCGAGATCGGTGCGGGCAAGGACCGGCTGGTCATTCCCGTCTCGGCGGATGATTTGGCCGAGATTCTCGACGCGGAGCCGGGCGCGCGCATCGTCGCCGGCTCGACCGACGTCGGCCTGTGGGTGACCAAATTCATGCGCGATATCGCGCCGGTCGTCTTCGTCGGCCATCTCGACGACCTGAAGGGCATCGAGGAGACGGACGGCATGCTGACGATCGGCGCCGGCGTCACCTACACCCAGGCGCG
The DNA here is from genome assembly GCF_900177325.1 of Mesorhizobium australicum. NCBI lineage: Bacteria > Pseudomonadati > Pseudomonadota > Alphaproteobacteria > Hyphomicrobiales > Phyllobacteriaceae > Mesorhizobium > Mesorhizobium australicum. The sequence goes on along the minus strand of NZ_FXBL01000004.1, from coordinate 4,308,921 downwards.
CGAGACGCTTGCGGCGCGCATCCCGGCCTTTGGTCCGCTGATCGACCGGATCGGCGGCGAGCAGGTGCGCAACATGGGCACGATCGGCGGCAACATCGCCAACGGTTCGCCCATCGGCGACACGCCACCGCCGCTGATCGCGCTGGGGGCCTCGATCACGCTGCGCAAGGGCGGTGCCCGGCGGACGATCCCGCTCGAAACCTTCTTCGTCGCCTATGGCAAGCAGGACCGGCAGGCGGGCGAGTTCGTCGAGGCGGTGCACGTGCCGCTGCCGAAGGCGGGCGCGCATTTCGGCGTGCACAAGGTCACCAAGCGCCGGGACGAGGACATCACCGCGACGCTCGGCGCATTCCATGTCGAGGTCGAGGGCGGTCGCGTGGCCTCGGCGCGCATCGCCTATGGCGGCATGGCGGCGACGCCGAAGCGGGCGAGCGCGGTTGAGGCGGCGCTTGTCGGCCAGGAATGGTCGGTCGCGACCGTCGAGGCGGCGATGGCGGAATATCCGAAGGATTTCACTCCGCTGTCCGATATGCGCGCCTCGGCGGACTATCGCATGACCGTGGCGAAGAACCTGCTGCTGCGCTTCTATTTCGAAACGACCGGCACGAAAAAGCCGATCACTGTCACGCGGGAGCGCGCGGCATGACCCATCACGCCCCGAACCTTCGCGCCGAAAAAATCTCCGGCGGCGTCGCGACCGACCGGCGGCACGATTCCGCGCACAAGCATGTCACCGGCACGGCGGTTTACATCGACGACATGCCGGAGCCAGCCGGCCTGTTGCACGGCTGCCTGGGCCTGTCCACGGCTACACATGCCAAGGTTCTGTCGATGAATCTCGATGCCGTGCGCACCGCGCCGGGTGTGAAGCTGGTGCTGACCGGCAAGGACATGCCGGCCTCCAACGACATCAGCCCGACCGGCCGGCACGACGAGCCGGTGCTCGCCGACGGGCTGGTGCAGTTCTACGGTCAGCCGATCTTCGCCGTGATCGCCGAGACGCGCGAGCAGGCGCGGCGCGCCTGCCGGCTGGCGAAGGTGGAATATGAGGACCTGCCGTTCTTCACCGATGTTGGAGAGACCGACCGCCGGAACGGCAAAATGGTGACGCCGCCGCTGAAGCTGGAGCGCGGCGACGCGGCGGGCGCGATCGCATCCGCCCCGCGCCGGATCAGCGGCCAGATGCGCTGCGGCGGCCAGGACCACTTCTATCTCGAAGGCCAGATCGCGCTTGCCGTGCCGGGCGAGGACCAGGACGTGACGGTCTATTCCTCGACGCAGCATCCGAGCGAGGTGCAGCATATGGTGGCACATGTGCTGGGCGTGCCCTCGCACGCGGTCACCATCGAGATCCGGCGCATGGGCGGCGGCTTCGGCGGCAAGGAGACGCAGGGCAACCAGTTCGCGGCGATCGCGGCCGTGGCGGCGAAGAAGCTCCATCGCGCGGTGAAGATCCGCCCGGACCGCGACGACGACATGACCGCGACCGGCAAGCGGCATGACTTCCTGATCGACTATGAGGTGGGCTTCGACGACGAGGGGCGCATCCTCGGCGCGGATTTCCACTACGCGGCGCGCTGCGGCTTCTCCTCCGACTTGTCGGGGCCGGTGACGGACCGTGCGCTGTTCCATTGCGACAACGCCTATTTCTACCCGGCGGTGAAGGCGACCTCGGCGCCGCTCTACACCAACACGGTCTCGAACACAGCCTTCCGAGGCTTCGGCGGGCCGCAGGGCATGGTGGGCGCGGAGCGCATCATCGACGAGGTGGCGTTCGCGCTGGGCAAGGATCCGCTGGAAATCCGCAAGGTCAATTTCTACGGTGTCGGCGAGCGCGACGTGACGCCCTACCACCAGACGGTCGAGGACAACATCCTCGAGCGGATCGTCGGCGAGCTGGAGGCGAGTTCGGACTATGAGCGGCGGCGGCGCGAGATCGCGGCGTTCAACGCCAACAGCCCGATCGTCAAGCGCGGCATCGCATTAACGCCGGTGAAGTTCGGCATCTCCTTCACAGCGACCTTCTACAACCAGGCCGGCGCGCTGGTGCATGTCTACACCGACGGATCGGTGCACCTGAACCATGGCGGCACCGAGATGGGGCAGGGGCTCTACGTCAAGGTGGCGCAGGTGGTGGCCGAGGAGTTCCAGATCGACATCGAACAGGTGAAGATCACCGCGACGACGACCGGCAAGGTGCCGAACACATCGGCGACGGCGGCCTCGTCCGGCACGGACCTCAACGGCATGGCGGCGCAGAACGCGGCGCGGCAGATCAAGGACCGGCTGATCGACTTCGCGGCCGAGAAGCACGGCGTGCCCAAGGAGCAGGTGGTGTTCCTGCCCAACCGGGTACGGGTCGGCAACCAGGAAATCGCCTTCGCCGACCTGATCCGGCAGGCCTATATGGCGCGCGTGCAACTTTCCGCCGCGGGCTTCTACAAGACGCCGAAGATCCACTGGGACCGCGACAAGGGGCAAGGGCGGCCGTTCTACTATTTCTCCTACGGCGCTTCCTGCTCGGAAGTATCGATCGATACGCTGACGGGCGAATATGTCGTCGAGCGCACCGACATCCTGCACGAGACCGGCAAGTCGCTGAACCGGGCGATCGACCTCGGCCAGATCGAGGGCGGCTTCATCCAGGGCATGGGTTGGCTGACGACCGAGGAGCTGGTGTGGGACGACAAGGGCCGGCTCAGGACGCATGCGCCCTCGACCTACAAGATCCCGCTCGCCTCGGACCGGCCGAAGATCTTCAACGTAACGCTGGCCGACTGGCCGGAGAACGTCGAGCCGACGGTGCACAAGTCGAAGGCCGTGGGCGAGCCGCCGTTCATGCTGGCGATGTCGGTGCTGCACGCGCTGTCCGACGCGGTCGCCAGCGTCGCCGACCATCGCATCTGCCCCCGCCTCGACGCACCCGCCACGCCGGAGCGCGTGCTGATGGCGGTGGAGCGGGTGCGGCGCGAGGCGGGGATGTAGCGAGGGCGCCGAGGCGGCGTTATCCTGCGGATATGTCAGCGCCCCGTCACGCCCCCCTCTGGCCTGCCGGCCATCTCCCCCACAAGGGGGGAGATCGGCAGTTTCCGTGTCGGCGCTCCTATCCGAACGTCGGAGGTTGGCGAAGGCAGTTGCGACAGCCAATCTCCCCCCTTGTGGGGGAGATGGCCGGCAGGCCAGAGGGGGCGTGACGGGGCGCAATGGCCTCCGGCAACTCGACCGGTTACGCCGATGACCGCCTCCCGCGCCAATCTCGTCCGTTTCCTCGACGCGCATCCGCAGGTCGCGCTGGTGAAGGTGGTCGAGGCGCTGGGTTCGACCCCGCGCGAGAAGGGCGCGTGGATGCTGGTTTCGCCGGGCGCGATGTTCGGGACCATCGGCGGCGGCCAGCTCGAATTCATGGCGATCGACCGCGCGCGGGAGATGCTGGCTGGCGGTGGCGCTGCCCCTCATCCGCCCTTCGGGCACCTTCTCCCCGCAAACGGGGAGAAGGGAGAGCGTCTCTCGATCCCCCTCGGGCCAGAGATCGGACAGTGCTGTGGCGGGCGGGTCGAGCTGTCGATCGGGGTTGCGGACGACCAGATCCGCGCGGAGCTGTTGCGGCAGGCGGAAGCCGAAGAGGCGAAGCTGCCGCGGATTCTGATCTTCGGCGGCGGACATGTCGGCCATGCGCTGGCCGCGGCCTTCGCGCTGCTGCCGGTGAAGGTGATCGTGGTCGACGTGCGTGCCGAGGCGCTGGACGGGATGCCGCCGGCCGTCGACACACTCTTGACGCCGGTGCCGGAAGAGGCGGTGCGCGATGCGCCGCCCGGCAGCGCCTTCGTGGTGCTGACGCATGACCACGCGCTCGATTTCCTGATCGTCGCGGAGGCGCTGAAGCGCGACGGCGCGGCCTATGTCGGCATGATCGGCTCGAAGACCAAGCGCGCCACCTTCCGGAGCTGGTATCTGAAGGAGGCCGGCGGCGACGAGGCGGCTTTATCGCGCCTCGTCTCCCCGATCGGCGGCGAAGACGTGCGCGACAAGCGGCCGGCGGTGATCGCCGCGCTGGCGGCAGCCGAGATCATGACCGCGCTGAGCCGGAACCGAGCGGCATAGCCTCACCGAGAACGGGACCGCCCGGCGGGTGTCGCGAATGTGGCGGAACCTTGTCAGCGCACGATTGTTACTCCTCCGCAATCAACTGGAGGGCCCAACATGCACGGCATCATCTATCTGGTCGGCCTCGTGGTCGTGATCCTGTTCATCCTGTCCGCTCTCGGCCTGCGCTGAACTCGGGAACAGGAGACAAGACAATGTCCATCAGCGAAGCCCCCGCCACCGTCGTGGTCTCGGAAACCGGACCTGCGGACGGAACATCCTATGTCGACTGGCCGGCGATCTTTGCCGGCGTCGTGCTCGCCAGCGCGCTGTCGCTGGTCCTTCTCACCTTCGGATCGGCCATCGGCCTGTCCATGACCTCGGCGCGGGAAGGCCAGTCGGCCTCGCTGTTCTGGATCGCCATCGTCGGCGGCCTCTGGATCCTGTGGGTTCAGGTCATCGCTTCCTTCGCCGGCGGTTATCTCACCGGTCGCATGCGCCGGCGTATCGGCGACGCTAGCGAATATGAATCGGACGTACGTGACGGCTCAAACGGCCTCGTCACCTGGGCGCTCGGCACACTGGTGGCCGGCGCGATCGCGTATTCCGGGCTTATGGGCGCAGCCAATGTCGCCGGGCAGACGGCAGGTGCGGTGGCGTCGGCGGCGGGCAATGCCGCCGCGGCTGTCGCCGATCCGTCCGACCTGCTCATCGACCGCACCCTGCGCGGCCGTCCGGATGCCGCACCGCTGTCCGATACGGACCGGGCTGCGGTCGGCCGCATTCTCGTCTCGGCCGCCACCGGCGACACGATCGATCCTGCCGATCGCGACTATCTCGCCTCTGTGGTCGCCGCGCGGGCCGGCATTTCGCCCGAGGAAGCCGGCCAGCGGATCGACCAGGCCGTGGTGCAGGCGAGGGAGATCGAGGCCCAGGCCCGCGAGACGGCCGAGCAGGCGAGGAGAGCGTCGCTTGTGGCGGCCTTCCTGGCGGCGGCCTCGCTGCTGGTTGGTGCGGCCGTGTCCTACGGCGCCGCGACGATGGGCGGCAACCATCGCGACAAGCAGACCGTGGTCGAGGGGTGGTATCGTCCCTGGTGATGAGCGGGCAGAAAGACGTCCCGGAGGCCGCCGCGAGGCGGCCTTCTGCTTGCAGACGGTTCCGTCATCCTCGGCCTTGTGCCGAGGATCTGCCGGCCGTGGCGATCTTTGCGACAGGCCGCTCCGGCCAGCGGCAATAGATTCTCGGGACAAGCCCGAGAATGACGCGAGCTTGGAGAGGCGCGCCGCAGGCTTGCCCTTGTTTCAGCTGCCTTTGAGAGTCTCGCGGATCAGGCGCTGGCAGCGCTCGGCCATGAAGTCGAGCAGCAGCCTGATCTTCTGGTCCTGGAAATTGCGGTGCGGATAGACCGCCGCAAGCTGCACCGGCGGCGGGGCGTTGTCCGGCAGGATGACCTTCAGCCGCCAGTCGCGCAGGAACGGTTCGACCTCGAAGCGCGGCTTGTTGACGATGCCGTGGCCGGCGAGCGCCCAGCCGGTGAGCACGTCGCCGTCGTCGGAATCGTAGGGGCCGCGCACGTCGAACTTGCGGTAGCCGGACGCCGTCTTCAGCGTCCAGAAATGCTCGCGGATGCCGGGATAGCGCAGCATCAGGCAGTCGTGGCCGGCATCGACCAGTTCTTCGGGCGTCCCGGGCTCGCCGCGCTCCTCCAGATAGGAAGGAGCCGCGACCAGCACGCGCTCGCACTCCATGATGCCGCGCATCTTCAGGCTGGAATCCTCAAGCGTGCCGAGCTTGAAGGCGACGTCGATGCCTTCCTTCATGATGTCGACGTCGTGGTCGGAGAGCCTCAGCCGCACCTCGATCTCGGGATAGCGGCGACGGAATTCCGGGATGCCCGAGGCGATCAGCCGGCGGCCGAGGCCGAGCGGGGCGGTGACGCGGATCGTGCCGCGCGGCCGGCCCGACAGGGCGCTGACGGCGGCCTCGGCCTCGGTGACGGCCTCGAGCACCCGCCTGGCGCCTTCGTAGAACACCCGGCCATGCTCGGTGGGGGTGAGTTGGCGGGTGGTGCGGTTGAACAGCCGCACGCCGAGATACTTTTCCAGTTCCTTGATGCGGTTCGACGCCACCGCGGGCGAGATGCGCATGTCGCGGCCGGCGGCGGACAGGTTCTCCAGCTCCACGACGCGGACGAAGACGGCAATGTTGTCGAGATAGGCCATGAATTGCCTCGCTTTGCATCTTTCCTAGGCAATCGTCGGGTCATTATCCAGATTTTTTTGAAAGTCATCGGGCGTGCCGGCCCTTTCCCTTCGCAACGCAGCATTTACAGTGAACCGGCTGACGAACAGGGGCGGATCGATGCAGGACCTTGCGCTTTTCTGGGACTGGCTCTCCTTCGCCGTGCGCTGGCTGCACGTCGTCACGGCCATCGCCTGGATCGGCTCTTCCTTCTATTTCATCGCGCTGGACCTGGGGCTGCGCCAGCGCCCCGGCCTGCCGGCAGGCGCGCATGGCGAGGAGTGGCAGGTGCATGGCGGCGGCTTCTACCACATCCAGAAATACCTGGTGGCACCGGCCGAGATGCCGGAGCACCTGACCTGGTTCAAGTGGGAGAGCTACGCGACATGGCTGTCCGGCTTCGCCATGCTCTGCGTCGTCTACTACGCCGGCGCCGATCTGTTCCTAATCGACCGCAACGTGCTCGACGTGTCGCCGACGGTCGCAATCCTGATCTCGCTCGCCTCGCTGGCGCTGGCCTGGCTGTTCTACGACCAGCTCTGCAAATCGCCACTGGGCAACAACGACACGGCGCTGATGCTGGTACTCTACGTGTTCCTGGTGGCGATGGCGTGGGGCTATACGCAGCTCTTCACCGGCCGCGCCGCCTTCCTGCATCTCGGCGCGATCACCGCCACGGTGATGTCGGCCAATGTTGCGCTGGTGATCATTCCCAACCAGAAGATCGTGGTGGCCGACCTGATCGCCGGCCGCAAGCCCGACCCGAAATACGGCAAGATCGCCAAGACCCGGTCGCTGCACAACAACTACCTGACGCTGCCGGTCATCTTCCTGATGCTCTCCAACCATTACCCGCTCGCCTTCGCGACCGAGTTCAACTGGGTCATCGCCTCGATCATCTTCATCATCGGCGTGCTGATCCGGCACTATTTCAACACCGTGCATGCGCGGAAGGGCAATCCGCACTGGACCTGGGGCGCGACCGTCGTCCTGTTCATCATCATCATGTGGCTGTCGACCGTGCCGGCGGTGCTGACGGGCGAGAAAAAGGTGTCGAGTGCGGCCGAGACCTTCATCGCCTCGGCGCATTTCCCGGCGGTGAAGGACACGGTCATCAGCCGCTGCTCGATGTGCCACACGGCCGAGCCGGCCTGGGACGGCCTCTACCGCGCGCCGAAGGGCGTGATTCTGGACAACGACGCCGACATCGCCGAGCACGCGCGCGAGATCTATCTCCAGGCCGGCCGCAGCCACGCCATGCCGCCGGGCAACGTGACCGAGGTCACGCCCGAGGAACGCGCACTGCTCACGGCGTGGTTCGAGGGGGCGGGGAAGTGACCTCCCTCCTCATCCGCGGCCGTACGCTCTCCTTCCTCCGCGCCCCCGAGGCGGCGGACGACCATGCGGCCTATGCCTATGACGAGGACGGCGCGGTGCTGGTACGTGACGGCAAGATCGTCGCGAGCGGCGACTATGATGCGGTGAAGGCGCAGGCTGGGCCGGACACCGAGACCGTCGATCACCGGCCTTACCTGATCCTGCCCGGCTTCATCGACGGCCATGTGCACGTGCCGCAGATGCAGATCATCGCCTCCTACGGCGCGGAACTGCTGGACTGGCTGAACACCTATACGTTTCCCGAGGAATCGAAGTTTGCCGACGCGCAGCACGCCCGGCGCATCGCGCGGCTGTTCCTGGACGAGATGGTGCGGCAGGGCACGACGACGGTCGCGGCCTACTGCTCGGTGCACAAGGCCAGCGCGGAAGCGTTCTTCGAGGAGAGCCATTCGCGCAACATGCTCAACATCGCCGGCAAGGTGATGATGGACCGGCACGCGCCCGACACCGTGCTCGACACGCCGCAGTCTGGCTACGACGACACCAAAGCGCTGATCGCCGAATGGCACGGCAAAGGCCGGCAGCTCTACGCGATCACGCCGCGCTTCGCGATCACCTCGACGCCCGAACAGATGGAGATGGCGCGGGCGCTGGCGCGCGAGCATCCGGACTGCCACATCCAGACGCACCTGTCGGAGAACCACGCCGAAATCCGCTGGACCGAGGAACTCTATCCGGAGGCGCAGGACTATACCGACGTTTACGCGCGCTACGGGCTGCTCGGGCGAAAGACGCTGCTCGGCCACTGCATCCACCTGTCGGAGCGCGAGGCGGATGCGATATCGGAGGCGGGATCGGTCGCGGTGTTCTGCCCGACCTCGAACCTCTTCCTCGGCTCGGGCCTGTTCGACTACCAGCGCTACCGGCGGCGCGCGAAGCCGCTGAGGATCGCGACGGCCACGGATGTCGGCGGCGGCACCAACTATTCGATGCTGCGCACGATGGACGAGGCCTACAAGGTAATCGCGCTCAACGGCGAGAAGCTCGATCCGTTGAGGAGCTTCTGGCAGCTGACGCGCGGCAACGCCGAATCGCTGTCGATCGCCGACCGCGCCGGCACGCTGGAAACAGGCACCGATGCCGACCTCGTCGTGCTCGACGCCCGCGCCACGCCCGGCATGGCGCTGCGCATGGAGACAGTGAAGACGCTGTCGGAGGAACTTTTCCTGCTGCAGACGCTGGGCGACGACCGCGCCGTGAAGCAGGTCTATATTGCGGGGCGTGCCGCGAAGGAGGTTTGACTTCCCGGGCCGCGACGATAGGGTCGCCGCCCGGAGGAGCCCATGCCCGCAGCCGACGACATCGCGAAGATCATCGAGCAGGAGAAGGCGCTCGTATTCGATGCTTTCGACGAGGCGGCGGCGTTCGAGTTGGGCAGTGCGCTGCGGGCGAGGGCGCTTGCGGACAGCCTGCCGATCAACATCGACATCCGGCTGTGGGACCGGCCGCTGTTCTATGCCGCGATGCCGGGTTCACGGTCCTCGAACCAGGATTGGGCGCGGCGCAAGATCAATGCCGTGCGCCACTTCCTGAAGCCGAGCTATCGGCTGTTCCTCGAGCAGGGCGGAAAGGATCAGGTCATCGCCGCGCATCACGGCCTGCCTGCGACGGACTACATCTTCGCCGGCGGGGCTTTCCCGATTCGCGTGCGCAATGCAGGCGTGATCGGCGCCGTGGCGATCTCGGGACTGCCGTCGCGAGAAGATCACAACTCGGTCGTGGCCGTTCTCGCGGACCTGCTCGGCGCTGACGGCGCTTCCCTCGCGCTCGGGCCGGAGTGAGGGGTGCCGCGTCTCGCCGCCAATCTCTCGACGCTGTTCACCGATGCGCCGTTCCTCGACCGGTTCGAGCGGGCGGCGAAGGTCGGTTTCACGGCCGTCGAGTTCCAGTTTGGCTATGTCTTCGAGCCGGCTGAGATCGCGGCGCGGCTCTCCGGCACCGGGCTGACGCCGGCGCTGTTCAACATGCCGGCGGGCGACTGGGAGCACGGCGACCGGGGGCTCGCGGCGCGACCCGCCCGGCGCGAGGAGTTCCGCACGGGCGTCGGCCAGGCGATCGATCTTGCGCTCGAACTCGGTTGCACGCGGCTGCACATGCTGGCCGGCGTCGTGTCGCCGGGTGACGACGAGGAGACGTTGCGCGCCACTTATGTCGACAATCTGCGCTACGCGGCCCAGTTTTGTGCGACGGCCGGCATCCAGGTGCTGATCGAGCCGATCAGCCGCGAATCCGTGCCGGGTTATTTTCTGACTGGGCTCGACATGGCGGCCGATCTGATCGACGAGGCGGGTGAGGACAACGTCTTTCTCCAGTATGACCTCTACCACCGCCGCTTCGTCGGCGAGGATCTTGTTTCGCCCTATCTGAAACACGCGGATCGCATCCGCCACGTGCAGGTGGCCGGCTGGCCGGGCCGCCATGAGCCGGATGTCGGCGTGCTGGACTGGCAGGCGGCTTTCGCCGCGCTGGACGCGGCGAACTATGCTGGCTTCGTCGGCTGCGAATACTGGCCGGCGGGCAAGACCGAGGACGGGCTGGGCTGGGCGCGGCCGTGGCTTGGGGGATCCGAATGAGCGCGTTCGACGCCAGGCGCCTGTTCACCGCCATGTTCGAAGCGGCGGTGGCGGCGGCCGATCCGGAGCGGATCATGCGCGACGTTCTGCCTGCGCAGCCGAAGGGGCGGACGGTGGTGATCGGCGCCGGCAAGGGCTCTGCCCAGATGGCGCGCGCCTTCGAGCGCGCCTGGGACGGACCGCTCTCCGGGCTGGTCGTCACGCGCTACGGCTATGCCGCGCCCTGCGAGCGGATCGAGGTCATCGAGGCGGCGCATCCGGTGCCGGATGCGGCGGGACTTGTCGGCGCACGGCGGCTGTTCGAGACGGTGAGCGGGCTCGGCGAAGACGACCTCGTCGTGGCGCTGATCTCCGGCGGCGGCTCGGCGTTGCTGCCCTGTCCAGCCGGAGACCTGACGCTGGACGACGAGATCGCGGTCAACCGAGTGCTGCTCGCCTCCGGGGCGCCGATCTCGGCGATGAACACGGTGCGCAAGCACGTCTCGGCGATCAAGGGCGGCCGGCTCGCGGCCGCGGCCTTTCCGGCCAAGGTCGTGTCGCTGATCGTGTCCGACATCCCCGGCGACCAGCCTTCGCTGGTCTCGTCCGGCCCGACCGTGCCGGACGCCTCTACTCGCGCGGATGCGCTCGGGATCGTCGAGGCATACCGCATGGACCTGCCCGGCGCGGTGATGCGACACCTCAACTCTCAGGTGGCGGATGCGCCGCTGCCGGACGATCCGCGCTTTGCCCGCAACGAGGTGCGCGTGATCGCGTCCGCCGCCAGGTCGCTGGAGGCGGCGGCCGAGGTCGCGCGCCGGGCCGGGCTGGAGGCCGTCATCCTCTCCGACGCGATCGAGGGCGAGGCGCGCGAGGTGGCGAAGGTGCACGCGGCGATCGCGCGGGAAGTGGCTGCGAAGGAGCGGCCCTTCCGCAAGCCGGTTGCGATCCTGTCCGGCGGCGAGACGACGGTGACGCTGCGCGGAACGGGCGGGCGCGGCGGCCGCAACGGCGAGTTCCTGCTGTCGCTGGCGATCGGTATCGAGGGCGTCGACGGTGTCCATGCCTTCGCGGCCGACACGGACGGCATCGACGGATCGGAAGAGAACGCCGGCGGCTTCGCGGATTCGACCAGTGTCGCGCGGCTGCGGGCAAAAGGCCTGGACGCCAAGGCGCTTCTCAACGTCAACGACAGCTGGGGCGCCTTCGATGCCCTCGGCGACCTGTTCCAGCCGGGGCCGACGGGGACGAATGTGAACGACCTGAGGGTCGTTCTCGTCAGGTAGTTCCGGCCGCCGGGTTTTTCTCCGCCTTTCTGGACATGATCACCGCAAGCGGATTCGGCTTTGGTTTGCCCGTGCGCATCAGCGTATTGGTGTCATGGTGATCGAACGGGTCGGGCTGGCCGCCGACGCGCAGAACAGAATGCTGCGCATAGCTCCAGCGGTCTTCGCCATGGATCGTGACGACGATCCTGTAGCTGTCGGTCCGGAAGTTGGCTTCGAGAAAATCCGTCGAGCACAACCCATAATTGGTCTGGCCGCGCTTGGCTGCCACGGCGAACGTCGTGTCGTCCGGTTTTGCATGGCCGGAGGCGAGGACCACCTGGCCGCGCGGGATCGCGATCGTCTGCATGACAAGGCCGGTCGCCGGCTCCCAAAGCCAGTAGCCCACCTGATCGTGGAAGGTGATGTCTTCGTCGGCGGTGTTGATGTGGATGTGATAGCGCAGGCCGTAGAACAACTGCGGCCCGTTGGTCTGCGGATCGATCGGGTCCATGCGAACATGCTCGATATAGACGTCGCGTTCGGGACCATCGGCCTTCGGATTGAGGTCGACGCCCTTCGTCGCTTTCCAACTGCCGGCCAGGGGCCGCAACGGGCCGAGGTTGGCGAGCGTATCCGGGTCGAAATCCGGTTCGGTGAATACGTCCTGATGGAGCCGCATGCGACCGTTTCCCCTCGCGTGGACGGCAAGGTGCGCGCCGAGGCGGCAGAGAGTCAACGCCCGCGAGCATCCATCGACCGCGTGTCGTCCATGAGCGTTCTCACACGCTTGAGATCCTCAAGAAACCGCTCCCGCTCCGCCGCCTTGGCATCATCCGGCAGGCGCAGCAGGTAGGAGGGGTGGACGGTCAGGAACACCTTCAGGCCGTCCTCCCGCGTGACCGTCTGGCCCCGCATCCTGGTGATCGGCACTGCCTTGCCGAGCAGGGATTGCGCCGCGGTCGCGCCGAGCGCCACGACGAAATCCGGCCTGATCAGCTTCAGCTCGCGATCGATCCACCAGCGGCAGGCCTGCACCTCGCCGGCGTTCGGCCTGGAATGGATACGGCGCTTGCCGCGCGGCTCGAACTTGAAGTGCTTCACCGCATTGGTGACGTAGGTTGTCGCGCGGTCGATGCCGGCCTCCTCGATGATCGTATCGAACAGCCGGCCGGCCGGACCGACGAAGGGTTTTCCGGCGATATCCTCCTGGTCGCCCGGCTGCTCGCCGACGAAGACGACTCTGGCATCGTCCGGGCCTTCGCCGAACACGGTCTGCGTGGCGTTTCGCCACAGCGGGCAGCGGCGGCAGCCGGCGGCGGCCTTCCTCAACTCGGCGATCGACGTCGCATCCGCCCCGTCCGTCTGCGTCTCCGCGGGCCGGTTGCGCCAGTGTTTTGCCTGGACCGTCTCATGATGGGGGGCGGGCATGGTCGGCATCCTCTCGATCATGTCGCGGGCGGATTTCTCAGCACCGGCGATCAGGTCAGGAATGAGCGAGGCCTCCGGAAGGTTGCGCCAGTATTTCTTGGGCATCTCGGCCGTCATCGCCTTCACCTTCAGCCGGGCCGGGTTGAAGATCGAGCGGAAATAGGTGCGCCACAGCTCCTCCGCGGCATCCTCGGCGGGCGCGTCGGCCCTGGAGGCGCCGGGACCGATCGCCAGGCGTTCGCCGTTCCAGTCGGCCGTGGCATGGGGCGTGAGGATCGTCCAGCGCATGCCGGTGAACCGGCGCATGAAGAAGGGCGCATTGCGCTCGACGATGAAATGCGCCGGCTCGAACCAGGCGACGAAGCGCTCGCCGGTCTCGTCGGCGATGCGCCGGAAGCGGACGAAGGCGCGCATCTTGTGGATGTCGCGGCGGACGGACTTTTCCATCTCCTCGAGCTTGCGCACATCCGGATCGGTGGCGACGTCGAGCAGATGCGGCTCGCGCTGCAGCCGACAGAGGATGCGGTAGAGGAAGCCGAAGCGGGCCGGGTCGGAATGGCAGATCACGGCCTCGGCGAGGTCGACGAAGCGGCGCGGGACGCGGAGTTCGGCGCCGGGGGGGATTGCCGGCAGTGGCGTTGAATCCGGCGGTGCGGCGAACAGGTTGCCCGTCTCCTCGCCCTCCACCGCCCATGCAACATCCGACGGGTCGACGCCATTCAGCGCGAGCGCTCGCGCCGCCTCGCGCCAGCCGGAAAAATCGGTTTGGGAAGCGAGCAGGATTGCATGGTGCGCGGAGAGCGGGCGCTTCTCGACCATTCCCATCAGAAAAGCTCCAACTGCCTGGCCTTCGGCGCCGCCGTCTCGCGCAGGCGTTCGGAGTCGATCGTTCCGCCGGGCGACCAGCCTTCGGCGACGATGAACGGCCGGACCGCGGCGATCGACTGGCAGACGCGCCCGACGTCCTCCAGCCGCAGCCGGCGATGGACACGCGAGGCGAGGATGCGCTTGACCGCCTTGGTGCCGAGGCCCGGCACGCGCAGCAGCAGTTCCCGCGGCGCGCGGTTGACGTCGACCGGGAAGATCGCGCGATGGTCCAGGGCCCAGGCAAGCTTTGGATCGATGGCGAGGTCGAGCATGCCGTCGGGCCGGCCGGCAAGGATCTCGCGCTCCTCGAAGCCGTAAAAACGCATCATCCAGTCGGCCTGGTAAAGGCGGTGCTCGCGCATCAGCGGCGGCTTCATCGACGGCAGCGCGGCGGAGGAATCGGGAATCGGGCTGAAGGCGGAGTAATAGACCCGGCGGAGACGGTAGGAGCCATAGAGCCGGGCGCTGGTCTTCAGGATCGTCGCGTCCGGCGTCGGATCGGCGCCGACGATCATCTGCGTCGACTGCCCGCCGGGCGCGAAGCGCGGCCTTTTCTTCGTCCGCAATGTCGGTTCGGCCGCCGCGTCCAGCTTCTCGCGCAGGCCGGCCATCGAGCGGCGGATGGTCTGCGGTCGCTTCTCCGGCGCCAGGCGCTGCACACCCTCGTCGGTGGGGAGCTCGACATTGATCGACAGCCGGTCGGCATAAAGTCCCGCCTGCTCGATGAGCTCCTGCGAGGCTTCCGGAATGGTTTTCAGGTGGATGTAGCCGGCGAAGGCGTGGTCGAGCCTCAGCCGGCGGCCGACCTCGACCATCTCGGCCATGGTCTCGTCCGGCGAGCGGATGACCCCGGAGGAGAGGAACAGGCCCTCGATGTAGTTGCGGCGGTAGAAGTCGAGCGTGAGGGTAACGACGTCGTCGATTGTAAAACGGGCACGCTTCACGTTGGAGGACGAGCGGTTGATGCAGTAGGCGCAGTCGTAGATGCAGAAGTTGGTGAGCAGGATCTTGAGCAGCGAGATGCAGCGGCCGTCCGGCGCATAGGCGTGGCAGATGCCTGTGGCCTCGGTGGAACCGATGCCGCCCGATTTCAGCGAGTCGCGCCTGTCCGCGCCCGACGAAGCGCAGGAGGCGTCGTATTTGGCGGCATCGGCGAGGATGGCGAGTTTTTCGCGGATGGTGGGCGCTGGCATATGTTCATGATATGTTCCAACAAACGCCTTCGCTATTCACAATTTTAATACGCGTCGATTTTTTCTCACACCTCGTGCAGATAGAGGTGGTAGTCCAGCTCGCTGACCGTGCGGGCGACGCGGAGATATTCGGCTTCCTTGATGGCCGTGAAGGTGCGGTGCATGTCCTTGCCCAGCGCCTCCTTCAGAAATGCCGACGCCTTCGCCCGCATGATCGCCTCGCGCCAGTCGGCCGGCATGTCGTGCGCGTGGCCGGCGGCCTGCTCGTAGCCGTTGCCTTCTATCTCGGGACCCGGATCGAGCTTTTCCTCGAGGCCTTTCACGATGCCGGCGAGCACGGTCGCGGCAACGAGATAGGGGTTGGCGTCGACGCCGGAGGGACGGTGCTCGATGCGGCGGTTTTTGGCGTCGCCGGCCGGCACGCGCAGCGCGACGGAGCGGTTGTTGACGCCCCAGGTGGGCGCCACCGGCGCGTAGGACTGCGCCACGAAGCGGCGCCAGGAGTTGGCGTGGGGGGCGAAGACCAGCATCGATTCCGCCATGGTCGCGGCCAGCCCGCCCAGCGCATGCAGAAGGCGCGGCGACCATTTTTCGCCATCGGCCTCGGTAAAGACGTTCTGTCCCGCCTCGTCGCGCATGGAGACGTGCAGGTGCATGCCGGAGCCGGCATAGTCGGCGATGGGCTTGGCCATGAAGCAGGCGGTTACGCCGTGGCGGCGGGCGGCGGCGCGCACGATGCGCTTCAGCATCACCAGGTCGTCGGCCGCCTGCATGATGTCGGTGCGGTAGTTGAGCGTCAGCTCATACTGGCCGGGCGCATATTCGGAGATGACGGTCTCGGCCGGGATTCCCTGCGCCTTCGCCGAGGCATAGATGTCGGAGAACAACGGCTCCATGCCATGCAGGTGGTCGACCGAATAGACTTCGGTCTTCGGCGAGCGGCGGCCGTCGAGCACGGCGGAAGCGGGGCGGACGCGGCCATCCGCGTCGCGGTCATTGGCGAGTAGGAAGAATTCGAGCTCGAAGGCGCCGGCGGGCTTCAGCCCCATCGCGTTCAGCCGCGCCACCTGGGCCGCGAGCGCATGGCGCGGGTCGGACGTCATCGGCGTGCCGTCGAGCAGATGCATCGACATCAGCACCTGCGCGCGGGCGGGCGAGGTGCCGTGGAGCGGCTTCAGCGTGCCGGGGATCGGCCAGGCGCGCAGGTCCTCGTCGCCTGAATCCCAGATCAGGCCGGTCTCGTGCACATCCTCGCCGGTGATATCGAGGCCCAGCACCGAGATCGGCATGTGCCGCCCGCCCCGGTAGAGCGACATCAGCTCGTGCCGGCGGACGATCTTGCCGCGGCCGACGCCGTTGGAATCGGTCAGCACGATGTCGATGGCTTCGATCTGGGGATGGGCGTCGAGGAAGGCCTGGGCTTCGGCGGGAGTGGAGCCGGAGGGGGAGGTCACCTGGTCGCTCATGGATATGCCCGCTGGCGCTCCACGGCGCCCCCCTCTGTCCTGCCGGACATCTCCCCCACACGGGAGGAGATTGGCAGTTCCGATAATGATGCCTGTTTTGAGACGTTGGCGATTGGCGAAGCCATAGAGGATGGCCGATCTCCCCCCTTGTGGGGGAGATGGCCGGCAGGACAGAGGGGGGCGTGAAGGAACGCCGACGTAGCAGACCTCACCCCGCCAGCTCCCCGCAAATCTCGCCGAACGCATCCACCAGCCGGTCGACCTGCTTCTTCCTCGTCGCCGGCGAGACCAGCATCATGTTGTGGAACGGTGCGATGAGGCAGCCGCGGTTGACGAGGCCGACATGGATCGCGGCTTCCAGCGCCGGCGCATGCGCGGCTTCCGCCTCGGCGCCGTTGCGCAAGGGGCCGGGCGCGCAGATGAACTCGACGCGCGCGCCGACGCGGGCGACATGCCAGGGCAGCTTCGCCCGTGCGACCGCGTCCGAAAGGCCATCTGCAAGACGCGCGGCGAGCTTTTCCATGTGGCGGTAGTTCTTCGCGGTCATCACGTCCGTCAGCGTCGCCTTCATGCAGGCGAACTGCAGCGGATTGGCCGACAGCGTCGTGCCGATGCCGGAATAGCCCCAGGGCTTTCTCCGCGTGTAGTCGCTGTAGCGTTCGGCGACGCCAGCCGAGAGGCCCCAGACGCTCGCCGGCACGCCGCCGGCGATCGGCTTGCCGAGCACGAAGATGTCCGGATCGAGGCCGTGGACGCGGGTGTAGCCGCCGAGACCGCTGGAGATCGTGTGCGTCTCGTCGATCAAGAGCAGCGTGCCGGTCTCGCGGGTGATCCGGCGCAGTTCGGCGTGGTATCCCGGATCGGGCAGGACCATGCAGGAATTGGTCAGCACCGGCTCGGCGATGACGCAGGCGGCGTCGCCCGGCGCGAGCACGGCTTCGAGGGCTGCGACATCGTTGAATTCGATGACCTTCGTGTCCTCGGTCAGGTCGCGGAACTGGCCGGAGAGGCCCGGCTTGTTGACCGGCTTGCCGTCCTTCAGCCTGACGAAGGTTTCCTCGACCGCACCGTGGTAGCAGCCGTTGAAGACGAGGATCTTCGCGCGCCCGGTGACGGCGCGGGCCACGCGCAGCGCGAAGCGGTTGGCGTCGGAGGCGGTGGTGGCGATCTGCCATTGCGGCAGGCCGAACATCGTCGTCAGCAGGTGGCCGAGTTCCAGCACATCCTCGGAGGGAAGCATATAGGTGAGCCCACGCCGCGCCTGCCTGCGGATGGCGCGGGCGACCGGCGGCGGCGAATGACCGAACATGGAGCCTGTGTCGCCAAGGCAGAAATCGTCGAGCTCGATGCCGTCGATGTCGGTGATCGCAGCACCCGAGGCCTTCTCTACGACCATGGGAAACGGCATCGGCCAGTCGAGCATCCAGTGCATCGGCACGCCGTCGAGAAAGCCAGCGACACCATCGGCGAAACGCTTCTTCGACTTGGGGCGTGCCTTGGCATAGACGCGCGCCTCGCGTTCTCGAAACGCGTTGATCTGCTGCACGGATGGCTGGGATGGCGAAGTCTGCGATGTCATCGGTTTGAAAACGGCAAAGAGGATTTCTGGATATCACCCTTCCTCGGGCGGAGGAAACTCCCCGGCGCGCAATGCGGATTCGAAATCCTGCCCGCCGTGGAAGATCCCTTCGATCAGAACGAGATCGCCGTCGACGAGAAATGCGATGGTCGCCCGACGTTCGAAACCGACGGTGCGAAGTCCGGGAAGCACTTCGTCGCGACGGGTTCCGCGTTGCGGAAACAGCGTCAGCTTCTGGCAGGCCGACACGATCCGGCCGACGTAACCGTTGGCGATGCGCTCGCTCGCCTCGTCGCAGAGATGATCATGCAGGGCTTCGAGGTGGCGGATCGCACGAGGCGTGAAGACGACACGCAAGATCAGCCGTTCGCGGCTCTGCGCGTGCGGCGATCCTTCAGATGCGCAAGGACATCCTCGGCATCCGTGGCCTTGCCCGGATCGGCGAGATACTCGGCATGACCGGCAACCACCTCCTCGCGCAGCCACCTGTCCAATGCCTTGTCCCGATCGATCAGGGTCTGGACGCCGGCCTTCAGCATCTCCTCGGCCGATGCGTATTCGCCGGCTTCCACCTTGACGCGCATGGCCTCCGCCAGTTCGGCAGGCAGGGTGACCTTGATGCTGACGTTCGCGTTCATGACGATGCTCCCAACGTGATGCTATCACGAAAGGGAGCAAACGCCACGGTGGCGGATACGTTGGCTTGTCCATGTGACATGCGGCCGAAACGCGGGGCGACGAAAGAGAGGCCCAGCGGCCCGGGACGTGCCCCGGGGAACTCTGGAGAAGCCGATGCGCCGGATCACGATCGCTCTGATGTCCCTCCTCCCGTTGACATCGGGCGCGGTCGCATCCGGCGGGTTCGGCTGCGATGCCAAGGACGGCAAGGTCGAGTTCCTGTTCGAGAGCGGCATGACGCGCGGCATGGGGTCGCCGGTGTTCAATTTTCGCGGCTCTGTCGATATCAAATCGAAGGATGTAGCCGCCGATCTGCGGCAGATGGAGTTCGATGGCGCGCATCTGGCGCAGTACTGGTCGGAGGACGGCCAGCTCAACCTGGTGATCTACCGCGAACGCGAGGGTGACAAGCCGCACGGCTATGTCCAGGTCGTCATCCGGACAAAGGGCGACGAGGAAGGCCTGCGAGGGCGCTACGAGCTGACCGCGTTCGACGGCGTCAACGATGCAACGCCCGAGGGCAAGACCTACACTGCGAGCGGCAAGGTCGAATGCATGGTGGAATAGCGCTCAGGCCGTGATGTCGACCACGCCGCAGTCTCCGTCTTCGGAGCCGAAGGCGAGACGGATGCCCTTGGTATCCCAGGCCATCGAGGTGACGGCGCTCTTGCCGCCGCGTCGCAGCACCACTTCCTTCAGGTCGGCGATGCGGCCGGCGAGGATCATGCCGTCGGCATAGCCGATGGCGACGATCTCGTCGCCGGGGTGGCAGGCGACGGCCGTCACCATCATGTTGCCGCGCGTGCCGAGTTCCACCGGCGCCTTGCCCATCGGCCCGTCCTTCGCGGAGAAGGGCCAGACGATCGCGGCGGGCGCGCCGGAGCTGGCGAGCCACTTGCCCTTCGCGCTCCACGACCAGCTCTTCACCTTGGCCGGATAGCCTGTCATGCGCATGTGGCGGCCGTCGGCGAGCTTCCAGCCGTGCAGGGCGTTTTCCTGCATGGTGGTGACGAGGAAATTGCCGTCCGGCGAGAAGGTGATGCCGGTGTGGGCGCCGGCCCATTCGAGCTCGGCCGGCTTGCCGTCGGTGGCGGGGAAATGCAGCGTCGCGCCATTGTAGCGGGCGACCGCGATGCGCATGCCCTTGGGCGAGAAGGCGATGCCTTCCACCGAGCGCGGATGATCGAAGGATTTCGTTTTCCCGTCGGCGAAGCGGACGAAGGCCGTGCGGCCCGTGGCATAGGCGACCGCGCCTTGCGGGCCGGTCGCGACCGACGTGATCCACTTGCGCGGCACCTCCGCCAGCGTCTCGGTCGATCCGTCGGAACGGGTCAGCACGACCTTGCCGTCCTCGCCGCCGGTCACCAGTGCCTTGCCGTCCCACGTCAGGGCGGCGCACAGCAGGCCGTCATGCGCCTGGACCGACTTCGCCCCATGGTCGAGGCGATGGATCGTCCCGTCGGCCAGCGCGAAATGCGGGATGTCGTCGAGGAAGACGGCGGCAATGCAGTGGCCGGAGAGATCGAAAGGGGCGACTGTGGGCATGTCTGTTCAGCGTTCCTCGGGAAGCGTGCGGGCGTCCTTGCGCAGAACGACCGCCTTTTCAACCGGAATCCGCGTTTCGGGATGGTAGGTGTAGGTGATCCACCGATCCCAGTTGCGGATCAGCCATTTGGCGCTGAGGCCGGCGCCGCCGGAATGAGTGCTGTCCTTCGGGAGAACGCAGAACACAAGCCCCGCCTTGTAGCCCGAAGCGGTGATCAGGCCGAGCCCTGCCTTTCCGTCGCGCGGGTCGAACACAAGAAGGTCGACCGGCCCGGAGCCCGGGCCGAGATCATAGCTGTGCGGCAGACGCAGGATATCGCCCGCATAGAGCCGCGCGTCCTCCAGTTCAGTCAGCAGCGGCACGTCAGGCCGCCTGGCAGGCCTCGAAGGTGCGCTTCAGGCGGTCGGCGTCGAGGTTGCGGCCGATGAAGACCAGCCGGCTCTCGTGCTTCTCGCCGTCCTTCCACGGGCGCTGGTGGTCGCCCTCGATGATCATGTGAACGCCCTGCACGACGTAGCGGTCGGGGTCGTCCTTGAGGGCGATGATGCCCTTGAGGCGCAGGATGTTCGGGCCTTCCGCCTGGGTGATCTTCTCGATCCAGGGGAAGAACTTCTTCGGATCCATCTCGCCGCCGCGCAGCGAGATCGAGTTCACGGTCACGTCGTGGATGTCGGACGGGCCATGGTCGTGATGGTGATCGTGGTCGTGGTCGTGGTCGTGGTGGTCATGATCGTCGGCGTCGAGGAAATGCGGGTCGTTCTCGACCGCGCGCTTCAGGTCGAAGGCGCCGCGGTCGAGCACGGCGGACAGTTCGACTGCCGAACGGCTGGTCTTGTGGACGCGGGCGGTCGGGTTGATGGCACGGATCAGGTCTTCCACCTTCGCCAGCTCTTCCGGCGTGACGAGATCGGTCTTGTTGAGCACGATCACGTCGGCGAAGGCGATCTGGTCCTCGGCCTCCTTCGAATCCTTCAGCCGCAGCGGCAGGTGCTTGGCGTCGACCAGCGCCACGACCGCGTCGAGCTTGGTCTTGGAACGAACGTCGTCGTCCATGAAGAAGGTCTGGGCGACGGGAACGGGGTCGGCAAGACCAGTGGTCTCGACCAGGATCGCGTCGAAGCGGCCCGGACGGCGCATTAGGCCCTCGACGGTGCGGATCAGGTCGCCGCGCACCGTGCAACAGATGCAGCCATTGTTCATCTCGTAGATCTCCTCGTCCGATTCGACGATGAGGTCGTTGTCGATGCCGATCTCGCCGAACTCGTTGACGATGACGGCGTAGCGCTTGCCGTGATTCTCGGACAGGATGCGGTTGAGGAGGGTGGTCTTGCCTGCCCCGAGATAGCCGGTGAGCACGGTCACGGGAATCTGGGCACTGGTCTGGGCGTCTGCCATGGGTCTGCTCGCAGGAAGGTGATGGGTCGAAATCCATATAGGATGCCGCGATGCCGATTGCACCTCCCCGGCGTCCTTGAGGCGTGTGTGCCGCCGGTCCGCCAGCCGGCTGTCATTCCGCTGCAATATTGCTCTGCCAGATGTTCCCGCGCACCGGCCGTGTTGCCGGCAAAGAAACGGCTTGCGCATTCCCGGCGCGTCGCGACAATCCGCGGCAGCAACGGGTCCAGGAGCGGGGGGACGACATGGCGAAAGCTGCCAAGGGCGCCACGATGGCCAGACTCCAGTCCACCGCGCGGCTCGCCCGCACGGTGCTCGCCTCGCGGCTGCTCGCGCACGGCTTCTATGCCGGGCAGGACCAGATCATGATGGCGCTGAGCATCGAGAGCGGCCAGACGCCGGGACAGCTGGCGGCGCGGCTCGGCGTGCGCCCGCCCACCATCACCAAGACGATCAACCGCCTGCAGACACAAGGTTTCCTCGAGAAGCGCGCCTCCGATTCGGACGCCCGACAGGCGCATATCTTCCTCACCGAGCGCGGGGCGGACGCGATCAGGGCGATCGAGAAGTCCGTCCGCAAGACCGAGAAGCAGGCGATGCGCGGCCTCGACAAGAAGGACGTCAAGGCCTTCGCCAAGATGCTGAGCCGGATCGAGGCGAACCTGTCGCAGAGCCTCGGCGCCGTGACCGACGACGACGAGCCGGACGAAGAGGAATAGCAGGCGCGGCTTTTTTGCACTTGCGATCCGCCGGCGCATCAAGGATGAAGAGCCGTTCAATCTAACATTTTACGGCCCCATCCCTTGGCGAGTGATTCCCCACGTAGCGAACAGGCGACGCCCGTCGCGGCGATCCTGTTGATCCTCGCTTCGGGCATCCTGTTCTCGTTCCTCGACGCCGGCGCGAAATGGCTCGTTCTGTCGGGCATGTCGGCGTCCTTCGTCGTCTGGGTGCGGTTCGCCGTCCATGTCGTTCTGGTGCTGATCCTCTTCCAGGGATGGCGCAACCGCGAGATGTACCGGGTGAGGAGCCTGCCGCTGCAGGTCCTGCGCGGCGTGTTCCTCTTCGGCTCCACCATCTTCAACTTCCTGGCTCTGCTCACGCTTCCGCTCGCCGATGCGATGGCGATCTACTTCCTCGCCCCGATGGTGATCACCGCGCTGGCAGGGCCGCTGCTCGGCGAATGGGCGGGCTGGCGGCGGTGGGTGGCGATCGGCGTCGGCTTCGTCGGCATGGTGGTGGTGATCCGTCCGGGCTTCGGCACGTTCGGGCTCGGCCACACCTATGCGCTGCTGTCGATGCTCTCCTATTCCCTCTACGTGCTGATGACGCGGCGGATGGCGGCGACGGAGACGTCGGCGAGTCTGATCTTCTACTCGGCGCTCGCGCCCGTGGTGTTCATGTCGCCCGCCCTTCCGCTCGCCGGATCGGTGCCGCCCGACCTTTTGCACTGGGCCGTGCTGATCTCGCTCGGCTTCTTCGGCGGGCTCGGGCACTGGCTGATCATTCACGCCTACAAGCGGGCGCAGGTCTCCGGCCTCGCGCCCTATCCCTATGCGCAGATCATCTGGGCGACGCTGTGGGGCTACCTCCTGTTCGGCGACATTCCCGACCGCTACACGGTCGTCGGGGCCGCCATCATTGTCGCGAGCGGCCTCTATATCGTGCACCGGGAGCGCAAGCTCAGGCTCGCCAGCGTCACCGAGCCGAACTCGGAATCGAGCGACCTGGCAAAAAAGCTTTGATCGCTACGCTCCTCTGACATAGTTTCTTTAAACTGTTTAACTCACCGGCAGTGGAGGGGGGGCTGGCGCAGAAAATCAAGCTTTCGACCATAGCGGATGCGCTTGGAGTATCGACCGCCACGGTGTCGCTGGCGTTGCGCGACAGCCCGCTGGTCGCGGACGCGACGCGTGACCGGATCAAGGATTATGCCCGCGCGATCGGCTACATCTACAACCGCCGCGCCGCGAGCCTGAGGACGTCGCGGTCGGGCATTGTCGGCGTGGTCGTGCACGACATCATGAACCCGTTCTTCGCCGAGATCCTGCGCTCGATCGAAAGCGAGCTCGACCGCAGCGGTCAGACCTTCATCCTCTCCAACCATTACGACCAGCTCGAGAAGCAGCGCACCTTCATCGACACGCTGCTGCAGCTCGGCGCCGACGGGGTAATCATGTCGCCCGCGATCGGCACGCCGCGCGAGGATATCGAGATGATGGAGGAGAACGGACTGCCGGTCGTGCTGATCGCGCGCCAGGTCGAGGGAGCGCTGGTGCCGGTGTTCCGCGGCGACGACGCCTACGGCATCGGCCTCGCCACCAATCACCTGATCTCGCTCGGCCACCGCCGCATCGCGATGATCGGCGGCACGGACCAGACCTCGACGGGCCGCGACCGCTACCGCGGCTACGTGCTGGCGATGGAGAAGGCCGGGCTGGAGGTGAAGCCGGACTGGCGCGTTCCCGGACCCCGCACCAAGCAGGGCGGGTTCGAGGCGACCGGGCAGTTCCTGGCGCTCAAGGACAAGCCGACCGCCGCGGTGTGCTGGAACGACCTCGTCGCGATCGGCCTGATGAACGGCATCGCGCGCGCCGGGCTGGTGCCGGGCGTCGACATCTCCGTCACGGGTTATGACGACCTGGAGGAGGCGGCCATCGCAACGCCGGCGTTGACAACGGTATGGAACGGCCAGAGGGAGGTCGGCCGCCGCGCGGCGCGCGCGCTTCTCGACCGGCTCGGCGGCAACCACGAGCCCGTTACGCCGGACCTCATCCGACCGGAACTGCATGTCAGGCAATCGACAGGCCGGCCGTCGCAACGGTGACGCGGCAAGCGCGATCCTTGGACGAGGCGATGATGGCCACTGGGCGATTGCCGTGGCGGATCCCGGTCCCTATTCCTTGCACGACCACGGAGATCGCGAATTGGCCCCGACGCAGAAAATCCCGGTGCTCGTTCCCGGCCGGCTTCACCCGCACGCGGTGGAACGGATCGGCAAGGAGTTCGAACTCGTGGCGCTGCCCGCCGCCGACCCTAAGCTGGTCACGCCGCAGATCGCCGGAACGGTGCGCGGCATGTCGTCGATGACGACGGTCAGCGCCGCCTTCATCGACGCGCTGCCGAACCTGGAGATCATCGCGAACTTCGGCGTCGGCTACGACGCGGTCGACGCCCGGCATGCCGGCTCCGCCGGCGTGATGGTGACCAATACGCCGGACGTGCTGACCGAAGAGGTTGCGGACACGGCGATCGGTCTGCTGCTCAATGCGGTCCGCGAACTGCCGAAGGCCGAGGGCTGGCTGAGGGCTGGCCGCTGGGCGTCGGAAGGCAATTATCCGCTGACGCGCGGCACGCTGCGCGGTCGCCGCGTCGGCATCTTCGGCATGGGCCGGATCGGGCTCGCGATCGCCCGCCGCATCGAGGCATTCGGGCTGCCGGTCAGCTATCACAACCGGCGCGCCGTCGAAGGCGTCGCCTATGCATGGTATCCGACCCTGGTCGAACTCGCCGGCGCGGTTGACACGCTGATCTCCGTCGCGCCGGGTGGTCCTTCGACCGAGAAGGCGGTGGACCGCACGGTGCTGGAAGCGCTGGGGCCGAAGGGGGTGTTCGTCAATATCGGGCGCGGCTCGACGGTGGACGAGGACGCGCTGGCGCAGGCGCTCGCCGATGGCACGATCCTCGCGGCGGGGCTGGACGTGTTCCGCAACGAGCCGAACGTGCCGGACGCGCTGCTGGAGTGCACCAATGCCAGCCTGCTGCCGCATGTCGGCTCGGCGTCGGTCCACACGCGCAAGACGATGGCGGACCTGGCGGTCGACAACCTTGTCTCGTGGTTCACCGAGGGGAGGCCGCTGACGCCGGTGGCGGAAACGGCTTCTGTCGTTCCGGGCGCGCGAAAGCAGCGCTAGGCCGCGCTCTATTCCGCCGCGACGCGCAGTCCCGACCGCGCCGCCCTGTGGGCGCGGGCCGCATCGCCGAAGGCCCTGAAGATCCTCGCCGAGGCATCGTCGGACTTCACCCAGTATTCCGGGTGCCACTGCACGCCGACCGCGAAGGCGGTCGCGCCCACCACCGAAACCGCCTCGACCGTGCCGTCGTCCGCGACCGCCTCGACCTGAAGGCGCTCGCCGAGACGATCCACCGCCTGCCGGTGGACGGAGTTCACCGGCACCTCGCCTGCGCCGAAGATGCCGGCGAGGCAGGTGCCGGGCTTGATCGAGACGCGCTGGCGGATGGCGAAGCGCTCGTCCTGGTCGTCGCTGACCGGCGCGCGGTGGTCCATGCGGTCCTCGATCTCCTGGACTTCGGTATGCAGCGTGCCGCCGAGCGCGACGTTCAGTTCCTGGATGCCGCGGCAGATCGCGAGCAGCGGCACGCCGCGCTCAATCGCCCTGCGGATGAGCGGCAGCGTGGTCGCGTCGCGGTCGTGGTCGTAGGGGCCATTGGCCTCGCTCGGATCGCCGCCGTAGAGGCCGGGATAGACGTTCGATTTCGACCCGGTGATCATCACCCCGTCGACGCGGTCCAGCAACTCGTCGAGATCGAGCCGGTCGCCGAAGGACGGAACGAGGACGGGGAAGACGTCCGCGCCGGCAACCGCCGCTTCGAGATACTGCTTCGGGGCGGCGTGCCAGGTGTAGTTTTCGAACTGGCGAACATCGGTCGATACGGCGACGAGGGGCTGTGTCATGGGCATGCGTTCCGCATTTGCAGTGTCATGTTCAAGGCCGTTTCCTACACCTGTCCGCGGCCGAAATCCACGGGATGCGTCCGGTGCCGGCCGGGCCGGACGGCATCCGGCCGATATTAAACCATAGTCTAAGGTAGAAATACGGTAATCGTGTCGTAAGGCTCTGAAATCCTAGACAGAAGCGCGGCGGCGTGTATGTATCGCCCGCCTAAGTGGAGGTCGCGTGGGCATTTTCCTGCAACGCGAACAGATTCGACTGGAAGTCCCGAGAGGAGAAATCATGGATCGCAGGTCATTCATCAAGAAGGCGGGTTTTGCCGGCACCAGTGCCGTCGCCGCCACGGCGCTCGCCGCGCCCGCCATTGCCCAGAGCGCGCCGAAAGTCACCTGGCGCATGACGTCGTCGTTCCCGAAGTCGCTCGACACCATCTATGGCGGCGCCGAGGTTCTGTCGAAGATGCTGTCGGAAGCGACCGACGGCAATTTCCAGATCCAGGTCTTCGCCGCGGGCGAAATCGTTCCCGGCCTGCAGGCTGCCGACGCGACCACGGCCGGCACGGTTGAGGCCTGCCACACCGTCTCTTACTACTACTGGGGCAAGAACCCGACCTGGGCCCTGGGCGCTGCCGTTCCCTTCGCGCTCAATGCGCGCGGCATGAACGCCTGGCACTATCACGGCGGCGGCATCGACCTGTTCAACGAGTTCCTCGGCACGCAGGGCCTCTACGGCCTGCCGGGCGGCAATACCGGCGTGCAGATGGGCGGCTGGTTCCGTAAGGAAATCAACACGGTCGCCGACCTGCAGGGCCTGAAGATGCGCATCGGCGGCTTCGCCGGCAAGGTTGTCGAGAAGCTCGGCGTCGTGCCGCAGCAGATCGCCGGCGGCGACATCTATCCGGCGCTGGAGAAGGGCACCATCGACGCGGCCGAGTGGGTCGGGCCGTATGACGACGAAAAGCTCGGCTTCTACAAGGTGGCGCCGTACTACTACTATCCGGGCTGGTGGGAAGGTGGTCCGACCGTCCACTTCCTGTTCAACAAGGCGAAGTACGAAGAGCTGCCGAAGAACTACCAGGCGCTGCTGCGCACCGCGGCCCAGGCCGCCGACGCCGACATGCTGCAGAAATACGACTATAAGAACCCGACCGCGATCAAGAACCTGGTGGCCAGCGGCGCGCAGCTGCGTCCGTTCAGCCAGGAGATCCTGTCGGCGTGCTTCGACAAGTCGAACGAGGTTTATGCCGAAATGACGTCGACGATTCCCGAGTTCAAGAAGATCTGGGATTCGATCACCGCCTTCCGCGGCTCGTACTACCTCAACGCCCAGGTGGCGGAATACAACTACGACACCTTCATGATGATCCAGCAGCGCGCTGGCAAGATCTGACCTGAGCGCATTGTCCGACTGGCCCCGGAGCGGCGACGCTCCGGGGTTTTTCGTTTTCGGAGCGATGTGGCACGTCGGGTATTTTCACCCGTCTTTACTTGATTGGTCCAGCGTGCATTGATTGGGCCAGCGGTCGGGCAGGGCGACCATAATTCCCTATTACAGAATGTCCTGCCGGAGCCGTTGGATCCACATCTGGGAGGATATTCAATGGATCGTCGTGCATTCATCACCAAGGCCGGCCTGGCCGGCGCAGGCGCCGCAGCGGCGTCGACGCTCGCCGCGCCTGCCATCGCGCAGAGCTCTCCGAAGATCGCCTGGCGCTGTACGTCGTCGTTCCCGAAGGCGCTCGACACGATCTACGGCGCGGCCGAGACGATGGCCAAATATGTCAACGAGGCCTCTGACGGCAATTTCCAGATCCAGGTCTTCGCCGCAGCAGAGATCGTTCCCGGCCTGCAGGCGGCGGATGCGACCTCGGCCGGTACTGTCGAGATGTGCCATACGGCCTCGTATTACTTCTGGGGCAAGGATCCGACTTACGCGCTCGCGACCGCGGTGCCGTTCTCGCTCAATGCACGCCAGATGAACGGCTGGATCTACCATGCCGGCGGCGAGGCGCTGCTCAACGAGTTCTACGCCACGCAGGGCCTCTACGGACTCGCCTGCGGCAATACCGGCGCCCAGATGGGCGGCTGGTATCGCAAGGAGATCAACACGCTCGCCGACCTCAAGGGTCTGAAGATGCGCATCGGCGGCTTCGCCGGCAAGATCATGGAGAAGCTCGGCGTCGTGCCGCAGCAGATCGCCGGCGGCGACATCTATCCGGCGCTGGAGAAGGGCACGATCGACGCCGCCGAGTGGGTCGGACCTTATGACGACGAAAAGCTCGGCTTCTACAAGGTGGCGAAATACTACAACTATCCGGGCTTCTGGGAGGGCGGCCCGACGCTGCATGCGCTGATCAACCTCGCCAAGTGGAACGAGTTGCCCAAGCACTACCAGTCGCTGCTGCGCGCGGCCTGCGAGGCGGCGAACTGCGACATGATGGCGAACTACGACGCCAAGAACCCGGCTGCCCTTCGCCGCCTGGTCGCGGGCGGGGCGGTGCTCAAGCCGTTCAGCCAGGAGATTCTCTCCGCCGCGTTCGATGCTTCGGCGGCGACCTATGCCGAGATCGGCGCTTCGAATGCGATGTTCAAGAAGATATTCGACAACCAGTCCGAGTTCCGCAAGGACGCCTATCTCTGGGCGCAGATCTCGGAATACACCTACGACACGTTCATGATGATCCAGCAGCGGGCCGGCAAGCTCGGCTGATCCGGACTGCAGGGATCCGAAAAGAAAACCCCGGGGCGGCGACGCCCCGGGGTCTTTTCTTTCCAGCCTTCAGCCGTCGGCGCTACTGCGCCGGTGCGGGTTGCGCCGGGGCCGGAGCAGGCGTGCCGAAGCTTGGCGGTTGAGTCAGGTCGTTCGACGGCGCAGGCTGCGTGGGCTGTGCAGGGGCGCCGAAACTCGGCGGGCTGCTCAGGCCGTTGCCTGACGGCTGCGCGGGCTGCGAGCCCCCACCAAGCGGCGGCAGGCCGAGGCCTCCCGGCGCGCCGAGACCGCCGCCCTGGCCGCCGAAACCGGGCACCTCGATCTTGATCGTGTTCGGATCGACCACGGGGCCGCTGCCCTTGTAGTGCATGACCATGCCGGGGAAGGTGATGACGAGAGCCACCATGATCACCTGGATGCAGACGAAGGGCACCGCCCCCCAGTAGATCTGCCCGGTCGTCACCGGCGCGGTCTGCCGGCCGGTGACCTTGTCAATATAGGGCGCGCGCGCCGCCACCGAGCGAAGGTAGAACAGCGCGAAGCCGAAGGGCGGATGCATGAAGCTCGTCTGCATGTTGACGCCGAGCAGGACGCCGAACCAGATCAGGTCGATGCCGAGCGCCGTCGCAGCCGGCGCCAGCAGCGGCACGATGATGAAGGCAAGTTCGAAGAAGTCGAGGAAGAACGCCAGCAGGAACACCAGGATGTTCACGGCGATCAGGAACCCGACTTCGCCGCCCGGCAACGACGTGAGCAGATGCTCCACCCAGATATGGCCGTTGACGCCGTAGAAGGTGAGCGAGAAGACGCGCGCACCGATCAGGATGAACATCACGAAGGCCGACAGGCGCGTCGTCGAGGCAAGCGCCTGCTTGATCACGTCGAGGGTCAGGCGGCCCTTGGCGGCGGCCATGATCAGCGCGCCGACCGCGCCCATGGCGCCGCCTTCCGTCGGCGTCGCGATGCCGAGGAAGATGGTGCCGAGGACGAGGAAGATCAGCGCCAGTGGCGGGATCAGGACGATGATGACCTGCTGGGCAAGCCTCGACATCATGCCGAGCTTCATCGACCGGTCGGCGATAGCGACGACATAGATGACGATGGTGCCCACGGCGGCGCCGAGGATATCGGCATTGTCGCCGTGGGTGGGGGAAAGCCACACATGGGCGCCGTAGGCGATGCCGCCGGCGACGAGGAGCGCGATGATCAGCGAGGTGACGCCCGAACCGAGCGTGCGAGCCTCCAAAGGCAGCGCCGGCATCGACTTGGGCCGGATGATCGACATCAACAGGATGTAGGACATGTAGATGCCGGTCAGGATCAGGCCGGGAATCAACGCGCCCTTGTACATGTCGCCGACCGAGCGGCCGAGCTGGTCGGCCAGGACGATGAGCACCAGCGACGGCGGAATGATCTGCGCCAGCGTGCCGGACGCCGCGATGACACCCGAGGCGACCCGGCGGTCATATCCGTACCGCAGCATGATCGGCAGCGAGATCAGCCCCATCGCGATAACCGACGCCGCCACGACGCCTGTGGTCGCCGCGAGCAGCGCACCGACGAAGATGACCGCATAGGCGAGGCCGCCGCGGATCGGGCCGAAGAGCTGGCCGATCGTGTCGAGCAGGTCCTCCGCCATGCCGGACCGTTCAAGCACGATGCCCATGAAGGTGAAGAAGGGGATCGCAAGCAGCGTCTCGTTGGCCATCACGCCGCCGTAGAAGCGCTCGGGCAAGGCATAGAGCAGCGGCCATGACAGGTTGATCGAGCCGTTCGACAGCGGCGCGAGTTCGACGCCGATGAAGAAGAACAGCAGGCCGTTCGCGGCGAGCGCGAAGGCGACGGGGTAGCCGATGAGAAGGAAGATGATCAGCGAGAAGAACATGATCGGCGCCATGTTCTGGGCGATGAACTCCATCATTGCTTGAGCTCCTCGGCCAGCGCCTTGGCTTCGAGCTCGGCGGCCTCATGCGCCGAGATGAAGGGGTTGGGGTCCTCCATGTCGCCTCTCATGATGGCGATCTTCTTGATGATCTCCGAGATGCCCTGCAGCCCAAGCAGGCTGAAGCCGATCAGCAGCAGCAGCTTCGCCGGCCAGATGATCAGGCCGCCGGCATTCGTGGAGACCTCGCCGGAGCGGAAGGACAGGAGGAAGTAGGGGACGAAGTAGTAGATCATCAAAAGAACGAAGGGCATCAGGAAGAAGACGTGCCCGAGCAGGTCGATCCAGTGCTGCACCCGGCGCGAGAAGGCGCCGTAGACGATGTCGATACGGATATGCTCGTTCTGCTTCAGCGTGTAAGCAGCCGCGAGCAGGAATGCCGCGCCGTAGAGATACCACTGCATCTCCAGCCAGGCGTTCGAAGACGTATTGAGCGTCTTGCGGATAATCGCATTGATTGCGCTGATCAGGACCGCGGCGAGAATCGCCCACGATATCCATTTGCCGATGAATTCGTTGAGTCCGTCGATCAGGCGCGAGAGAGCCAGAAGCCCCGCCATCAATCTTCCTCCCATGTCACGCGTCGTGTCGCTTTGCGATCTCCGCCGCTGTCTCCTAGTGCCGAAAATACGCACACGAAACAAGCGCCGATTCGCATCGTCGCATTGTCGGAGCGGTGCCTAACACTTTTGTGCACTGCGAAACAGCATGGTGAAACTACGAGTCCGCCACGACTTTGGTCGCATATCGCTGCGGAATTCAGACGTTCCGGTCGCGCGCGAGATCGACCGAGCGAAGCACCAGCAGGAGGATGAGCGCGGAGAAGATGCCGGCGTCGCGCCACTCGCCGGCGAAGTAGCCGGTCCACAGCGATTCCGCGATGCCGACGCCGGCCGCTCCGAGTGCCGCGGCGAGCGGCGAGCCGCCGAGGCCGAGAGCGGCGACGAACAGCACCTTCAGACCGAAGACGAGGCCGGTGTCGAAGCTGATGTTGCCGAAGTGGATCGCTGCCAGCACGCCGGCCATCGCCGCGAGCATGCCGCTTGCGACGACCGTGGTGCGGAATGTCCGTCGCGCGTCGACGCCGCACATGGCGGCGGCCAGCGGGTCGTCGCAGATCGCGCGCCAGTCGCGGCCGAAGCGCGACCGGACGAGCCAGATCGCCGCGATCGCGATTGAGAGAATCACGATCGCGATGTCGACGAGCTGTATCGCGGTCAGCGTCACCAGGAACGCGCCGTCGCGCCAGAAGACGATGGTCCGGGCAAGGATCGGGGGCAGCCAGAGATCGCGGCTCTCCATCGCCAGGCGTCCAAGCTCCATGAGGACGATCGCGACGCCGAGGGTGGCGGCGACGATCGTGTTCGGATTGCCGGTGCGCAAAGGTTCGAGCACCGCGCGGGAGATCAGGTGGGAGGCGAGGCCGGCAAAGGCGAAGGCGAGGACCACGCCGAACCCCAGCGCGGCGGGAAGCGTCAGCCACAGCACGTTCCAGCCGAACACGGTGGCGAGGATGCCGACTTGCCCGCCAAAGGCGAAGATCGCGCCATGCGCCAGATTCGCGCGCCGGAGCACGCCGTAGGTCATCGCATAGCCGAAGGCGAGCAGGGCGTAGATCGCGCCGATATGCACGCCGTTCAGGATCTGCTGCAGGAAATAAGCCATCGGCGTCGGCGCAGGACCCATGGCGACGGGAGGTCTTCTGTCGCCGCAAGGAACGTTTCCTCACAAACTAACTTGCAAGAGCCATTTTACAAGTTAGATTTTCGACATGGAGACGATCTGGACCCCACACCGGTTCTCGGGCGAAGTGCTTGCGCTCGACGTGGCGAACACGGTGGTGCTGCGCGACGATCCGCACCGGACGTTCGACCGGTTCGAGCAGCACGACGAGATCGTGCGTTTCGCCAGGGCGGCGACGGCATTCCGCGCCGAAGAGATCGGCGGCAACACGCTGGCGGTTTCCGATCCGACAGGCGCGAAGCCGCGGATCGTTGCGCTGCGCGAGGCGACGGATGCGTTGTTCAGGGACGCGTCGGCGAGCGGCGCCGTCCAGTCCGAACGTCTGGCCCCGCTGCTCGACCATTGCGCGCGCGCTCTCGCGGCGGCGCCCGTGATGCTTGCGGCCGATCATGCCGGGCCGAAAGCAGGGCAGGGAACGATCGAACTCGAGGCCGCCGTCGCGGTCTCGGCGCTGTCGCTGCTCGCTCCCGACATGCGGCGGCGCATCCGCATCTGCGGCAATTGCGGCTGGCTCTTCCTGGACAGAAGCCGCAACGGCAGCCGTGTCTGGTGCGACATGACCGTGTGCGGAAACCGGCGGAAGGCCCGGCGGCACTACCGCCGCCGTCGTGGCGGCGAAGGAAGGCAGGTCGATGCGTAGATCTTTAGCCCTTGCGGTCGCCGCCGCGCTGCTGGCGCTTGGGGCTTGCCGCGACGAGAGCCGGCCCGGCAAGCTGTTCGCGATTTCGGGCAAGCTGTTCGTCTTCAACTACCGGGTCGCCACCGCAACCTATCTGGTGACGCTCAAGCCGCTGGGGCCGGTCGAGGACGGGCAGACCGCCGTTGCCAGCTTCGAGGATCCGGCCGGAGGACAGCCTATCGTGGTGCGGCAGCGAATCTGGCCGAAGCTGGACAAGGCGGTGCTGGAAAGCCCGCCGCTGCGCTGCGTTCGCAAGGACCATCCCTATGCGGTCACGATCCGGATCGAGGGACCGGACGCGGCCGTGCGGCAGGAAATCGAGACGACGATCACGTCCAACCTGGACCAGGAGGTGCTGCCTGATCGTCCCCTCGTCGTCGGGCCGGTCTATACGCCGAATCCGGAGCTGCAGGGCCGTCCCGACGGCAAGCTCGACGTCACCAACGAGGCGGGCTGTCCCGGCCGGGGTTGAGCACACCGGATTGTGGCTCAGGAAATTTCGCCGGCCATCATCCCGGCGACATAAAATATTCATTGGATAGCTGCATCCGTGACGGCGATTGCTCTTTTGCGGATCGCGTTGATTTCGTTTGACGTTGTCGACCGCCACAGAAACACTACTTTGACGGAGGGCGGTCAGGTGATACCCAGCCGTCCGCAGGAGACCGTTGATGACGCTTCACGACGTGACGCTCGGAGACAAGTTCGACCTTTCCAAGGAACGAATCTTTCTGTCGGGCGCGCAGGCGATCGTCAGGATGCTGCTTATGCAGCGCGAGCGCGATCGACGCCTCGGGCTGGACACGGCAGGCTTCGTCTCGGGCTATCGCGGTTCGCCGCTCGGCGGCCTCGACCAGCAGTTCTGGCGGGCGAAAAAGCAGCTCGAAGCCTCCAGCATCGTCTTCCAGCCCGGTCTCAACGAGGAGCTTGCCGCCACCGCGGTCTGGGGCTCTCAGCAGACCGAACTCCTAGGCGAAGGCAAGCACGACGGCGTGTTCTCCGTCTGGTACGGCAAGGGACCGGGCGTCGACCGCTCGGGCGACGTGTTCCGCCACGCCAACCTCGCCGGCACCTCGAAGAACGGCGGCGTGCTGGCGCTGATGGGTGACGACCACACGGCCGAATCATCGACCAACGCGCATGCGACCGAGTTTCTCTTTGTCGACACGATGATGCCGATCCTCAATCCGGCCGGCGTGCAGGAACTGATCGACTACGGCCTCTACGGCTTTGCCATGTCCCGGTTCTCCAGCACCTGGACGGCGATCAAGTGCGTCAAGGACAACATCGAATCGACGGCGTCGGTGGATGTATCTCTCGACAGGCTGAACATCGTGCTGCCCGAGATCGACCTGCCGCCGGGCGGGCTCAGCATCCGCCACGAGCTTGACCAGATGGGCCAGGAAGAACGGCTGCACGTCTACAAGCGCGCGGCGGCGGCGGCCTTCATCCGCGCCAACGGGCTGAACAAGATCATTTATTCGGGCGGCAGCGCGCCGAAGATCGGCATCATCACTGTCGGCAAATCCTATCTCGACGTGCGCCAGGCGCTCGACGACCTCGGCATCGACGAGGCGCGCTCGGCGCAGATCGGTCTCAGGCTGTTCAAGGTCGCGGCTCCCTGGCCGCTGGACGTCGAGCACATCTCGGAATTCGCCCGCGGCCTCGAGACCGTCCTGGTTGTCGAGGAGAAGCGCTCGCTGATCGAAGTGCAGATGCGGGAGAACCTCTACGGCACAGCGATGCAGCCGCTGATCGAGGGCAAGAAGGATGCGCGCGGAGAATGGCTCTTCCCGGCCAAGGGTGCGCTCGATCCCAACGACATCGCCATCGCCATCGGTGAGCGGGTGCTGAAGAGCATCGGCCATTCGGAAGAGATCGCCGCGCGGGTCGCGCAGCTCAAACAGTTCCAGGCGATGCTGGCCGACACCAAGGACGTCTCCAACCGCACGCCCTATTTCTGCTCGGGCTGCCCGCACAATTCTTCGACCAAGGTGCCGGAGGGCTCGATCGCGGGCGCCGGTATCGGCTGCCATTTCATGGCGTTGTGGATGGACCGCTCGACCGTCGGCTTCACCGCCATGGGCGGGGAGGGCGCGCAGTGGATCGGCCAGGCGCCGTTCTCCAAGCGCGAGCACATGTTCCAGAACCTCGGCGACGGGACCTACAACCATTCCGGCTCGCTGGCGATCCGCTTCGCGCTCGCCTCGAAGGCGAACATTACCTACAAGATCCTCTACAACGACGCCGTCGCGATGACCGGCGGCCAGCCGCACGAGGGCAACCTCACCGTCGACATGATCGCCCGGCAGGTGCGCGCCGAGGGTGTCGACCGCATCGCCGTCGTCACCGACGAGCCCGGCAAATATGCCGGCAAGGCCGAATTCCCGGCCGGCGTCAGCTTCAGCCATCGCGACGACCTCGACGCGGTGCAGCGCGAGTTGCGCGACGTGAAGGGCGTCTCGGTGCTGCTTTACGACCAGACCTGCGCCGCCGAGAAGCGCAGGCGCCGCAAGCGCGGCACGTTCCCCGACCCCGACAAGCGGGTCATCATCAACGAGCTGGTCTGCGAAGGCTGCGGCGACTGCGGCGTGAAGTCGAACTGCGTCTCCGTGCAGCCGGTCGAGACCGAGTTCGGCCGCAAGCGCCGCATCGACCAGTCGAGCTGCAACAAGGATTTCTCCTGCGTCAACGGCTTCTGCCCGTCCTTCGTGACAGTGCATGGCGCGAAGCTGCGCAAGGCCGAGGGCGTGGCCAATGCATCGGATCCCCTGGCTGGCGTGCCTGAGCCGGCGCTCTTTCCGCTCGGCCAGGGCGGCTGGGCCTGTGTCGTCGACGGCATCGGCGGCACCGGCGTGGTGACGATCGGCGCGATCCTCGGCATGGCGGCGCATCTCGAGGGCAAGGGCTGCGGCATGATCGACATGGCCGGCCTTGCCCAGAAGGGCGGGGCGGTGTTCTCGCATGTCCGCATCGCGCCCACGCCGGACGACATCAGCGCGATCCGCGTCTCGGCCGGCAAGGCCGACCTCGTGCTGGGCTGCGACCTGGTGGTTTCCGGCGCGAAGAAGGTGCTCGCCTCGGCGCGCGAGGGCCGCACGCTCTTCGTCGCCAATACGGCGGAAGTGATGCCCGGCGACTTCACGCGCTCGACCGACTTCTCGCTGCCGACAGAGCGGCTGAAGAAGGCGATCCGGCAGGCGGTTGGCGACGACAAGGCGCATTTCTTCGATGCCACCCGCAGTGCGGCGACGCTGTTCGGCAACTCGGTCGGCGCGAACATGTTCATGCTCGGCTTCGCCTACCAGCACGGCGGCCTGCCGGTGTCGGCGGAGGCGGTCGAGAAGGCGATCGAGCTCAATGGCGAGGCGGTGAAGATGAACGTCGCCGCGTTCCGCTGGGGGCGCCGCGCCGCGCACGATCCGGAAACGGTTCGCAAGCTCGTGCAGTCGGTGCAGGGCGCGGCGGCCGCGCCGCTGGCGCAGACGCTGGACGAGATCGTCGCGAAGCGGGTCGAGTTCCTGACGTCCTACCAGAACGCGGCCTATGCGCGACGCTACGCCGAGCGCATCGACAGGCTGCGCAAGGCGGAGGCCGCCGTTGTCGCGGGGTCGACCGCCGTGACGGAGACCGCTGCGCGCAACCTCTTCAAGCTGATGGCGGTCAAGGACGAGTACGAGGTTGCCCGGCTCTATACCGACGGGTCCTTCCGCAAGCAGCTCGCATCCCAATTCCAGGATTTCGACCGGCTCGAATTCCACCTCGCGCCGCCCGTCCTCGGCCGCAAGGGGGCGGACGGCCTGCCGCGGAAATCCTCCTTCGGGCCTTGGATGATGAAGGGGTTTGGCGTGCTTGCCGCCTTCAAGGGACTACGCGGCACCGCGTTCGACGTCTTCGGCTACACCGCCGAGCGCAAGATGGAGCGCAGGCTGATCGCGGATTACGAGGCCGACCTCGACCTGATCGAAAAGCACCTTTCGCCGCTTTCGGTCGACGCGGCCGTGGCGCTCGCTTCGGTTCCCGCGCTCATTCGCGGCTACGGTCACGTCAAGATGCGCAATGTCGAAAAGGCGAGGGGCGAGCGGGCGCGGCTGATCGATCGTCTCGTCTCCCCGCCGCCCAAGCCGGTGCTTCAGGCGGCGGAATAAGCCGCCGTGGGCTTGCGCCGCATCGTCGTCTAAGGCTTTCTTAAGACGGCCATGTCATAACCGCGAAGCTTCCGCGGCCGCGCAGTCGATGAAAAAAAACAAAACTGACGACATCTCAGAGGACGTCTACATTGGCTTCGTCAGGTCGCTGTTCGACGAGACGAGTGTCCTGCTCGTCGGCGCGTTCGCGCAGGGGCTGATCGGATCGCTCGTCCTCTGGAAGACGCAGCAGCCGATCTATCTCGTCCTCACCCTGATGCTGGTCGCCGCCGCCGTCGGCCGCTACTACGCGCTGCGCCGCGTCGATCCTTCTAAGATCCTGACCTACAAGTCGGCCCTCGAATGGGAGCGCTACTATATCGTGGCAGGCACCATTCAGGGCCTGGCCGTCGGTCTGTTCACCTTCTGCTGCCTCTATCTGGTGCCCGACCTCTTCGGCGAGCTTGCCGGAATGTCGCTCGTGCTCGCGATGACGGTAACCATCGCAGGCCGCAACTTCGGCTCCCGCAAGATGGTGGTGATCCTGTCGCTTTCGGTGATCGTGCCGATCGCGGCCGGCTTCATGCTGAAGGGCGACATCTACCACTTCGCGCTCGGCCTGCTGGTCGTCCCGTTCATGTTCACCATCGTCAAGATGGCCAGGACGGTGCGAACTGTGCTGTTCACCGCCATCAGCGAGGAGAGGAAGGCGAAGGGGCTGGCGATGCGCTTCGACCGCGCCCTCAACACGATGTCGCACGGCCTGGTGATGCTCGACGGCAGCGGCCGCGTCGCCGTGGCGAACGCCGAGGCCGCCGACCTGTTCTCGGTTTCTTCGCCCGACAAGCTGCTCGGCCGAACGCTGAAGGCGCTGCTGATGCGCGGCGTCGCCGGCGGGCTGCTGTCGATGCGCGATTCGCACTACGTCGAAACGCAGCTGGCGCGCGCGCTGCGCGACGGTCGCGACCGGAAGCTCCTGGTGAACTTCACCAACGGGCGACACTTCGAATTCTCGGCCCGCGAGGGCCGCGACGAGCTCGGCGTCATCACCTTCGAGGACGTGACGGCGCGCGTCGAGGCGGAAGAGAAGATCCGCTACATGGCGCGCTACGACAACCTCACCGGGCTGCCGAACCGCGCCTATTTCCACGAGATGGTCGGGGAATATCTCATCAGCGGCGATCAGAAGCGGACTTGCGCGCTCGCCGTGATCGATCTCGACGACTTCAAGAACATCAACGACACGCTCGGCCATCCGGTCGGCGACGGGATGATCTACTCGGTGGCGCAGAAGCTCGCGGGGCTTGCCCGCGACAACGTCAAGATCAGCCGCTTCGGCGGCGACGAGTTCATGCTTTATTTCGACGAGGTCGAGAGCACCGAAGTGCTGCATGCCGAGCTCGCGCGCATCTTCGAGGCGCTGCAGGGCGAGGTCGACGTGGCGGGGCATTCGCTGCGGATACAGGCGAGCGCGGGCGCCGTGCTGGCAAAGGTGAGCGAAACCAACGTCGATTCGATGTTCGTCAAGGCGGACCTTGCACTCTACAAGGCCAAGGAGTTCGGCAAGAACGGCTGGCAGGTCTTCGAGGCGACGATGGATGCGGAGTTCCGCAACCGCCAGGTGCTCAAGGCGGACCTGCGCCATGCCGTCGAGAACAAGCTGCTGCGTGTCGTCTACCAGCCGATCGTGGCGATGGACACGATGCGGATCGCCAGCTGCGAGGCCCTCTGCCGCTGGGACCACCCCGAGATCGGACCGGTCTCGCCGGGCGTCTTCATCCCGCTCGCCGAGGAGATGGGCATCATCTCGGCGATCAGCGAGTTCATGCTCAAGGCGGCCAGCGCCGAATGCGCCAAGTGGCCGGAGCATATCCGCGTCTCGATCAACCTGTCCGCCAAGGATTTCCGCAGCAGGAACATCGTCGCCCTGGTGAGGGAGGCGTTGACGGAAGCGGGCCTTGCGCCCGACCGTATGGAGATCGAGGTCACGGAGACCGCGCTTCTGGACGACAAGTCGTCGACGCGCGTGCTCCTCGAGGAACTGAAGGCGCTGGGCGTTCGCATCGCGCTCGACGACTTCGGCACCGGCTATTCGAGCCTGAGCTACCTGCACACGCTGCCGCTCGACAAGGTCAAGATCGACCGGTCCTTCATCGAGGACATCACCCGCAACGAGCGTTCGCTCGACCTGCTGCGCGGCGTCGTGAACCTGTCGCGGCCGCTCGGCCTCTCGGTCACGATCGAAGGTGTGGAGACGTTCGAGCAGCTCAAGGTGCTCGCCCTCGACGTGAAGCCGGACCTGGTGCAGGGGTTCCTGTTCGGCTCGGCCCTGTCGGCCTCGGGCATCGAGACGATGTCGACCACCACCTGGCCCTTCGCGAAGGATATCCAGGCTGTCCGCCGTTCCCCGCGCCACCTCTCCGCCTAGCACAAAGATCGCGACGAAACGCAACGCGATCGCGCCCGTTCTCCCGGAATCCCGCCCACTTCAGCCAAAGCCGCTAAAATTTAGCGAAAATTTACCGTTCGTTAAGGTTAACTATAGGTAAACGCACGAAATACCATTTTCGGCTTTACTACGATGGCGATTTTCCTAACGTCCTCATACGGCGGGTTTCGGGGATGATCGGCATGATTACGGATGGTACAGCGCTGCGCGCTGTGGCGCAGTCGCTTGATGTGGACGTGAAGCCTTCCGGCTTCGTTGCACAGGTCTCGGCCATGCTCGAACGCATCGAATACCGTCGCTGCGACAGCGGCGAGGACTTCGAGGCGATCTGCCGGCTGCGTTACCGCGCCTATCGCGCACACGGGTTCGTGCCCGAATCCGCGGACGGCGTCACAACCGACGCATATGACGAGACGCCCAACAGCTACCGCTTCGGCGTCTGGCTCGAAGATCAGCTCATCTCGACGGTGCGCGTCCATCACATGACCGCGGCCGAACCGTATTCGTCGATCATGAGCACCTTCGAGGATATCATCGGACCGCGGCTGCGGCGGGGCGAGACCTTCATCAACCCGACCCTGTTCGCGGCCGATCCGTCGATCGTCGGCGTCTTTCCGGCGCTACCCTATGTGACGCTGCGCCTGGCTGTGGCCGCCAATTCGTATTTCGACACCACGAGCTGCATCTGCGTGGTGCGCGAGGAGCATACGGCCTTCTATCGCCGAATCTTCGGCGCCGTGCAGGTCGGCGAGCCGCGGGCCTATCCGCCGTTCACCGTGCCGGTCATGCTCTACGACTCGAACTGTGCCATCAATCTGCAGAAGACGCTGCGGCGCTATCCGTTCTTCCATGCGACGCCGGCCGAGCAGCGGCTTTTGTTCGGCAAGCCTGCGAAGGGCGAGCCGGCGCCGCTGACGATCATCCCCACGGCGAACGTGGTCGCCCGCGCCGCCTGATCGGTGGATTTGCATTTACGGCCGCCTTGGCCAACATAGCAGTCGATGAAGGAAACCAGGGACGATTTCGTCCGCAACGCCATCTGGGCCCGGGAGCTTACTTCCGAGGAGATCGAGCGTGCGCGCCGCGGGGTGATCGAGAAGCAGTTCTCGAAGGGCGGCTATATCTGCCATCGCGGCGACAAGCTGGACCACTGGACCGGGGTGATCAGCGGCCTGGTCAAGATCAGCGCCATCTCGGCCAGCGGCAAGGCGATGACGTTCGCAGGCGCGGGCGCGGGCGGCTGGTTCGGCGAGGGATCGGTCCTCAAGGACGAGCCTCGCAAATACGATCTGGTGGCGATCGCCGACACGCGGCTGGCGATGATGCCGCGCGCCACCTTCATGTGGCTCTACGAGAATTCGACCGGCTTCAACCGCTTCCTCGTCCGGCAGCTGAACGAGCGCATGGGCCAGTTCATCGCAACGATCGAATATGACCGCATCCTGTCGCCCAAGGCGCGGGTGGCGCGCAACATCTCCTGGTTCTTCAATCCAATCCTTTATCCGGTCACCAAGCCGGAAATCGAGATCGGGCAGGAGGAGCTCGGCCTGCTGGCGGGCGTGTCGCGGCCGGTCGTCAGCAAGAGCCTGCAGGCGCTGGAGGCCGAGGGTCTGCTGCGCGTCGAGCATTCGCGAATCGTCGTCTTCGACGTCGAAGCGCTTGGAAACTACGAAGACGATTGATTTTGCCGGCCGGCGCACGCCCTCCGCGTGATCGCGGACAATGATTGGCGCAGCGCTAACTGACAATTCCCCGGCCTGTCTGTCAATGGCGGCGTTGAACCGCAGGCCGCAACGTGAAAGTCTACCCTTCGAGGAACAGTCACCGGATTGGACCCGGCTGGCGGCGCCATCTACTTCGAAAGATAGGTTGCGCGTCTGTCATACGGGCATCAAAATCCGGACAAACCGCGAATAATGCGGGCCGGGAGGAGTTGGCGAGATGGATTCGACGGCGTCTGCCGCCGAAAGGCCGCTTGATACGTTTCCGAAGTATCTGCTGTGGAACGCCGAGCGCTTCGCTGGCCGCCCCGCGATGCGCTTCAAGAACTACGGCATCTGGCAGAGCTGGACCTGGAAGGAGCAGCTTGCCGAGGTGCGGGCGCTGTCGCTCGGCCTGCAGGCGATCGGCGTCGTGCGCGGCGACAAGGTCGCCGTGGTCGGTTCGAACCGCCCGCGTCTCTACTGGACATTCGCCGCGGTCCAGGCGCTGGGCGGCATACCGGTGCCGGTCTATGCCGACTCGGTCGCCGAGGAGATGGCTTACGTGCTCGACCACGCCGAGGTCCGCTTCGCCGTCGTGGAGGACCAGGAGCAGGTCGACAAGCTCCTCTCGATCGCGGACAAGGTGCCGTCGCTGCACGAGATCGTCTACGACGAGCCGCGCGGCA
Source organism: Mesorhizobium australicum (assembly GCF_900177325.1). Classification (NCBI taxonomy): domain Bacteria; kingdom Pseudomonadati; phylum Pseudomonadota; class Alphaproteobacteria; order Hyphomicrobiales; family Phyllobacteriaceae; genus Mesorhizobium; species Mesorhizobium australicum. Next base: position 4,266,492 of record NZ_FXBL01000004.1, on the reverse strand, counting down.
TGCGCGACTACGACCCGAAGCGCCTGCACGACTACGAGAAGGTGCGCGAGGCCGGCCTAACGCGGCTCAAGATCGACGGCGCCGCCGAAGCCTGGCTGGCAGAGATCGCCAAGGGGAGGGGCTCGGATCTCGGCATCATGCTTTACACGTCCGGCACCACCGGGCGGCCGAAAGGCGTGATGCTCTCCAACGACAATCTAGTGAAGTCGGCACTGCACGGCAACGCTTTCGACCACCTTACCGAGAACGAGACGACGATCGCCTACCTGCCGCTCGCCTGGGTGGGCGACCACGTGTTCTCCTACTCGCAGTCCTACACGGCCGGCTTCTGCGTCGCCTGCCCGGAAAGCCCGGAGACGGTGACGGAAGACCGACGCGAGATCGCGCCGACCTACTTCTTCGCGCCGCCGCGCGTGTTCGAGGGCCTGCTCACCGCGATGATGGTGCGGATGGAGGACGCCGGCCGGACCAAGAAGCGGATGTTCGACACCTTCACGGCGCATGCCCGCAAAGTCGGCGAGAAGATCCTCAACGGCGAGAGCGTCGGCGCGTGGGACCGGCTGAAATATGCGCTGGGCGAGTTCCTGGTCTACGGGCCGGTGAAGAACCGCATGGGCCTGTCGCGGCTGCGCGTCGCCTACACCGCCGGCGAAGCGATCGGGCCGGAGCTCTTCCGCTTCTACCGCGCGATCGGGCTGAACCTGAAGCAGCTCTACGGGCAGACGGAGGCGACGGTCTACATCACCGCGCAGCCGGACGGTCAGATCCAGGCCGATACGGTCGGGCTGCCGTCGCCGGGCGTCGAGATCAGGATCGCCGACAATGGCGAGGTGCTCTACCGTTCCGATGGCACCTTTATCGGCTACTACAAGAACGATCAGGCGACCGCGGAGACCAAGACGCCGGACGGCTGGGTGAAGACGGGCGATGCCGGCTTCTTCAATGCCGACGGGCATCTCAAGATCATCGACCGCGCCAAGGATGTGGGGCGGATGAAGTCGGGCGCGCTGTTCGCGCCGAAATACATCGAGAACGCGCTGAAATTCTTCCCCGACATCAAGGAGGCGGTGGCCTTCGGCGACGGGCGCGATTTCTGCGCCGTCTTCGTCAATATCGACCTGCAGTCGGTCGGCTCCTGGGCCGAGCGCAACAATGTCGCCTATGCTTCCTACCAGGAGCTCGCCAACCATCCGGATGTCTACAAGATGGTCGCCGAGCATGTCGATGCGGCGAACCGCAAGCTTGCGACCGAGCCGATGATGGCCGCCTCGCAGATCCGGCGCTTCCTCGTGCTGCACAAGGAGCTCGACGCGGACGACGGCGAGCTGACCCGCACCCAGAAGGTGCGTCGCTCCTTCATCGCCGAGCGCTATGGCGAACTGATCGAGGCGCTCTACGACGGCTCGACATCCAAGCGCGTCGAGACCGAGATCACCTACGAGGACGGCCGCAAGGCGAAGATCGCCGCGACGGTCAGGATCGTCGACGCGCCCACCTATGGCGGGACGGCCGAACCGGTGCGGGAGGCTGCGGAATGAACCGGCCGGTGGACCCCAGGGATTTCGCGTCCAAGCTGGAAGGCATGGCCGACGGCGAGGTGCTGCTCAACCTGCGCAACGTCTCGCTCGCCTTCGGCGGGGTGAAGGCAATCACCGACATCTCGTTCGACATCCGCAAGGGCGAGATCCGCGCCATCATCGGCCCCAACGGCGCCGGCAAGACGTCGATGCTCAACGTCATCAACGGCTTCTACACGCCGCAGAAGGGCACGATCGTCTTCCGCGGCAGGGAGCGCGTCGGCATGAAGCCGCACCATGCCGTGGGGCAGGGGATCGCCCGCACCTTCCAGAACGTCGCGCTGTTCAAGGGCATGTCGACGCTCGACAACATCATGACCGGCCGATCGGTGATGATGAAGCGCGGGCTGGGCTGGCAGATGCTGTGGCACGGACCGGCGCTGGCGGAGGAGATCGAGCACCGCAAGGCAGTCGAGGAGATCATCGATTTCCTCGAAATCCAGCACATCCGCCGCACGCCCGTCGGCAAGCTGCCCTACGGCCTGCAGAAGCGGGTGGAGCTCGGCCGGGCGCTGGCGATGGAGCCGTCGCTGCTGCTGCTCGACGAGCCGATGGCCGGCATGAATCTCGAGGAAAAAGAGGACATGAGCCGCTTCATCCTCGAGGTCAACCGGCAGCGCGGCACCACGATCGCGCTGATCGAGCATGACATGGGCGTGGTGATGGACCTTTCGGACCGTGTGGTCGTTCTCGACTACGGACGCAAGATCGCCGACGGCACGCCGGAGGAGGTCAAGTCCAACCAGGACGTCATCGACGCCTATCTCGGCGTCGCGCACTGAAAGGAACGAACATGGACCTCGGAAACCTTCCCCTTACCCCTCTCGTCTCGCTGATAGCCGGCGTGCTCATCCTCCTGATGCCGCGCCTGCTCAACTACATCGTGGCGATCTACCTCATCGTCGTCGGCCTGCTCGGCCTGTTCCCGCAGCTGGCAGGGTGAGGACCCTACCGTGAGCGCGCGCCCGCAACCCACGTCGATGTCTCATTTCCCTCCCGAGGATCTGACGGGTGTGCGGGTGCGCGACGTCACGCTGCTTTCGGACAACTGGTATTTCCTCAGCCGATACGCCTTCGATTTGAGGCTCGCCGACGGGACATGGCAGTCCCAGCTTCGCGAGGCCTACGATCGCGGCAACGGCGCGACGATCCTGCTCTACAACCGCGAGCGCGGCACCGTCGTCCTGACCCGACAGTTCCGCCTGCCGGCCTTCCTGAACGGTGGTGCCGGATGGATGATCGAAACGGCCGCCGGCCTGCTGGATGGCGACGATCCGGGCGCTGCAATCCGCCGGGAGGTTGCGGAGGAGACTGGTTACCGCATCGGCGAGGCACGTGAAGTGTTCGACATCTTCATGAGTCCCGGATCCGTGACCGAGCGTCTTCACTTCTTCATCGCCGAATTCGACCCCGCCGACCGCCCTACTGCAGGCGGCGGAGCGGAAGGCGAGAACGAGAACATCGAGGTTCTGGAGATCGCGTTCGACGAAGCGCTCGCCATGGTGGCGCGGAACGAAATCCGCGATGCCAAGACCATACTGCTCCTCTACCACGCGCGCATCCACGGGATCCTCTAAGATGCTGTATGACGTCCTGATCAAACCGTTCGCCGATATGTTTGGCGCGCCCGACTTCCTCATGCAGGTTTTGTGGGAAGGGCTCGTCTCCGGCGTGCTCTACGCGCTGATCGCGCTGGGCTTCGTGCTGATCTACAAGTCGTCGCGCATCTTCAACTTCGCGCAAGGCATCATGGTCGTCTTCGCGGCGCTGACCTTGGTCGGCCTGCACGAGAAGGGCGTGCCGGCGTGGCTGGCGCTGCCGCTGACGCTCGGCGTCATGTTCCTGCTTGCGGTCTCGATCGAGCGCGTGGTGCTCAGGCCGCTGGTCAACCAGCCCGACATCATCCTGTTCATGGCAACCATCGGCATCACGCTGTTCCTGATCGGCTTCGGCGAGATCATCTTCGGCGGCGAGAACAAGGTGATGATCACCCGGGAACTCGGCATTCCGACCGGCTCCTGGGAATTCGAACCTTTCGGCGGCTTCCTCTCGATCGAGCAGCGCGACGTGACGGCGGTCGTCGGAGCGGTCGTCCTTGTCGCCGCGCTGCTGCTCTTCCTCAACAAGTCGAAGATGGGCCGCGCCATCCGCGCGCTTGGCGACGACCACCAGGCCGCGCTGTCCGTCGGCATCTCGCTGTCGACCATCTGGGTGGTCGTCTGGTTCATCGCCGGCGTCATCGCGCTGGCGACGGGCATCGTCTGGGGCTCCCGCGCGGGCGTCTCCTTCGCACTGGAGGTGATCGCCTACAAGGCGCTGCCGGTGCTGATGCTGGGCGGGCTGGAAAGCGTGCTTGGCGCCATCGTCGGCGGACTCGCGATCGGCATTCTGGAAAAGCTGTTCGAGATCTATTGGGGCCAGCCGCTGCTCGGCGGCAACACCGAGACCTGGTTCGCCTTCGTCCTGGCCCTGGTCGTGCTGCTGTTCCGGCCGCAGGGTCTGTTCGGCGAACGCATCATCGAGCGGGTGTGAGGACCAGATGCTCTACAGAACCGCCGGCCAGTTCAAGACCACCTATGAAGCCGACCACGCGCTGTTTCCAGTCCGGCAGGACGCAGTCCTGCTCGGCATCATCCTCGCCTTCGCCTTCGTCGTCCTGCCGCTCACCGCCAATGAGTTCGCGTTCAAGGCGCTGCTGATTCCAGTACTGATCTACACGCTCGCGGCGCTCGGGCTCAACATCCTCACCGGCTATGCCGGCCAGCTCTCGCTCGGCACAGGGGCGTTCATGGGGGTCGGCGCCTATGCCTGCTACAAGATCATCACGATCTTTCCCGAAGTGAACCTTCTGGTCGCGATCGCGCTGTCGGGCTTCTTCTCGGCGGCCGTCGGCGTCGCCTTCGGTGTTCCTTCGCTCAGGATCAAGGGCTTCTACCTGGCCATCGCCACGCTCGCGGCGCAGTTCTTCCTCGTGTGGCTGTTCGAGAAATGGGCCTGGCTCTACAACTACTCGGCCTCGGGTGCGATCCAGGTGCCGACCATCGAGATGTTCGGCATCGTAATCGCGGGGCCGAACGCCAAGGCGATCACGCAGTACTATGTCGTGTTGGCCGTGGTCACCATCGTGACGATCTTCGCCATCAACATCACCCGCGGGCGCATCGGGCGCATGTGGAAATCCGTGCGCGACATGGACATCGCCGCCGAGCTCGTCGGCATCAATCTGATGAGGGCGAAGCTCTCGGCCTTCTTCGTCTCGTCCTACATTGTCGGTATCGCGGGAGCGTTGTTCGTCTTCCTGTGGCGGGGTGCCGCGGAGCCCAATCTGTTCGACATCCCGCTGTCGTTCCGCGTGCTGTTCATCGCTATCATCGGGGGCCTCGGCTCGATCCTGGGCAATTATCTCGGCGCGATGCTGATCGTGGCGCTGCCGGTGGTGCTCAGCTACCTGCCGGGCGCGCTCGGCATTCCGATCAGTTCCTCGACGGTCGAGCATATCAACATCATGATCGTGGGAGCGCTTATCATCTTCTTCCTGATCGTCGAGCCGCACGGGCTGGCGCGGTTCTGGGCGGTCCTCAGGGAGAAGCTCATCATCTGGCCGTTCCCCCACTGAGGGACGGTGCTGATCGCGGCGAAAGCCGCAGTAAAACGGGGCCGGTTCGCCCCGCCAATTATGGGAAACGGACAAGTGGAGGAAATGAGAATGAGGACTATCCTGAAATCCGCGCTTCTGGCGACGAGCGTGCTGGTCGCCGGCGCATTCGCCGCTCCGGCCTTTGCGCAGGACGTGCTGCACGTGCCGAACCTGTCCTATCGCACCGGCCCGTTTGCCACGAGCGGCACGCCGCTCGCCAATGGCCAGCTCGACTACCTCACCATGCTCAACGAGCGCGACGGCGGCCTCAACGGGGTGAAGCTCGACGGCTCGGAGTGCGAGACGGGCTACAACACCGAGAAGGGTGTCGAGTGCTACGAGAAGACCAAGGGCAACGCGGTCGTCACCCAGCCCTGGTCCACCGGCATCACGCTGCAGGTTCTGCCCAAGTCGCATGTCGACAAGATCCCGATCCTGGCGCCCGGCTACGGGTTCTCCGCCATGCAAGACGGCAAGACCTTCGAATGGGCCTTCAATCCGCCGTCTTCCTATTGGGATGGCGCCTCGATCCTGCTCAACACGATTGCCGACGGTAATCTCGACAACCTCAAGGGCAAGAAGGTCGCGCTGCTGCATCTCGACCATCCCTACGGCAAGGAGCCGATCCCGCTGATGGAGGCGCTGGCCGCCAAGCACGGCTTCACCCTGCTGCCGATCCCGGTCGGCCTCAAGGAGATGCAGAACCAGTCGGCGCAGTGGCTGCAGATTCGCCGCGAAAAGCCCGACTTCGTGCTGATGTGGGGCTGGGGCGCCATGAACGGCGGCGCACTGACCGAAGCCGCCAAGACCAAGTATCCGATGAACCAGTTCCTCGGCATCTGGTGGGCGGGTCATGACGCAGACCTGAAGCTCGTCGGCGAGGCCGGCAAGGGCTACCGGTCGGTGTCTTGGAGCTTCCCGAACAACGACGCCAAGGCGATGCAGGACATCAAGAAGCTCGTCGTCGACGCCGGCAAGTCGCAGGCAGCCCCCGGCGAGTTCGATACGGTGTTCTACCAGCGCGGCGTGCTGATCGCGGCGATGATGGTCGAGGGCATCAAGGTGGCGCAGGACAAGTACGGCGCCAAGGTGGTGAACGCCGAGCAGGTCCGCTGGGGTCTCGAGAACCTCGACTTCTCCGAGGCGCGCATCAAGGAACTCGGGCTTGACGGTATGATTCCGCCATTCAAGACCAGCTGCTCCAACCACACCGGTCACGCCGGCGGTTGGATCCTGGAATGGGACGGTGCCAAGTTCGTCAAGGCGTCCGAGGTGATGCAGGCCGACCGCGCGGCGATCGATCCGATCGTCGAGGTCAAGGCCAAGGAATATGCCGAGGCCAACAAGCCGTGGCCGACCCAGGCCTGCCAGTGAGGTGACGAGCCGGCCCGCCAAGGCGGGCCGGCTCCGGAACATGAGACAGGCGGATGGACGAGGCGTTTCTTTCGCGCGCGACGGAGCGCATGCGCTCCATCTGCCTGACTTTGCCCGAAGCGACCGAGAAGGAAGCCTGGGGCGATGTGACCTTCCGGGTGCGGGACAAGATCTTCGCGATGATAAAGTCTGGCGACGGCCGCGTTTCGGTCTGGTGCAAGGCGCCGCCGGGCAGTCAGCAGGTGCTGGTGGGGGCCGATCCGAACACCTTCTTCGTGCCGCCCTATGTCGGCCCGAAGGGATGGATCGGCGTACGGCTAGACCGCGGTCCCGACTGGGAAGAAGTCGATGCTATCGTGAGACGAAGTTATCGGCTGGTCTCGCCGAAGCGGCTGGCTGCGATGGTCGAACGGACAAGTAGGGGAAAAGACTGATGTCGAATGCGGTGCCGAAGCCAGACGCAGCCCAGCCGATCCTGTCGATCAACAACATCGAGGTGATCTACGATCACGTGATCCTCGTGCTCAAGGGCGTCTCGCTGACCGTGCCGACGGGCGGCATCACGGCGCTGCTCGGCGCAAACGGCGCCGGCAAGACGACGACGCTGAAGGCGATTTCCAATCTGCTGCATGCCGAGCGCGGCGCGGTGACGAAGGGCAACATCCTGTTTGAGGGCCACGAGATCCAGTCGCTGTCGCCGAACGAACTCGTGCGGCGCGGCTGCATCCAGGTGATGGAGGGCCGGCACTGCTTCGGTCACCTCTCGGTCGAGGACAACCTGATGACCGGTGCATTCACGCGGCGCGACGGCGCCACCGCGATCCGCCAGGACCTCGAAATGGTCTACGATTACTTCCCGCGCCTCAGGGTGCGGCGCGCCAGCCAGGCCGGCTACACCTCGGGCGGCGAACAGCAGATGACCGCCATCGGCCGCGCGCTGATGAGCCGGCCGAAGATGATCCTGCTCGACGAGCCATCGATGGGGCTGGCGCCGCAGCTCGTCGAGGAAATCTTCGAGATCGTGCGCAAGCTGAACGAGGAGCAGGGCGTGTCCTTCCTGCTTGCCGAGCAGAACACCAATGTCGCACTCCGCTACGCCAAATACGGCTACATCCTCGAATCCGGCCGCATCGTGCTCGACGGCGAGGCGGCAGCGCTGCGCGAGAACGAGGACGTGAAGGAATTCTACCTCGGCGTCGGCGGCGAGGGGCGGCGGAGCTTCAAGGACGTCAAGCACTACAAGCGGCGGAAGCGCTGGCTGTCCTAGGCAATGCCTTTCACCGCCCACGCTACGGCGGCGTAAGATCGCGGGCCATCGTCCTCTCCGTCGAGGTAAGCCGAGCGCAGCGCTTTCCGGAGTGCGTCCCTTTTTGCGTTGTCCAAGGTCGCGACATAGGCGGCACCCGGTCCATCGCTCCCGGTATAGGGACGCCAGAAGTCTTCGAAGGTCTCGAAGTCCATGCGGACAGCGAGCATCGTATCTTGTACTTCCCTGAAACCGGCTTCTCGCCACGCGGCGGCCAGTTCGCCAGGCCTTGTCATTGGCCGCGTGAAGCTCCTGGCGCGCATCTCTCCTGCCCTTGGATCGAGCATTGCGGCCGTGTCGCAGAACATTCGACTGGTCACGAAACCGCCCGCGCGTCCCAAACTGTGGCGGCGACTGTCGCGCCGGGCTTGGCTACCCGGCGCAGCTCGGCCACGGCAGCGGCGCCTCTTGGTACGAAATGAAGCACGAGCAAGGACAGGACACGGTCGAAGCGGCCATTCTCGAAATGCAGGGAGCAGACATCGCCGACGCTGAACGTCGCACGCGGATCCGGGAGCCGTACCTGTGCATAATCCACATAGGCATCTGCCAGATCGATGCCGTGCACTGTTGTCGTGGAAGTGCGTGCGACAATGGCCTCGGACAGACTGCCCGTCCCGCAGCCCGCGTCCAGGACACTCTCGCCATCCAGGCAGCCGGCGAAATCGAGAAACTTCTCGGCCAGCCGCCGGCTCCAACGACCCATGACCTGCTCGTAGTCCTTCGCACTGGACGCATTGAAGGTGGAGCTCGCGGTCATCGTCGTATGAAGCTCGCTTGGCGGAATTCGAGAAAGTCGCCCTGTGCGCATTCTAGCAGATCGGTGACCGGTCCAGAAGCTGTCGGCAAGGCGGGTATGTATGGCGTCGGCGGCGAGGGAAGGCGCAGCTTCAAGGACGTGAACACTACAGGCGGAAGCGCTGGCTGTCGTAGACGTCAGACCGGGTCGAACGGCACGCCGTCGTGGAGTTCGGCAAGGGGTTGATCGGGCACGCGCCGCCGCCTATCTAGTCGCTCTCGACGAACGATGAGGATCTCAGGCCATGGATTTCGGAGTGCAAGCAGCTTTCGCCCGCTTCGCAACCGTTATCGCAGCCTCCTATGTCCATCATCTCGTTTCACGGCGTCTCCTGCGCCACGCCTGACGGCACCACCCTTTTCGACACCATCGATCTCTCCTTCGGCGCGGAGCGCACCGGCATCGTCGGGCGCAACGGCTCCGGCAAGTCGACGCTGCTCAGGCTCGCGACGGGCGAACTCGCTCCGCTTGCGGGGACCGTGACGCGCGCGGGAACGATCCGCGTCCTGCGGCAGGAACTCGCCGCCGATCCCGATGAGACCGTTGCCGGCGCCTTCGGCGTTGCCGCCGCGCTCGCGCAGCTGCGCCGCGTGCTGGCCGGCGAAGGCTCCGCCGAGGACGTGGCGGAGGCCGACTGGACGCTGGAGGAGCGGCTGGCCGAGGCGCTCGCCGCCGTCGGTCTCGCGGGCATGGAGCCGGAGCGGCCGCTGGCGTCGCTGAGCGGCGGCCAGCGCACGCGCATCGCGCTCGCCGCGCTGACCTTCGATAGTCCCGACATGATCCTGCTCGACGAGCCCACCAACAATCTCGATGCGGACGGCCGGGCGATGGTCGGGCGGCTCCTGGCGCAATGGCGGGGTGGGGCCGTCGTGGTCAGCCACGACCGCTCCCTCCTGCGGCAGATGGACCGCATCGTCGAACTCTCCGGCCTCGGCGCGAAGATCTATGGCGGCAACTGGGACCTCTATGCCGAGCGCAAGGCAGAGGAACTGGCCAATGCGGAAGCGACTCTCGCCTCGGCCGAGCGGCAGGCAAAGCTCGCCGAGCAGAAAATCCAGCTTGCGCGCGAGCGGAAGGCAAGGCGGGACGCGGCCGGCCAGAAGGCGCGTGCCCGCGGCGGGCAGGCGCCGATCCTGCTCGACGCGCAGAAAGAGAGGGCGGAGCAGAGCGGAGGCCGCGGCGGTGTCCTCGCCGCGCGGCAGCGCGCGGACGCAACGGCCGCGCTGGAGGAGGCGCGCGCCAATGTCGAGCAGGCGAGAAACCTGTCCTTCGCGCTTCCAGAGACCGGTCTCCCGGCGGGACGGGCCGTGCTTACGTTCGATCAAGTGTCCGGCGGATACGATCCACAGCGACCGGTGGTGCGGGACCTGAGCTTTTCGATCGTCGGTCCGGAGCGCGTGGCGGTCACCGGTCCGAACGGGTCGGGCAAGACGACGGTGCTGCGGCTCGCCGCAGGAGAGCTGGCGCCATTGTCCGGGGCTGTCGTGCCACACGTGCCGTTCGCCATGCTCGACCAGCATGTGCGGCTGCTCAATCCGGATCGGACGCTCGTCGACAATTTCCGGCGGATCAATCCCCAGGACAACGACAATGCCTGCCGCGCCGCGCTCGCGCGCTTCCTGTTCAGGGCGGACGAGGCGCTGAAGACGCCCGCCGAACTCAGCGGCGGCGAGAAGCTGCGGGCGGGGCTGGCCTGCGTTCTGGGCGGGAGCGCGCCGCCGGCGCTGCTCATCCTCGACGAGCCGACCAACCATCTCGACCTCCATTCGGTCGCAGCGATCGAATCCGCGCTGAAGCGTTACGACGGCGCCTTGCTGGTGGTCAGCCACGACGAGGATTTCTTCGAAAGCCTGGACATCGGCCGGCGCATCGCCCTTGCATGACGGCATTGCGCCGGATGATATCGCGATGCGGCATCGACACCATTGCGATGACGTAACCTTTTCGCTATGTCGGCCCACGGTCACTTTGCAGGGGAAACAGACGATGGCTGATCATTCGCCGACGGGTCCGGTCGAGATGGGCGCGAAGATGGACTACTCCGAGCACGAGAAGACCTATTCGCTCTTCATCCATCTCGTGAAATACGGCTCGGTCTTCGTTGCGGCGCTGATGATCGCCATGGCGTTCGGTTTCTTCGCCGGCGGCGGGTTCGTCTCCTCGACCGTCCTGTTCGTTCTGATCTGCGCAGTCGGGATTTTCCTGCTTCGCTAGGCTGCCGTCGGCGGCCGATTGCCGCCGGACGGATCGATACATCTTTGGCGGGATCACCCGCAGGCTCGACTTCCAGGGAGGATAACCAGGCGTGGGGCAGATCATCTTCGTGCCGGCTGAGGGAGGCGCGGGCGAACCGCGTGTCGCGGCGTCGCCGGAAACCGTCAAGCGCCTTGCCGGCCTCGGCTTCGACGTGATCGTCGAGACGGGCGCGGGCCAGGGTTCCCGCATCCCCGACGACGAATTCGCCAAGGTTGGCGCTTCGATCGGCAAGGCCTCGGATGTTTCGAAGGCCGATATCGTGCTCAGGGTGCGCCGTCCGTCCGACCTCAAGGGCTACAAGACCGGCGCGGTCGTGATCGCGACCATGGACCCTTATGGCAACGACGCTGCCGTGCAGGCGATGGCGAAGGCCGGGCTCACCGCCTTCGCGATGGAGTTCATGCCGCGCATTACCCGCGCGCAGGTGATGGACGTGCTGTCCTCGCAGGCCAATCTCGCCGGTTACCAGGCGGTGATCGACGCGGCTGCCGAGTATGACCGCGCGCTGCCGATGATGATGACGGCGGCCGGCACCGTGCCCGCCGCCAAGGTGTTCGTGATGGGCGTCGGCGTCGCCGGCCTGCAGGCGATCGCGACCGCGCGCCGCATGGGCGCGGTGGTGACCGCGACGGACGTGCGGCCCGCCGCCAAGGAGCAGGTTGCTTCGCTCGGCGCAAAATTCCTCGCCGTCGAGGACGAGGAGTTCAAGGCGGCCGAGACCGCCGGCGGCTACGCCAAGGAAATGTCCAAGGAATATCAGGCGAAGCAGGCCGCACTCACCGCCGAGCACATCGCCAAGCAGGACATCGTCATCACCACGGCGCTGATCCCCGGCCGGCCGGCGCCGAAGCTGGTCTCGGCGGCGATGGTCGCCTCGATGAAGCCGGGCTCGGTGATCGTCGACCTCGCGGTCGAGCGCGGCGGCAATGTCGAAGGCGCTCAGCCCGGCAAGGTGGTCACCACGGCGAACGGCGTGAAGATCGTCGGCCATCTGAATGTCCCGGGTCGCGTGGCGGCGTCCGCTTCGCTGCTCTACGCCAAGAACCTGTTCGCCTTCCTGGAGACGATGGTCGACAAGGAGACGAAGACGATCCGGATCAATCCGGAGGACGAGTTGCAGAAGGCGACGATGCTGACCAATGGCGGCGCCGTGGTGCATCCGGCCTTTGCCAAGGCTGCCGAGGCCGCTCCCGCCGCCGCTCCGGCGACGCCTGTCGAGGCGCCCGAGCCCAAGAAGCGCGGCCCGCGCAAGCCGGCGGTCAGGAAGGGAGAGGCATAATGGAAAAATCGGCTCTCGAAAGGGCGCTGGACCAGCTCGACCAGGCGGTCGCGGCGGTTCGCATCGCGCTCTCTGACAGCAATGTCGCCGACGCGGCGGGCGCTGTGGCGCACGGCGTGTCGGGCGGCGCGGTCGATCCCTTCGTCTTCCGCCTCGCGATCTTCGTGCTGGCGATCTTCGTCGGCTACTACGTGGTCTGGTCGGTGACGCCGGCGCTGCACACGCCGCTGATGGCAGTCACCAACGCGATCTCGTCGGTGATCGTGGTCGGCGCGCTGCTCGCGGTCGGCATCTCGGCCTCGGGCCTTGCCACCGGCTTCGGCTTCGTCGCGCTGGTGCTCGCCTCGGTCAACATCTTCGGCGGGTTCCTCGTCACCCAGCGCATGCTGGCGATGTACAAGAAGAAAGAGAAGTAAGGCCGATGTCCGCCAATCTCGCCTCTTTCCTCTACCTCGTCTCCGGCGTCCTGTTCATCATGGCGCTGCGCGGTCTGTCGCATCCGACGACCAGCCGCCAGGGCAACATCTACGGCATGATCGGCATGGCGATCGCCATCGTCACGACGCTGGCGCTGGCGACCCCGTCGGCGAGCGGCTTCGGGCTGATCCTCGTCGGCTTGGCCATCGGCGGCGGCGTCGGCGCGATCACCGCGCGGCGTATCGCCATGACCTCGATGCCGCAGCTGGTCGCGGCCTTCCACTCGCTGGTCGGCATGGCGGCGGTGATGGTGGCCGCAGCCGCGATGTATGCGCCGGAAAGCTTCGGCATCGGCACGATCGGCGCCATCCACGGCCAGGCGCTGGTCGAGATGAGCCTCGGCGTCGCCATCGGCGCCATCACCTTCACCGGTTCGGTCATCGCCTTCCTCAAGCTCGACGGGCGCATGTCCGGCAAGCCGATCCTGCTGCCGATGCGCCATGTCATTAACGCCGCGCTAGGCATCGCGCTGGTGGTGCTGATCGTGCTCCTGGTCACGACGCAGAGCTACACCATCTTCTGGCTGATCGTGGCCGCCTCGCTGGTGCTGGGCGTGCTGCTCATCGTGCCGATCGGCGGCGCGGACATGCCGGTCGTCGTGTCGATGCTGAACTCCTATTCCGGCTGGGCGGCGGCGGCACTGGGCTTCACGCTCGGCAACCTGGCGCTGATCATCACCGGCGCGCTGGTCGGCTCATCCGGTGCGATCCTGTCCTACATCATGTGCAAGGGCATGAACCGCTCGTTCATCTCGGTCATCCTCGGCGGCTTCGGCGGCGAGACCGCGGCGGCCGGCGGCGACGACGGCGTGCAGCGCACGGTCAAGCAGGGCTCGGCCGACGACGCCGCCTACCTGATGGCCAACGCCCAGAAGGTCATCATCGTGCCGGGCTACGGCATGGCGGTCGCCCAGGCGCAGCATGCTCTGCGCGAGATGGCCGACAAGTTGAAGGCCAAGGGCGTCGAGGTGAAATACGCCATCCACCCGGTCGCAGGCCGCATGCCCGGCCACATGAACGTGCTGCTCGCCGAGGCCAACGTGCCTTACGACGAGGTGTTCGAATTGGAGGACATCAACTCCGAGTTCGCACAGGCCGACGTCGCCTATGTCATCGGCGCCAACGACGTGACCAACCCCTCCGCGCGCGACGACAAGTCCTCGCCGATCTACGGCATGCCGATCCTCGACGTCGACAAGGCCCGCACCTGCCTGTTCGTCAAGCGCAGCCTAGGCTCCGGCTATGCCGGCATCGACAACACGCTGTTCTACAAGGACGGCACGATGATGCTGCTCGGCGACGCCAAGAAGATGACCGAGGAAATCGTCAAGGCGCTGGATCACTGAGCGCCGGAAGGCGGATGCAGTCCACTGGGACGGCGCCGGGTTCATCCCCGGCGCCGTTTCGATTCGCGTCCCCAGCCGAGACGTCGACAGCCGGCGCTCCCGCCTTTCGCCCGTTCTCCGCCCGTAGTAAGCTCGATCATCGCGGCAGGGAGTATCCGCTTGGCGCTTGCCCCCGAAACGACAGAGCCGGATGACGGGCCGCCGGCGGACGAGACGCGGCTGAAACAGGCTGTTGTCGTGGTTCACGGCATGGGCGAGCAGTGGCCGATGTCGACGCTGCGCAGCTTCGTGGACAGCGTATGGACGCGCGATCCGAAGGTGGTGGAGGCCGCCGGCCACCCCAACGGCGCCAAGACGTGGATCAGCCCCGACGAACGAACCGGCTCACACGAGTTGCGGCGTATCGTGACGGCCTATGTCTTCCATCCGCCCAAGGCGGAGAAGATCAAGATCCGCACTGATTTCTACGAGCTCTACTGGGCCGACCTGATGCAGGGGAGCACCCGGTCGCGGCTCTTCGCCTGGATCAAGGAACTGCTCTGGCGCGACAAGAGCACGATCCCGTCCGACGCCCTGCCGATCTATCGCGCGACCATGGTCGCCGCCGCCATCTATCTGGCGATCGGGCTGCTGGTCGCCGTCTCGGCGGTCCTCAGCCCGTTCGTGGCCGTGGTCGTCGCGGCGATCGCGGCACTTCTGTCCTGGATCGTGGACCGACTGCTTCTGCCTTATCTCGGCGATGTGGCAAGCTACGCGCGGGCAACGCCGGAAACGGTGGCGCAGCGCGCCGCCGTGCGCGAGCGGGGCCTCGGGCTTTTGCGCGAGCTGTCCGACGACGGCGAATACGACCGGATCGTGCTGGTCGGCCACAGCCTCGGCTCGATCCTGGCCTACGACCTTTTGCAGCTCCTCTGGGACGAGCGCCGGCCGCGCGACATGACCATGGCGGATCACGGCGCGCTGATGAAGACCATCCGCGCCGTTGGCCGTTTCTCGACGCTGGCGGACGGTTCGGCGCCAACGGGAACGGACCTGTCCGAGTTCCGCGCCGCGCAATGGGGGCTCTATCTCGCGCTGCGGGGCGGCGACGCCATACAGCCGTCGTGGAAGATCAGCGATTTCGTCACGGTCGGCAGCCCGTTGTCGCATGCCGAGTTCCTGATGGCACAGGACGGGCAGGAACTTCGGAAGGGCATCGCGGAGCGGCTGTTCTCCACCTCGCCGCCGCAATCGAACAAGGCGACCGAGCCCGACGTGCGGTACAACAGCAAGCCGAAGGTCTGGGCCGTGCACCATGCCGCCTGCTTTGCGGCGACGCGCTGGAGCAACATCTACGATCTCGGCAACTTCCTGTGGAGCGGCGACCCGATCTCGGGGTCGGTGCGGGAGAATTTCGGCTGGGGCGTCAAGGAGTTCCAGGTGGAGATCCGCAAGCCGGGCGGATGGCTCAGCCCGCGCCTGTTCACCCACACCGACTACTGGTCGCCCGACGCCGAGGCCGATCCGGTCGGAGGCTGGTCGGACGGGAAAGGGGAGGCGCATCTGGCCGCGTTGCGGGAGGCTCTTGACCTGTTACGCGTCGAAGGCGGTGCGCCGTGACGATCCTGCTGCGGCCATACCAACCCTCCGACCGTGCCGCCATGACGGCGCTGCTGCTCGATCTCAACCGGCACGAGAACGCGATCTCGGGCGAATCGCTGGTCGACGCGGAGACGGCCGAGATCGGCGCCATCGAGGCGGAGGAGATCCTGGCCGAATGGGACGCGGCGGTGGTGCTGGCCGAAATCGACGGCGAGCCGGCGGGCTTGCTGATCTGGTATGTCGCCACCGGCGAGAGCTATCTCGCGGAAAAATACCGCCGCTACGGCAAGGTCGATGCGCTGGTGGTTGCCGTAAAGCATCGCGGCAAGGGCGTCGGCAAAGCGCTCCTCGAAGAGGCGGAGCGGCTGACGCGGGAGCGCGGCCTGTCGCGGATGATGCTGCACGTCATCGAAGGCAATGACGGCGCGGCCGAGGCCTACCGGAAGTTCGGTTTCCGGTCGCACTCCACCAATATGGCCAAGCCGCTCGACTGAGCTCAGGCCGCGTCGGCCGGCATGTCCGCGGCGAAGGCGTCGAGCCCGTCGCGGACGCGCATGATGCGCGCCCTCAACTCCGCCTGGCTCTCGAAGGTCTCGCCCGAATTGACCGTCATCGCGATCGCCGCCTCGCAGCCGGTCCGGCGCAGCGCCATGCCGGCCTCTGTCGGCGCGATGTCGAGCAGGCGCTCGTCAGCCTTGCTGCGCGCGCGCGTCACGAGGCCGCGCGCCTCCAGCTTCTTCACCAGCGGGGTCAAGGTGTTGGAGTCCAGGCCGAGCCGCTCGCCCAGCGCCTTCATCGTCACGCCCTTCGTCTCCCACAGCACCATCATCACCAGATACTGCGGATAGGTCAGCCCGGTCTCGGCGAGCGCCTTGCGGTAGAAGCGGGTCACCGCATTGGCGGCGGAATAGATCGCGAAGCAGGGCATCACGTCGAGCGTGACCTGATCCATCAGTTCGGGGTGGGCGACGAAATCGATGTCGAGCGGGGAAGGGGCGTCGGTCATGAGGCTCATTTAGATCGCGCGCGATCTTATCGCAATGCCGATCAACTCATTGTGAAGTCGTTGACGATTAGATCGTGCACGATTAAATCGACGTCATTGAACAGCGCGGCGCCGGGCCGTGCAATCGCAAGGAGAGAAGTCATGGCAACCGAGCCCCGCCCCAGCCGCCTCACCAATACGGTCGTCCTCATCCACGGCGCGTGGATGACGCCGGCATCGTGGGACAATTTCCGCAAGCCGCTGGAGGCAGGCGGCTATACCGTCCACACGCCGACCTGGCCCTATCTGGAGAGGGGCACCGCCGCGGAACTGCGCGCCAACCCGCCGGAAGGGCTCGGCAGGCTGACCGCCGGCGCGATCGCCGACCACTATGCGAAGTTCATCGACACGCTGCCGGAAAAGCCGCTGATCATCGGCCATTCGATGGGCGGCCTGGTGACCCAGCTCCTGCTTGACCGCGGCTATGGCGTCGCCGGCGTGGCGCTCGATCCGGGTCCGATCGCGGGCGTCATCCCCGACTTTCTGTCCCTCAGCGCGGCCATTCCCGTGCTCCTGCGCTGGAATGCCTGGAACCGCACCTACACGTTGCCGAAGGCGACGTTCGACGCCCGCTTCGCCAACACCGCGCCGCAGGCGCTGCGCGACGAGGCCTACGACAAGTATGTCGTGCCGACCTCGGGCCGTCTCTTCGCCCAGGCGGCCACCGGCATCGGCGTCGGCGTCAATACGAAGGCGCGCAAGCAGCCGCTGCTGGTGACGGCTGCCGAGCACGACCGCACCGTGGCGCCCGCGCTCTCCCGCGCCATCTGGCGCAAGCAGAAGAAGTCGGCCGCGCGCACCGATTTCGTCGAGTTCCCCGGACTGTCGCATTTCCTCGCGGCAGAGCCGGGCCACGAGAAGGTGGCGGCCTATGTGCTCGACTGGGCGGAGAAGCTGTAGCCGTCAACCGGTACGCGACATCCTGACGGCTGCCGCGCAGCCGATGAGGGCGAGCGGCAGGAAGGCGAGGAACAGCCAGCGGGCGACGCCGGCCGCCGTCTCCCCCGAAAGTCCTTCGGCGAAGCCGCTGGAATTGGCGACGATGCCTGCGGCCGCCGCACCGACCGCATAGCCGATCCGCTGCAGCGCCGGCACTGCCGAGGAGGCGACCGTGCTGTCCTGCGCCGGCGCGGAGGCGACGATGATGCGCGTCACGAAGGGCCAGGCGATGCCGAAGCCGCCGCCCTGCAGCAGTGCGCAGAAGAGGATGGCGGGGACGTTGCCCGCGGGGATCGCCACCGAGAAGCCGGCCAGCCCGGCCGTGATCATCACTGCGCCGCCAACGATGATGAGGCGCTCGCGATGCGGCGGCGCGCCCGCGACGAGGATCGACAGGATCGACCAGGCGATCGACTCGGCCGCGATGATGTAGCCGGTCGTCAGCACCGGAATGCCGTGCAGGCTGGTCAGCAGCAGCGGCGCATAGACCGCGAACGACACGGTCGAGACGGACAGGGCCGCGACCATCGTCATGCCCGATCCCAACGCCGTCGACCAGTCGAAGGGCCGGCGTGGAAACAGGCGCGAGCGCGGCATGAGCGCATCCACCCTGAAGAAGAGCCACAGCCCGAACAGACCGGCGACCAGCAGCGCGAGCGAGGCGTAGCCGCTCGCGGTGACGCCGGCAAACGCGATCAGGATCACCGCGCAGGCCAGCGTGGCGAGCGCCGGAACTGGAAATGGCGGCGGCTCGTCGCCGGTGACGCGCCGCGCCTCGGGCATGCGCAGCACCGCGTAGCTGACCGCGGCCATGGCGACGCCGGCGATCGCGAACGTCCCGAACGCCCAGCGCCAGCCAAAGGCCGTTGAGATAAGGGCACCGAGCAGCGGCCCGCTGAAGGCGGCCACGCCCCAGATGGCGGACATGATGCCGAAGAGCTGCGGCCAGATCGCCCGCGCAAACAGCCGCTCGACCGACACATAGGCGAGCGAGACGAGCCCACCGCCGCCGAGCCCTTCGATCAGCCGCCCGGCCAGCAGGATCGGCATCGTCGGCGCCAGCGCGCAGATCAGTGCTCCGCAGCCGTAGAGCGTGGCCGCGCCCACCATATTGCCGCGCAGCGAGACATAGGACACCAGCCGGCCGGCGGCCGTCCCGGCCACGATCGCGCCGAGTTCGTAGATGGCGAAGGTCCAGCCGACTAGCGTCACGCCCTCGAGGTCGCCGACCAGCGCCGGCATGATCGTCGCCATCATGGTTTCCATGGTGGCGTGCAGCAGGATGCCGAGGCTGACGAAGCAGAACAGGCCGAGGTCGCCGCTCGCCCAGAGCGCGCGCCAGTCTACCCGCCGTCCGGATCGATCGACCATTTCGCGGCGCCTCTGCCCATCGAGCGGCCAGCCATTACCTGAGTTGCGGCCTCGGGGCAGGAGGCAGTCCGGCAGAGCCGCTTGCGCCAGCACGACTGGTCAGCGGCTGCGCGCCTTTTCTCGCACGGCCGGCTTCGACCTTGCCGGCGCGCGGCGGCGTTGCAAGTCCATCCTCGGGTCGAAGAGATGGAACTGTCCGCGTCCTTCCGCCTTCGCGGCGTAGAGGGCGATGTCGGCGCGCCGCATCAGCTCGCTGTCCCCGATGCCGGGATCGTCGATGAACGTCACACCGATGCTCGCGCCGATGGACACGGACTGGCGGCGCAGCGTGAAGGGATCGGACAGCGACTTGACGATCTTCGCCGCCAGCAGGCTCGCAGTCGCCCAGCTGGAAGCGGACTGGATGACGGCGAATTCGTCGCCACCGGTGCGGATGACGACGTCCGTCTCGGCCACGCACTGCTTCAGCCTCGCAGCGACGGCGCACAGCAACGCGTCGCCTACCGGGTGGCCCATCGTGTCGTTCACCAGCTTGAAGCGGTCGAGGTCGATGCACAGCAAAGCCGCGCACTGGCCGTCGTGTGCTGCCTCGATCGCCTCGGCCATGCGCTTGGCCATGAGGGCGCGGTTGCCGAGCCCGGTCAGCGTGTCGTGATGCGCCATGTGGGCGATGCGCGCCTGCGCGCTGCGGCGGGCGTCGATGTCTTCCAGAGAGCCGACCCATTCGACGATCTCTCCCGCCGCGTCGCGGATCGGCGCGCCGCGGGCCCTGACCCATTTCCATCCCGCAGGGGTGAGGACCCTAGCTTCAACATCGACGTCGCTGCCTTTGGCGACGCATTCGGCCCAGGCGGATTCCACCACCGGCAGATCCTCCGCATGGACGCTTGCCATCCACCCCAAGCCGATCGCGTCGGTGTCGCTGCGGCCGGTGAGTTCGCGCCAGCCCGTCACCTGCGTGACGGGGCCTGTACGGTCGCGCTGCCAGAAGACGAGCGCGCCCGCCTCGGCGACGGCACGATAGCGCCGTTCGCTCAGCGTCAGCGTGTCGGCGATCTCCTTCTCGCGTTCCGCCCGCTCGCGCAGTTCCGTCTGCGCGGCGATGAAGCTCTCGCGAAGGCTCTCGAATTCGGCGATCGACGAACGCTGGAGGTGCGCCCCGTCGGAAAGCTGCCCTCCCTCGGCGATCCCGCGGCCGTAGGCGGCGAGCGCCTTCACGGGAGCCAGGATACGTTGCGCCATCCAGAGGGCGCCGAGGAGCGCGATGGAAAAAGCGATCAGCGCACTGAGTGCGAGCGTCGCGAGCGGCCCCTGCCAGCGCGCGTTGAAGGCGTCGAGATTCTCGCCGACGACCACGACCCAGCCCGGCGTGCCGGCGAGCTTGCGGAACGAGAGCATGATCTCGCTGCCCTCCTTGGACACCGCCTCGAACAGGCCGCTCGGACTGCCCATGCTCTGGAGCTTGCCCCAGTCGGGCACCGGCTTGCCGATGAACCTGTCGGCGTCGCGGGAGCGCCCGACGAGGTGGCCGGTGCCATCGGTGACCGCAACGAGGAATTCCGAGCCTTCAAGCTCGTTCCCCTGGAGCAGGTGCACGAGCCTGTCCGGTTTCGCGACGAAGACGAGCGCCTGGAGCTGGCCTCCGGCCGTTTCGAACGGCACCGCGAGCGCGATACGGGCGTCCTTGCCCGAGGCCGGATCGATCAGGTTCGAGATCGCGCGGCTGCGGTGCTCGATCGCACGCAGCCCAGTCGCGAATGCCGCATTGTTAGCCCCGATGTCGGTCAAGCCTCTGGCCACGACATGCAGCGTTCCGCCGAGATGGGTGCCGGCCTCATCGAGCCAGGGTTCGAACGACCGGGCGGTGTTGCGGCCGCTGGCATAGAGATTGGCAAGGGTCGAAAGCGAGGTGAACGTGCCGGCGAGATCCGCCTCGACGGCGTTCGCGAGAGTCTGCGAGGTATCGCGCAGCCTGCTCTCCGACGAGGTGTGGAAGGCCTCACCCGCCTGCCAGACCGCAAGTGCGGTGGCCGCAACCACCGGTACCACGGCAAACAGCATGATCGTAAAGAGATGGAACTGGAGGCTGCGACGTCCGCCGTTCTTTCTGAAGATCGACAGTCTGTTCAAACGCCGCAACTCAGGCACCTCCACACGAGGGTTACCCTAGACAGGCGCGTTTAAGGATTGATGAAGCGGATGCGCGGCAATGCAATCATCGGTCGAGAATCCGCCTACGAGGGGCGTATTGCGCGGCAGGGATCAGTCCGCGCTGCGCAGCTGGAACGAACTGACGCCGATCGCCAGGTTCAACCCTGTCTGCGCCTCGACGCTCAACGGCTGGAGGGTGAAGAAGGAGCCGGAGCCGCCAACCAGGAGATTGGCGCCCGCGCCGACACCGACCGTCGCACCGGCGCTCGCGCCGATATAGTCGCCGGCGAGCGCACCCGGCGCATAGATGTTGGCAGTCGGGGCCAGAACCACCCACTGCATAAAGGTCGTGCCGGTCGTCCCGACGTCCAGCCCGTATTTGCGCACCACGCCGAAATAGTCCTCGGGCGCATTGGCCGTGTTGGCAGGACGGAAGGTGCAGCTCAAATCCTTGGTCGACCCAAAGACGAAGCCAGTGCCGCCGTCGATCACGCAATCGAGCACGCCGAGTTCGACGCCCTGCTTCTGCGCGCCGGCGGGCGTCGCCAAGATCGCTGCGAGAAGGGTGGCGGAGGCGAGGATCTTCATCATCTCGGAAACTCCCACGAGCACGTTTCCATCCAAGATAGCACAACTTCCGGCGCGGCGCATGGTTCCCGCCGGCATGCCGGATCAGGAGGTCTTGGTGCGGGAGAGGCCGTCGACGGCGGGCTTGTAGTTCGGGTCGAGCTGCACGGCGCGGGCATAGGACTTGGCCGCGCGGGCCTTGTCGCCCCGGCGCTCGTAGATCAGCGCCTGGTTGGCCCAGCTCTCGGCGACCTTGTCGTTGAGGCCGATGGCGGTGTTGAAGTCGGCGAAGGCGTTGTCCTCGTCGCCGCGCGCCAGATAGGAAAGGCCGCGGCCGTTGTACGGCTCGGGCGAGCCGCCGGACATCGAGATCGCGGTCGAGAAGTCCTCGATGGCGAAGTCGTGCTGGCCGCGGATCTGGTAGAGCAGGCCGCGGCGGTGATAGGCGCGGGGGTCGGTCGTGTCGAGCTGGATGGCCTTCTCGAAGTCGTTGAAGGCCTCCTGGGTGCGGCCGGAGGTGCGATAGACCTCGCCGCGGCCGATATAGGCCGTGTCGTAGCTCGAATTGAGCTGGATCGAGCGGTTGTAGTCCGCGATGGCCTCCGTGTTCCTGCCGAGGAAGCGGTAGATCAGGCCGCGATTGGCATAGGCCTGGTAGAAGCCGGGATTGAGCTTGATGGCGGTGTCGAAATCCTTCAGCGCCTCGGTGTAGCGCCCGCCTCGTCCATAGGCGAAGCCGCGCACATTATAGGCTTCCGGATCGTTCGGGTTGCGCTCGATCACCGCCGTCAGCGAGGAGATGTTCTCCGTCGAGCCCTGTGCCTCCTCGACGGTCGCGATGTCGCTGATCGCCGCCGTCTGGCAGCCGGCCAGCCCGAGGGCGGCGGCCAGCAGCAGCGCAACTGCCGCGCCCCTGGCGGCCGGGCGGTTGAGACGCACATCATTCATCGCAGGCGGATCCCTTCGTCCTCTGACCGGTCTTCCCCCCGCGACCGGCTTTCGCTCGAATGCAACCTGTCCCCACAGGCGATGAAACGAAAATGGCGCGGCCGAAACCGCGCCACGTTCCTATGGCCCGAAAGGGACGAAATAGCGGCGGAGATCAGCGCGCCGCGGGACGGGCAGCCGCCGCCGGCTTGGGCGTGGGCGGCAGCAGGCCTTCGCGCTGCAACTTCTTGCGGGCCATCTTGCGGGCGCGGCGGATGCCTTCGGCCTTTTCGCGCGCACGCTTCTCGGACGGCTTCTCGTAGTGGTCGCGCATCTTCATCTCGCGGAAGATGCCTTCGCGCTGCATTTTCTTCTTCAGGGCGCGGAGCGCCTGGTCAACATTGTTGTCGCGGACGAGTACCTGCACGTGCGATCCTGTAGCTTCTAAACCGGGGTAAAACGCTGTCGCTGGCCTGGCGGGTCGTGAGACGGACGGGTAAGCGAAAGGCGTCCGCGATGGACACCCACCGCGAATTGCGGCGGCTGTTAGCAGAATCGATCGCGGTTGTCGAGAGGATACCTGCCTTTCGTGTTTGGTGGTGGACTCGCCGCGCCCGCGCGACTATCCCGCTCCCTCTTTCCAGCATCCCGAGCGGAGCCACCATCATGCAGAACAGCTTCGGCGGGATCGACTTCGGCACGTCAAATTCGACCGTGGGCATCATGCGGGACGGGCGGCCGCGCCTCGTGCCGCTCGAGGGCGACCATGTCACGCTGCCCAGCGCCGTCTTCTTCAACTTCGAGGACGACCGCACCTATTACGGCCGCCGCGCGATCGAGGATTACACGCTGAACTCGGAGGGCCGGCTCCTGAGAGCGCTCAAGAGCGTGCTCGGCTCGTCGCTGGTCCACGAGAAGACGCGCATCAAGGCGCGCTCGATTGCCTTCACCGACATCATCGGCCTGTTCCTGAAGAACCTGAAGCGGCAGCTCGACACGGCCGCGGGCGGCGACGTCGGCCGCGTCGTGCTCGGACGCCCGGTCTATTTCGTCGACGGTGACGAGACCGCCGACCGCGCCGCGCAGTCCGAGCTGGAGCAGGCAGCGCGTGCGCAGGGCTTTCGCGACATCGAGTTCCAGTTCGAGCCGATTGCCGCCGCGCTCGACTACGAGCAGAGCGTGAACGGCGAGGAACTGGCGCTGATCGTCGACATCGGCGGCGGCACGTCCGATTTCTCGATCGTGCGCGTGTCGCCGCAAGGCGCGCGCCGGCCCGACCGCAAATCCGACGTGCTCGCCAATTCCGGCGTCCATGTCGGCGGCACGGATTTCGACCGGCTGATCAGCATCGCCAACGTCATGCCTGCGCTGGGCTATGGCACTCCCACAAAAGACGGCAAGCGCAACCTGCCGGTCTCCTATTTCAACGACCTCGCCACCTGGCAGCGCATCAACCAGCTCTATTCCAACCGCGCCGCGACCGATCTCCGCCAGATCCGGCAGGAGGCGGCGGAGCCGGAGCTGGTCGAGCGGATGATCGACATTGTCCGCCATCGCCAGGGCCATGCGCTGGCAGGGCGCGTCGAGCAGGCCAAGATCGAATTGACCGCGCAGCCGCTCGCGTCGATTCCGTTGCCGCTTGCGGACGATAAAGTCGACATCCCGCTGACGCAGGAAAGAATGAACGCGGCGATCGCGCCTGCGATTTCCCGCATCGTCGAGACCGCCTCGGCCACGGTCCGCGACGCCGGCCTCGTGCCGGCGCAGATCGAGACGCTGTTCCTCACCGGCGGCTCGACCGCGATCCCGCAGATGCGCAGCGCCGTCCGCGCCCTGTTTCCGGAAGCCCGCGTCGTCGAGGGCGACGCCTTCGGCAGCGTTGGCCTCGGGCTTGCGCTCGACGCGCAGCGCAAGTTCGGCTGACCGCCGCGCGACGCGTCTGGCATCGGGCGCCATGTCGCACCCTCGTCGTGTCCGCGATGGCGCAAAGCGGCAAGCGCCGTCGCAAACAGCGCACTTGCTTCCGACGCATTTTGGGTAGTGATACCCTCGGTGTCCGCGGGGCCGCCATGCTCCCGGTGCCGAACCCGTCCAGAGGTCCGAACGATGCGCAAATACTCCGTGTTCGCGATTGCCCGCGAGGCCATGCGCGCCCACAAGGGCTGGGAGGAGCAGTGGTCCTCGCCCGAGCCCCGCTCGGAATACGACGTTATCATCGTCGGCGCCGGCGGCCACGGGCTGGCCACCGCCTACTACCTTGCCAAGAACCATGGCATCACCAACATTGCCGTGCTTGAAAAGGGCTGGCTCGGCGGCGGCAACACCGGCCGCAACACCACCATCATCCGCTCCAACTATCTCTACGACGAGAGCGCCGGCATCTACGACCACGCCGTGAAGCTGTGGGACGGGCTGTCGCAGGACCTCAACTACAACGTCATGTATTCGGCGCGCGGCGTGATGATGCTGGCGCACAACGTCCACGACGTGCAGTCGCTCAAGCGCCACGTGCATGCCAACCGGCTGAACGGCATCGACAATGAGTGGATGACGCCCGAGCAGGCCAAGGCCTATTGCCCGCCGCTCAACATCTCGCCGGACGCGCGCTATCCGGTCGTCGGTGCGACGCTGCAGCGTCGCGGCGGCACGGCGCGCCACGACGCGGTCGCCTGGGGTTATGCGCGGGCGGCCTCCGACCGCGGCGTCCACATCATCCAGAACTGCGAGGTCAAGGGCATCCGCCGCTCGGCCAATGGCCACGTCACCGGCGTCGAGACGACGCGTGGTTTCATCGGCGCGAAGAAGGTCGGCGTCGTCGCGGCCGGGCACTCCTCGGTGATCATGCAGATGGCCGACGTGCGCATGCCGCTCGAAAGCTATCCGCTGCAGGCGCTGGTGTCGGAGCCGGTCAAGCCGGTCTTCCCCTGCGTGGCGATGTCCAACACGGTTCACGCCTATATCTCCCAGTCCGACAAGGGGGAGCTGGTGATCGGCGCCGGCACCGACCAGTACATCTCCTATTCGCAGACCGGCGGCATGCACATCCTGACGCATACGCTGGACGCGATCTGCGAGATGTTCCCGATGTTCGGCCGCATGAAGATGCTGCGTTCCTGGGGCGGCATCGTCGATGTGACGCCAGACCGTTCGCCGATCCTCGCCAAGACGCCGGTGCCGGGCCTCTACGTCAATTGCGGCTGGGGCACGGGCGGGTTCAAGGCGACGCCGGGCTCGGGCCATGTCTTCGCCCACACCATCGCCAACGACAACCCGCACCCGATCAATGCCGGCTTCACGCTGGAACGCTTCCGCTCCGGCCGGCTGATCGACGAGGCGGCCGCCGCCGCCGTGGCGCACTGAGGTTCCGATGCTGCTGATCCGTTGTCCCTATTGCGAGGAAGAGCGCCCGGAACTCGAGTTCCGTGGCGCCGGCGAGGCGCATATCGCGCGGCCGGACAACATCGCGGAGATCTCCGACGAGGAGTTCGCGCAGTTCTTCTTCATCCGCACCAATCCCAAGGGCTTGGTCTACGAGCGCTGGCGGCACATCCACGGCTGCGGGCGGTTCTTCAACGCCGTTCGCGACAGCGTGAGCGACAAGTTCCTGATGACCTACAAGGCAGGTGAGAAGAAGCCGGCGGTGAAGGCGGGAGAGAAGGCATGACCGCCGCATTCCGCACCGCGACCGCCGGCCGTCTCAAGGGCGCGAAAGCTGTCCGTTTCTCCTTCGACGGCGCATCCTACCCGGCGCTGGAGGGCGATACGCTGGCCTCGGCGCTGCTCGCCAACGGCGTGCATCTCATGGGCCGCTCGTTCAAGTATCACCGCCCGCGCGGCGTTCTCTCGGCCGGCGCCGAGGAGCCGAACGCGCTGGTCGGCATCCACCGCGACGCGGCGCGCCAGACGCCGAACGTCCGCGCCACCGTGCAGGAGGTCTATGACGGCCTGACCGCCGTGTCGCAGAACCGCTGGCCGTCGCTCGCCTTCGACATCGGCGCGGTCAACGACATCGCCTCGCCGATGTTCTCGGCCGGCTTCTACTACAAGACCTTCATGTGGCCGAAGGCGGCGTGGAAGTCGGTCTACGAGCCGAACATCCGCGCTGCCGCAGGCCTCGGCGTTGCGCCGGACAAGGCGGATCCGGACCACTATTCCTCCCGCTACGCGCATTGCGACGTGCTGGTGCTCGGTGCAGGCGCGGCCGGCCTGGCCGCGGCACTGGCCGCCGCCGAGACCGGCGCGGGCGTCATCCTTGTCGACGAGCAGGCGCAGGCCGGCGGCGCGCTCCGCTTCGAGCAGGGCGCCACCATCGACGGCGCGGCCGGCTGGGACTGGGCGCAGGCGACCATCGCGAAGCTCGCGGCGCTCGACAATGTCCGCGTGCTCACCCGCACCACCGCCTTCGGCTACTACGCCCAGAACCTCGTCGGCCTGGTCGAGCGCGTCAGCGACCATCTCGCAAGCCCCGGCGACCTGCCACGGGAGCGGCTGTGGCAGGTGAGGGCGAAGCGCGTGATCCTCGCCTCCGGCGCGATCGAGCGGCACATGGTATTCGACGGCAACGACAAGCCGGGCGTCATGCTGGCGTCCGCGGCGCGCACCTATCTCAACCATTACGGCGTGCTGGTCGGGAAGAATGTCGGCGTCTTCACAGCCGGCGATTCCGCCTATGCCGCCGCGATCGACCTCAAGAAGGCCGGCGCAGGTATCGCCGCGATCGTCGACCTGCGCGACAACCCGGCCGGGCCGCTGGTCGACGAAGCCCGCAAGCTGGGCATCGAGATCCTGTCCGGCCGCACGGTGGCCAAGGCCTCGGGCGGACTGCGCGTCTCCTCCATCTCCGTCCGTGCGTCCGCAGGGGGGCCGGAGCGCTCGATCCCGGTCGACTCGCTGCTGATGTCGGCAGGCTGGACGCCGTCGGTGCATCTCTTCTCGCAGTCGCGCGGCAAGGTGGCCTTCGACAGCGCCACGCGCCGCTTCCTGCCCGGCACCTATGCGCAGGACTGCGTTTCGGTTGGCGCCTGCGCCGGCACCGATACGCTCGCCGATACCGTCAAGGAGGCGCTCGCCGCTGGGGAGAAGGCTGCCAAGGCTGCGGGTGCCGCCAAGGTTTCAGGAACGAAGCTGAAGGCCGAGACGACCGAGAGCTGGGCCGGCGGCATGGTGGGTGCTGCCCCCGGCGCCGGATCGGGATCGACCGGAAAGGCCTTCGTCGATTTCCAGAACGACGTGACCGCCAAGGACATCCGCCAAGCAGTGCACGAAGGCATGCGCTCGATCGAGCACGTCAAGCGCTTCACCACCAACGGCATGGCGACCGACCAGGGTAAGACGTCGAATATTCATGGCCTCGCCATTGCAGCCGAGGCGCTGGGCAAGGAGATGCCCGAGGTCGGCCTCACCACCTTCCGCGCGCCCTATACGCCCGTCACCTTCGGCGCACTGATTGGCCACGCCAAGGGCAAGCTGTTCGACCCGACCCGCCGCACGCCGTTCCACGCGCAGGAGGAAAAGCTCGGCGCGGTGTTCGAGGATGTCGGCCAGTGGAAGCGCGCCTGGTATTATCCGCGCGCCGGCGAAGACATGCACGCGGCGGTGAATCGCGAATGCGCGACGGTGCGCAAGGCCGCCGGCATCTTCGATGCCTCGACGCTCGGCAAGATCGAGATCGTCGGGTCCGACGCGGCGAAGTTCATGGAGCTGATGTACACCAATCCGTGGGAGAAGCTGGAGCCCGGCCGCTGCCGCTATGGCATCATGCTGCGCGAGGACGGCTTCATCTACGACGACGGCGTCGTGGGCAGGCTGGCGGCCGACCGCTTCCATGTCACCACGACGACGGGCGGTGCTGCCCGCGTCATGAACCACATGGAGGACTACCTCCAGACCGAGTTCCCGCATCTCGACGTCTGGCTCACCTCGATTTCCGAGCAGTGGGCGGTCATCGCCGTGCAAGGGCCGAACGCGCGGAAAATCATTGAGCCGCTGGTCGAGGGCATCGACATGTCCGACGCCGCCATGCCGCATATGTCGGTGCGGGAGGGCAAGATCTGCGGCGTGCCGACGCGGCTCTTCCGCATGTCCTTCACCGGCGAGCGCGGCTTCGAGATCAATGTGCCGGCCGATTACGCGGAAGCGGTGTGGGATGCCGTCTGGGCCGAGGGCCAGAAGCACGGCGCCTGCGCCTACGGCACCGAGGCGATGCACATTTTGCGCGCCGAGAAGGGCTACATCATCGTCGGCCAGGACACCGACGGCACGGTCACGCCGCAGGACGCCGGGCTCGACTGGGCGATCGGCAAGAAGAAGACCGACTTCGTCGGCATCCGCGGCCTGAAACGGCCGGACCTCATGGCCAAGGGCCGCAAGCAGCTCGTCGGGTTGAAGACGAAGGACCCGAAGGTGGTGCTGGAAGAGGGTGCGCAGATCGTCGAGGATCCGAAGCAGCCGATCCCGATGAAGATGATCGGCCACGTGACGTCAAGCTACTGGTCGGAGAACTGTGGCCGCTCCATCGCGCTGGCGCTGGTCGCCGGCGGCTTCGACCGCACAGGCCAGACGCTCCACGTGCCGATGCCCGACCGGACGATCGAGGTCGAGGTGGTCGGGCAGGTGTTCTTCGACGAGAAGGGGGAGCGGCTGCATGGATAACGTCGTTCGCGCGCAGGCCAGAGGGGGGCTCTCTCCATGACCATTCAGCTCACCCGCATCCACCCGCTCGCCGGCCGCAAGGTCGCCAATCCCACCGTGACCGTCACGCCCGCCGAACCCGCCGCGCGCCTGTCGCTGCGCGCCCGGCCGGATGGCGTCGCCGCTTTGTCCAAGGCGCTCGGCGTCAAGCTGCCCGAAAAGCCGAAGACCTCCGCCCTATCGAAGTCCGGAGGCCGCGCAGCCCTGTGGCTCGGCCCCGACGAATGGCTCGTCATCGACACCGCGGGCGGCGATCCGCTCGCCGACTGCGCCAAGGTCAAGGCGCTTCACTCCGCCGTCGACATCTCCCACCGCAACACCGCGATCCTGGTCGAGGGCAGGGGGGCGGAGGCGACACTCAATGCGGGCTGCCCGCAGGACCTGTCGCTGGCCGCCTTCCCGGTCGGCGCCTGTTCGCGCACCATCCTCGGCAAGATCGAGGTCGTGATCTGGCGGACGGCAGAGACAACCTTCCGCGTCGAGTGCTGGCGCTCTTTCTCCGCCTACGCCTTCGATTTCCTCGAAGAGGCAGCGGCCGACGCAGTGCTGGTTCCGTAGGAACGGCTCAGATGGCGGTGATGCCGCCGTCGACGCCGAAGGTCTGGCCGGTCATGAAGGTGTTCTTCGGATCGCAGGCGAACAGGATCACCTCCACCACCTCGTCCACCTCGGCCAACCGCTTCATCGGCACGCCGCGCGTCAGGTTGGCGGCACTTTCCTCGATGCCGGCCGGCGACATCTTCAGGAAATCCAACGCCATCGCGGTGCGGGCGAAGGAGGGGCAGACCGCATTCACACGGATGCCCTTGGTGGCGTATTCGGCGGCCGCCGAACGCGTCAGGCCGACCACGCCGTGCTTGGCGGCGGAATAGACGGCGAGACGCGGAGCGCCCGCGACGCCTGCCACGGACGCGATGTTGACGATGGCGCCGAGCCGGCCCGAGGCGCGGTTCTGCTTCTCCATCACCGGCAGCTGGTGCTTGAGGGCGAAGAACACGCCGAGAAGGTCGATCTCGAGGATGCGGCGAGCCTCGTCAGAAGGCACCAGCGGCAGCTTGACGAAGCTCTGCGCGACGCCGGCATTGTTGATGGCGATGTCGAGCCCGCCGAAGCGTTCGACCGCGAGGTCCACCAGCGCCTCCGACAGCGCCTCGTCCGAAATGTCGCCGGCGCGGATCGCGGTTTCGGTCGGCAGCGTGGCGGCGAACTCCTTCAGCGGCTCCTCGCGCACGTCGGAGAGCACGAGGCGCGCGCCTTCCTCGGCCAGCCGTTCCGCGGTGCGGCGGCCGAAGCCGCCCGTGGCGCCCGTGATGATCGCCGTCAGCCCTGAAAAACGCGCCACATCATTCTCCGTCGATCAGTTGCACAGCCAGCGCGGACAAGAGGCGGACCGCTTCGCCATAGGTCTTCGCCTTCTCCGGATTGGACGCATTGCCGTCCAGCGCGCGCTTGTAGACGCCCTGGCAGATCGCGGCGAGCCGGAAGAAGGAGAAGGCGAGATAGAACGTCCAGTTGTCGATGCCGGCGATACCGCGCCGCTGGCAGTAGAGAGCGACATATTCCTCCTCGCTCGGCAGGCCGACGGCCTTGCGGTCGACGCCGCCGAGGCCGCGGAAGCCGGACGAGTGCGGCAGCCGCCACTGCATGCACTGGTAGGCGATGTCGGAATAGGGGTGGCCGAGCGTCGACAGTTCCCAGTCGAGGACGGCGATCA
The DNA here is from genome assembly GCF_900177325.1 of Mesorhizobium australicum. NCBI lineage: Bacteria > Pseudomonadati > Pseudomonadota > Alphaproteobacteria > Hyphomicrobiales > Phyllobacteriaceae > Mesorhizobium > Mesorhizobium australicum. Next base: position 4,235,457 of record NZ_FXBL01000004.1, on the reverse strand, counting down.
CCTCCGGCCGGTCCTTGGCGAACATCATGTTGTCGAGCCGGTAGTCGCCATGCACCAGCGACACCAGCCCATCGTCGGCCGGAATGCGCTTCTCCAGCCATTCGATCAGGCGGTTCATGTCGGCGATCGCGCCGGTCTCCGATGCCCGATACTGGCTGGTCCAGCGGGTGAGCTGCCGCTCGAAATAACTGCCCGGCTTGCCGAAGTCGGCAAGGCCGCGGGCCTCGATGTCGACGCTGTGCAGCCTGGCCAGCGTCGCGTTCATGGAATCGTAGATCGCGCCTCGCTCCGCATTGGTGCCGATCTCGCCGAGCGCGGGGTCCCACAGGATGCGGCCGTCGAGGAATTCCATGACGAAGAACTGACGGCCGATCGGCGAATCGTCGCCCGACAGGTGCAGCATGCGCGGCACCGGCACGTCGGTCGCCTCCAGCGCCTTCATGACACGGTATTCGCGGTCGACCTGATGCGCCGATTTCAGGAGTTCGCCCGGCGGCTTGGCGCGCAGCACGAAGCGGCCGGTGGAGGTCTTCAAGAGATAGGTCGGGTTGGACTGGCCGGCATTGAACTTGACGATTTCGTCGAGCGTGCCGAAGCCGTCGATATGCCCGGCGAGGTAGGGTCCCAGCGCCCCTGCATCCAGCGCGTTCGGATCGTTCATGCCGGCTCGTCCTTGCGGTCCATCACCGCGATCATCTGCCAGCGCGCGGTCAGCGCCGGCTTCAGCGAATTCTCGATTTCCATCGTCACGTCGTAGCCGATCTGGACCATGCCGGAGGGGCGCGCATTCATCTCGGCGAGCACGAAACGGGTGCGCACGCGCGCGCCGGAGCGGACCGGCGAAGTGAAGCGGATCTTGTCGAAGCCGTGGTTGATCGCCATCCCTGCGCCCTCCAGCGGCGGCAGCGTCTCGTAGGTCATCGGCGACAGCAGCGACAGCAACAGGAAGCCGTGTGCGATCGTGCCGCCATAGGGTGTCTCCGCCCTGGCGCGCTCGGGGTCGACATGGATGAACTGGTGGTCGTCGGTGGCGTCGGCGAAGCGGTCGATCATTTCCTGAGAGACCGTCCGCCAGGGCGAAACTCCCACCTCCCTACCGACCAGCCGGACCATCGCGTCGACGGTGACCGGCTCCTTCCTTTTCTGCAGCATGGCTGCCTCGCCGCTCATTCCTTGAACAGCGTCATGCCATGCTGGACCGATTGGCCGCCGTCAAGCGGAAGGATTGCTCCGGTGACATAGCTGCCACCCCGGCCGCAGAGGAACAGGGTGGCCGCCGCGATGTCGGACGGCGCGCCGATGCGTCCCAGCGGAACGCGGCTGCCGACGGTCTTGGCCTGGTCGTCGCTCGCCGTGGCGAAGGCCGTCATGCGGCTCTGGAAGGGGCCGGGCGCGAAGGCGTTGACGGTGATGCGGCGGCTGGCGAACTCGTTGGCGAGCGTCTTTGTCAGGTGGTGAACGGCCGCCTTCGAGGCGGTGTAGGAATAGGCGTCGTCGGCGAGCGGCTGGGTGCCCATCACCGAGCCGAGATTGATCACGCGGGCGGGGTCTTCGTCGCTCGCGGCCGCGTCGAGCAGCGGCAGGAGCTGCCTGGTCAGGTGGAACAGGCCGGTGACGTTGACGTTCAGCACCTTGGCCCAACCCGAATAGGGGAAGGCCTCCAGCGGCGCGCCCCACGACACGCCGGCATTGTTGACGAGGATGTGCAGCTTGTCCGTGCGTGCCTTCACCTCGGCGGCCAGCGCATCGACGCCCTGTTCGGTGCTTACGTCGGCGCCGAAGCCTTCGGCGCTGCCCGGCGCGCCCATCGCGTTGAGCTCGGCGGCGACCTTCTCGCAGTCGGCGGCCTTGCGCGAGGCGATCAGCACACGGGCGCCGCCCTGGACGAGGGCGGTGGCGATCATGCGGCCGATGCCGGTCGCGGCCCCGGTCACAAGCGCCGTCTTGCCGGCAACCGAAAACAGTTCGTCCAGATAAGCCATTCTTCCTCCCGCCGCGGGCTTGTTTTCCGATCAGCTCGGATGCCGCGTTGACAACATACCGAGTAGTATGTTCATTATTTGCGCATCCGTAAAGACCCGATCGGCGATGCCGCACAAAAGGTCTGCGGGAAAGGGAGATCATGGTTCTGGCGGAAGTTGGCGTCGGCGAGCCGGTTACCGAAAGGGCACGCGTCGAGATTCTCGACGCGGCCGCCGCGTGCTTCATGGAGCGCGGCTACGCGGCGACGTCCATCGATGACGTGGCGCGCCGGCTGCGGGCGACCAAGGGCCGAATCTACCACCATTTCTCGTCCAAGGCCGATCTCTTCGCGCAGATCTTCCGAACCGGCATGGATATGAATTTCGCCGCGATCGAGCCTTTGCGGTCGCTCGACGAGCCGGCGATCGCTATCTGGACGAAGATGGCGCACACGCATGTGCGCCAGATGATCGTGACCCGGGCGTATCAGCGCGTGGTCTGGGAGGGTGTGGAGATGCATCTGCGCGGCGCGACCACGCCAGAGCAGCGCAGCCAGCTGAACGAGCTGGTCGAGTATCGGTCCCAGTACAGCAGCGTTTTCCGGCTGCAGATGGCGAGGGCGCGCGACCAGGGCGACATGCACTTCGCCGATCTCAGCATCGCCAACCAGATGATGTTCATGGCGCTCAATTCGCCGATCTTCTGGTACAAGCCGCGTCCCCGCGAGAGCGCGCAGGACATCGACAATATCGTTGACCAGGTCGTGGCGTTCGCGCGCGGCGGGTTGGGTGGAAAAGATAGGGAAAGACCATGAGTGAGATGAACCTCGGATTGACCGAGAAGCTGAAGCCGATCCACGCGCGGGTGGCGGCGATGATCCGGGACGAGATCATTCCGCTCGACGAGGAGTTCCTCGCCGAGGTGGGCAAGGAGGGCGACCGCTGGTCGTTCACGAAGCGCCAGTCGGAGATCCTCGAAGGCCTCAAGGCGAAGGCCAAGGAGCGCGGCCTGTGGAACTTCTGGCTGACCAATTCCGACCAGGGCTACGGCCTGACGACCGTCGAATACGCCTATCTCGCCGAGGAGATGGGCAAGGCCCATATCGGCGCCGAGGTTTTCAACTGCTCGGCTCCTGACACCGGCAACATGGAGGTGCTGGAGCGATACGGCGCCAGCGAGCACAAGGAGAAGTGGCTGAAGCCGCTGCTCGAGGGCAAGATCCGCTCGGCCTTCCTGATGACCGAGCCGGACGTCGCCTCCTCCGACGCCACCAATATCTCGATGCGCTGCGAGCGCGACGGCGACCATTACGTGCTCAACGGCGAGAAGTGGTGGTCGTCGGGCGCGGGCGACCCGCGCTGCGCCATCTACATCGTCATGGTGCGCACCGCGAATGACGGCCCGAAGCATGCCCAGCACTCGATGATCCTCGTGCCTGCCGACACCGCCGGCGTCGAGAAGGTGCGGGCGATGACGATCTATGGCGACGACGACGCGCCGCACGGCCACCTGCACATGCGCTTCACCAATGTGCGCGTGCCGGCGTCGAACCTTTTGCTCGGCGAGGGCAGGGGCTTCGAGATCGCGCAGGGCCGCCTCGGCCCGGGCCGCATCCATCACTGCATGCGCGCGATCGGCCAGGCCGAGATGGCGCTGGAGACCATGTGCCGCCGCTCGATGCGCCGCGAGGCCTTCGGCCAGCCGCTCGCCAAGCTCGGCGCCAACTACGACATCATCGCCGAGGCGCGGATGGAGATCGAGATGGCCCGCCTGCTCTGCCTCAAGGCGGCATGGATGATGGACCAGGGCGACCCCAAGGCCGCGGCTCCCTGGATCAGCCAGATCAAGGTCGTCGCCCCGCGCGTCGCGCTCAAGATCGCCGACGAGGCGGTGCAGCTGCATGGCGCAGCCGGCGTCAGCCAGGACACGCCGCTGGCGCGCACCTGGAAGAACCTGCGCACGCTGCGCATCGTCGACGGGCCGGACGCCGTGCACCGCCGCCAGATCGCCCGGCAGGAACTGAAGAAATACACCCAGGAGAAGGTGTGACGTCATGAAGGCTGTCGTCGCACGCGAATACGGACCGATCGAAAACCTCGACTACGCGGACTGGCCGGAGCCCAACGCGACCGGCCGCACCGTCGTCATCGAGGCCGAGGCGATCGGCGTGAACTATCCGGACGGCCTGCTGGTGCAGGGCCTCTATCAGGCCAAGCCGCCGACGCCGTTCGTCCCCGGCATGGAGATGGCCGGCCGGGTGTCGGCCGTCGGCGAGGCGGTGACGAAGTTCAAGGTCGGCGACCGCGTCGTCTCCTTCACGCCGCTCGGTGCCTATGCCGAGAAAATCGGCGTCGACGAGTCCGTCGTCATCAAGCTGCCGGACAACGTCTCCGGTGCGGATGCCTGCGCGCTGATCTGCGGCTACGGCACCTCGCACCACGCGCTGAAGCAACGGGCGCAGATCAAGCCTGGCGAGACGCTTGTCGTGCTTGGCGCTGCCGGCACCACCGGCCTCGCGGCGATCCAGATCGGCAAGATCATGGGCGCCAAGGTGATCGCGGTCGCCTCGACGCCCGAGAAGCGCGAAGTCGCGAAGGCGGCGGGCGCCGACATCACGCTCGGCTACGAGAATCTCCGGGAGACGCTGAAGGAAGCCACCGGCGGCAAGGGCGTCGACGTCGGCTACGATCCCGTCGGCGGCGATATGTTTGACGTCCTGGCACGCTCTATGGCCTGGAACGGCCGCCTGCTCGTCATCGGCTTCACCTCCGGCAAGATCCCGCAATTCCCGGTCAACCTCGCGCTGGTGAAGGGCTTCAGCGTCGTCGGCGTGTTCTGGGGCACGTTCACCGCGAAAGAGCCCGAGGCGCATGAGGAGAACATGCATGAGCTGATCGACTGGCTGGTGGCGGGAAAGCTCAAGCCGGTGATCGAAGGCATCTACCCGCTGGCAGAGGCCAAGGATGTGCTCAGGCGCATCCACGACCGCGCCGTCGCGGGCAAGCTGATCCTCAAGCCGTAGGACCCCGACGATGACGCTCCCCGCCACCATGCGCGCGCTGCTGCTCAACGACGATGGCTACACGGCCCGTCCGTCGGGAAGCATGTTGGAGGCGATGGAGCCCTATGTGACGCCCGGCACGATCGCCGTCCCTACGCCGAAGGCCAGCCAGGTGCTCGTCAAGGTCGCGCTGGCCTCGATCAATCCATCGGACGTCATGTTCATCAAGGGTATGTACGGCCAGCCTCGGGCAAAGGGGCAGCCGGCGGGCTTCGAGGGCGTCGGCGAGGTGGTCGCGGCGGGCGAAGACGCAGGCGCGCAGAAGCTGGTCGGCAAGCGGGTGGCCTTTGCCACGGGCATCTCCAACTGGGGCGCCTGGGCGGAATATGCCGTTGCCGAAGCGGCGGCCTGCCTGCCGCTGATCGACGGCGTCAAGGATGCCGACGGCGCGGCGATGATCGTCAATCCGCTGACGGCGATCGCCATGTTTGACATCGTCAGGCAGGAGGGCGAGAAGGCCTTCATCCTGACCGCCGCCGCCAGCCAGCTCTGCAAGCTGATCATGGGGATCGCGCGCGACGAAGGGTATCGCCCAATTGCCATCGTGCGCCGCGACGACCAGATTCCGCTTTTGGAAAAGGCAGGGGCGGCGATCGTGCTGAACGCCGAAGCGCCTGATTTCAAGCAGCGATTGGCGGAGGCCTGCAAGGTCGAAAAGCCGCGCATCCTGCTCGATGCCGTGACGGGGCCGCTGGCGGCGACGATTTTCAATGCGATGCCGCGACGCGCGCGGTGGATCGTCTACGGACGGCTCGACCAGACCGAGACGCCGATCCAGGAGCCCGGACAGCTCATCTTCATGCACAAGAAGATCGAGGGATTCTGGCTGACGGAGTGGATGCGATCCACCGATCCGCAGCGCAGGGGCGCTGCCGTGATGGAGGCGCAGAAGCGCTTCGCCGATGGGCGGTGGTCGACCGATGTGACCGCGATCGTTCCGTTCGCGGACGCAATGAAAAGGGTGCCTGAAGAACTGGCCAAGCCAAATGGAAAGGTCTTCATCGCACCATAAACGTTAGTGAATGTACGCGGCTTGTGCTGGGGGCACGGCCGTCTATAGTCGAACCAAACGCGGCATAAGACCGCGACGACATTGGGAGGAGAACGTCCTTGGACGTATTGCAGCTCTTTGTGAGCGGCCTTGCGAACGGCTGTGTTTACGGCCTCATCGCGCTCGGCTTCGTGCTCATCTACAAGGCCACCGAGGCCGTCAATTTCGCCCAGGGCGACTTCATGATGCTCGGGGCGTTCATCACGCTCGGGCTCACCAACGACCAGTTCTGGGGCCTGCCGTTCTGGCTCTCGGTGCCAATCGCCATCGCGGCGATGGGCCTGTTCGGCTACCTGATCGAGATGATCGTGCTGCGCCGCATGTTCGGCCAGTCCCAGGTCTCGATCGTCATCCTCACCATCGCCATGGGCTTCGTGCTGCGCTTCGCGGCCGGGCTGATCTGGGGCAACGAGCCGATCGCGCTGGAATCGCCCATCGCCGGCAAGGACGTGCGGTTCGGCGGCCTCGTGCTCGGCCTGGACGAGATCGTGGTGATCACGGTGACGATCATCTCGACGATCCTGCTCTACTTCTTCTTCAACGTCACCAAGCTCGGCGTCGCCATGCAGGCGGCGTCGCAGAACCAGCTCGCGGCCTACTATATGGGCATCCCGGTCAAGCGCGTGCATTCGCTGATCTGGGCGCTGGCCGGCATGGTGGCGGCGGTCGCCGGCATCCTCTTCGCCTCGAAGGGATCGATCGACCCGTCGATCGGACTGCTTGGCATCAAGGCCTTCGCGGCGGCGGTCATCGGCGGCTTCGGCTCGCTTCCCGGCGCATTGCTCGGCGGCATCATCGTCGGGCTGATCGAGCCCTTCGCCTCCTACTACATCGCCGCCGGCTACTCCCAGATCATGCCCTATCTACTCTTGTTCGTGATCCTGGTGTTCAGGCCGCACGGCATCCTGGCCCAGATCCACCGGAAGAAGGTGTAACCATGCGCACCGTCTTCAAGACCAGCTACGACGCCGACATCAATCTCTTCCGCCATGGCGCGCAGGCCTTCTGGTATCTGTCGCTGGTGGCGCTGATGCTCGTGCTGCCCTTCCTCCTATCTGACTTCGCGCTGGGCGAGGTCACCAACGTGCTCATCTGGGCGATCGCCGGCATGGGGCTGATGCTTCTCGTCGGCCAGACCGGACAGGCCAGTCTCGGCCATGCGGCCTTCCTGGCCGTCGGCTGCTACGCCAATGTGCTTTTGCAGGACCGGCTCGGCCTGCCTTTCATCCTGTCGCTGCCGCTCGCGGGCGTCATCGCTGGGCTCGCCGGCGTGGCGCTGGCGATCCCGACGTCGAAGCTGCACGGCATCTACCTCGCAATCGGCACGCTCGCCGTGTCGATCCTGGTCGACGACCTGATCGTCATCGCCGAACCGCTCACCGGCGGCATCAATGGCCTGCTCGCGCCGACCATCGACATTTTTGGCATCCAGTTCGACCGCTATGCCACGCCGGTGCGGTTCTACGGGCTGATCCTGTTCGTCACGATCCTGGTGGTGCTTGCCTATCGCAACATCCTGCGCACGCCGCTCGGCCGTTCGCTCGCCGCGGTGCGCGACTCCGAGATCTCGGCGCAGGCGATGGGCGTCAACGTCGCGCGCACCAAGGCGGTCGCCTTCGGCCTGTCGACGGCGATCACCGGTCTCGCCGGCGCGCTGATGGGGCACTTCGCCGGCATCTTCAACAACGAGACCTTCACCATCATCATCTCGATCCAGATGCTGCTGATGATCGTCATCGGCGGCCTCGGCTCGATCCACGGCGCCTTCTTCGGCGCCATGGTCATCGCGCTGCTGCCGCAGGCGATCGCGCAGATGCGCGACTGGGTCGGCTCGATCACCGGAACAGCGATCACCATACCGGGGCTGGAGACGGCCGTGTTCGGCGCGATCCTGATCCTGTTCATCCTGTTCGAGCCGATGGGCATCTACGGCCGCTGGCTGAAGATACGCACCTATTTCGAGCTGTTCCCCTTCTACCGCCGCGACATGTTCCGCCGCCAGCGGAGCTACCTCAAGACGGAGCGCATGCGATGAGCCTGCTGGAAGTCGAAAACGTCACCCTCAAGTTCGGCGGCGTCACCGCGGTGAACGACGTCTCCTTCTCGGTCGAGGAGGGCGAAGTGTTCGCCCTTGTCGGACCGAACGGCGCCGGCAAGTCGACGCTCTTCAACCTCGTCTCGCGCTTCTACGACCCGGTCGCGGGCGACATCCGCTTCGCGGGCGAGTCGATCCTGAAAAAGGCGCCGCACGAGATTGCCGGGCTCGGCATCGCGCGCACCTTCCAAAACATCGAACTGTTCGACCAGGCGACCGTGCTGCAGAATCTTCTGGTCGGCCGCCATCGTCACCGGCGCGGCAACGTGTTCAACGAGATCCTGTTCACCCCCTTCGTCCGCAAGGAGGAGCGGCGGCATCGCGAGGCGGTCGAGAAGGTGATCGATTTCCTCGACCTGCAGCCTTATCGCGAGAAGTATATCGCCGGCCTGCCCTACGGCGTGCGCAAGGTGGTGGAGATGGGCCGGGCGCTGGCGATCGAGCCGCGCCTGCTGCTGCTCGACGAGCCGGCGTCCGGCCTGTCGGTCGAGGAGACGCAGGATGTCGCCTTCTGGATCGAGGACATCAAGACCCAGATGGGCATCACCGTGCTGATGGTGGAGCACGACATGCATCTCGTCGCCTCCGTCTCAGACCGCGTCATGGCGCTCGCCGACGGCAAGACGCTGGCGATCGGCTCGGCGCAGGAGGTTCAGAACCATCCAAAGGTGATCGAGGCCTATATCGGCGTCGCCGACGAGAACGAAAGGGTGGTCGCGTGATGCTGAAGCAGGCGATCAACCTGGCGTCCTCCACGGCGGAAGCCGTGCTGTCGGTGCGCAACCTCGAAAGCTATTACGGGCCGATCATGGCGATCCGCGGCGTCAGCCTCGACGTGCGCCAGGGCCAGATCGTCACCGTGCTCGGCGCCAACGGCGCAGGTAAGACGACGCTGCTCAAGACCATCTCCGGCGTGATGAACCCCGAGAAGGGCGAGATCTGGTACGGCGGCCGCAACATCGCCGGTGAGGAGCCCGACCGTATCGTCAAGGCCGGCATCGTCCACGTGCCGGAGGGGCGCGAGGTGTTCCCGCTGCTGACCGTCGAGGAAAACCTGCGCATGGGCTCCTATGTCCGCAGCGACACGGCCGGCATCAAGGCCGACGAGGAGATGGTCTACGGCTATTTCCCGATCCTGAAGGAGCGTCGGCGGCAGGCGGCGGGCACGATGTCGGGCGGCCAGCAGCAGATGCTGGCCATCGCGCGCGGCCTGATGGCGCGGCCGAAGCTGATGCTGCTCGATGAACCCTCGCTCGGCCTCTCGCCGCTCCTGGTGAAGGAGATCTTCACCATCATCCGGCGGCTCAACCGCGAGCAGGGCGTCACCATGATGCTGGTCGAGCAGAACGCCAAGGTGGCGCTCGAGGTCGCCGACTACGGCTACGTCATGGAGCTCGGCCGCATGGTGATGGCCGACGATTCCGCGCGGCTGCTCGCCTCGAAGGACATCCAGGAGTTCTATCTCGGCGTCCAGGGCGAGACCCAGCGCGGCCAGAAGCGCTGGAAGCAGAAAAAGACATGGCGGTGAGGAGGACAGCATGACGATTGCCGGCAAGATCCCCGCCCAGCGGACGTTGAACGGACACTCCTTCAACGAGGACCTGACGAAGGGACCGTATTACTTCGACGGCTGCGATACGCTGCCGAAGCTGTTCCGCGAGAGCTGCAAGCGCTGGGGCGAGAAGATCGCGCACCGCGAGAAGGACTACGGCATCTGGCTCGCCTATTCGTGGACCGAGTTCTACGATAATGCGCGCCTGATCGGGCTCGGGCTGCTGTCGCTCGGCCTGCGGCGCGGCGAGGTGGTGTCGATCCTGTCGGAAGACAACAAGGAATGGCTCTACACCGACCTCGGCGTCCAGAGCGTCGGCGGCGTCGCGTCCGGCGTCTACACCACCGATTCCGCCGCCCAGCTCAAATATCTGGTCAATGATTCCGACAGCCGCTTCCTGTTCGTCGAAAACGACGAGCAACTCGACAAATACCTGTCGGTGCGCGACGAGATGCCGGGGCTGGCCTGGGTGATCGTCTACGACCGCGACGGGCTGCACGGCTTTTCCGACGACCGGGTGATCTTCCTCGACGACCTCTACCGGATCGGCCGCGAGTTCCTGAAGCAGAATCCGAACCGCTTCGAGGAGGAGATCGCGAATTCCTCGGCCAAAGACACCGCCATCCTGGTCTACACGTCCGGCACGACCGGCCCGCCCAAGGGCGCGATGATCAGCCATGAGAACATCATCGTCTCGATCATCGGCGCGGCGATCACCCTGCCGGTCACGACAAGCGACGAGCAGGTCTGTTTCCTGCCGCTCTGCCACATCCTGGAGCGGCTCATCACAGCTTTCATCCCGATCGGCATGGGCTCGACGGTGAACTTCGCCGAAAGCCCCGAGACGGTGTTCGACAATGTCCGTGAGGTCTCGCCGCACGTCTTCACCGCCGTGCCGCGCGTCTGGGAAAAGGTCTATTCGCGCATCACCATCATGTCGAACGAGGCGACCCGGCTCGGCAAGGTCGCCTACAAAATGGCGGTCGCCACCGGCATGAAGCGTCAACTGCTGATCGAGGAGGGCAGGGCGGTGCCGCTCGGCACACGGCTCGCCTACGCCTTCTGGGATTTCGCGGTGCTGAAGAACCTCAGGCGGATGATCGGGCTGGAGCGGCTGCGCCGCGGCACGACGGGTGCCGCCCCGATCTCTCCCGACCTGCTGCGCTGGTACCGCGCCATCGGCGTCACCGTGCTCGAAGGCTACGGCATGACCGAAAGCTCCGGCGTCATCTCGGTCAACGTGATCGAGGACTACAAGACCGGCAGCATCGGCAAGGTGGTGCCGGGCGGCGAGGTCGCGATCGGGCCGGACGGCGAGATCCTCTATCGCGGCGCCAACGTCTTCAAGGGCTACTGGAACAAGCCGGAGAAGACGGCCGAGACAGTCACGCCGGACGGATGGCTCAAGACCGGCGACGTCGGCCGCATCGACAACGGGGGCTTCCTCACCATCACCGGCCGGGCCAAGGACATCATCATCACCGCCGGCGGCAAGAACATCACGCCGGCCGAGATCGAGAACCGGCTCAAGTTCAGCCCCTACATCTCCGACGCCGTGGTGATCGGCGACAGGCGTAAGTTCCTGTCCTGCCTGGTGATGATCGACCAGGAGAACGTCGAGAAGTTCGCGCAGGACAACAGGGTGCCGTTCTCCGACTTCCGCTCGCTATGCGCCGCGCAGGAGGTGCGCGATCTGATCGCGGGCGTGATCGAGGACACCAACCGCGAGTTCGCCCGCGTGGAGCAAATCAAGGATTTCCGCTTGATCGATGTGCTGTTGACCGCAGAAGATGAGGAACTGACAGCCACGATGAAGCTGAAACGCAGCTTCGTTGAAAAGAAACACAAGAAGCTGATCGACGAGATGTACGGCAAGGACGCCGCATGACTCACGTCACAAACCAGGAGGAGACTTTATGAAAACTGCACTCAGGACATCCATTCTCGCGGCGGGTCTCGCGCTCGGCATGAGCTCGGCCGCGTTCGCGACGCAGGGCGTCACCGACACCGAAGTCGTCATCGGATCGAACGGCGACCTGTCCGGCATCTTCGCCGCCTTCAATGTCGGCGCGATCAAGGCCGCGCAGGTCATGTTCGACGAGGTCAACGAGAAGGGCGGCATCCACGGCCGCAAGATCCGGTTCGTGGTGGAGGACCACGGCTACCAGGTGCCGAAGGCCGTGCAGAACTTCAACAAGCTGATCAACTCGGACAAGGTGTTCGCGATGATCCTCAATCTCGGCACGCCGCACAACATCGCCGGCTTCCCGATGATGCAAGCCAAGCAGGTGGCCAATGTCGGCCCGCTGACCGCCGCGCGCCAGATGCTCGAGGGCGACATCACCTACAAGTATGCGGGCTTCTCGTCCTACTACGACCAGATGCGCGCGGGCGTGCGCCACCTCGCCAAGGAAAAGGGCGCGAAGAACGTCTGCGCGATGTACCTGCCGACCGACTTCGGTCTTGAGGTCTACGAAGGCACGAAGGACGAGACCGAGGCGCTGGGCCTGACCTTCGCGGCGGAAACCACGCACAAGCCGGACGAGCAGGACTTCGTCGGCACGATCTCCAAGCTGCGCGACGCCAAGTGCGACATCGTCGCGACCGCGGTCGGCGTACGCCAGACGATCGTCGCCTTCGGCACCGCCAAGAAGCTCGGCTGGACGAATGTCTCCTTCATCGGCTCCTCGGCTGGCTTCAACACCGCCGTCGCCAAGGTGCCGGAAGGCGTGACCGAGGGCTACTACGCCGCCGCCGGCTGGACCGATCATGAGGCCCGCATGGACAATCCTGAGGTGAAGGCCTGGGCGGAGAACTACAAGGCCAAGACAGGCGAGCCGGCCGGAACCGCGGCCATCCTCGGCTACGGCGCCGCGAACACTCTGATCAAGGCTCTGGAGGCGGCAGGCAAGGACCTGACGGCGGAGAGCTTCCAGAAGGGCATGGAGAGCCTGGAATACACCGACGTGGTCTCCGGCGACGTTCCGGTCAAGTATGGCCCGAACGATCATCAGGGTGGCGACCTGATCTTCATCTCGCAGATCCAGGGCGGCAAGTGGGTCGAGATCGGCCGCGTCGATCCGACCAAGTCGCAGTGAGTTGAGCCCTCATTGAAGAAGGCCGCGTCGGGAAACCGGCGCGGCCTTTTTGCCTTTTCAGCGGGATTGCGCGGCGTGGCCGCGCTTCAACCCTACTCCGCCGGCTGGAGGCGCTTCTCCAGCGCCTCGGCGTCCTCCAGTTCGCGATGCAGGCGTTTTTCCTCATCGACCTTAGGCGTCACGAAGCGGCCCAGCAGCACATAGGCGACAGGCGTCAGGAACAGCGTCGAGGCAGTGGCGAGGCCAAGCCCGCCGACGATGATCCAGCCGAGCGCGATGCGCGCTTCCGCCCCTGCGCCGGACGCCAGGATCAGCGGCAGGCCGCCGAGAATGGTGCAGATCATCGTCATCATCACCGGCCTCAGCCGGATGTTCGCCGCGTTCTCTATCGCCTCGCGCACGCCCTGGCCGCGGTCGCGCAGCTGGTTGGCGAACTCGACGATCAGGATGCCGTTCTTCGCCATGATGCCGACCAGGAGCACGAGGCCGATCTGGCTGTAGACGTTGAGGCTCGTGCCGGTGAGCAGCATGGCGAAGATCGCGCAGGCGAGGCCGAGCGGCACGGTGGCCATGATGATGATCGCGCTGACGAAGCTCTCGAACTGCGCCGCGAGCACAAGAAGGATGATGACGATGGCGAAGCCGAAGGTTGTGAGCATCGAGCCGGTGGATTCGCCCAGCGTCGCGGTCTCGGCCAGCGGAATGATGCGCGAGCCGGCGGGCATGTGCGGCCGGGCGATCTCCTGCGCGACCTGATATGCCTCGCCGAGTGCGAAGTCGGACCTCAGGCCGGCAGTGATCGCGACCGCGCGCAACTGCTGCTCGCGTGCCAGCGACGGCGCCACGGCGCGCTCGGTCAGCGACGCGATAGTCGACATCGGCACGAACTTGCCGTCGCGGGTCTTGAGGAAGATGTTCTCCAGGTCCGTCGGGTCGTTGATCGGATTGGTGGTGGAGACGAGCTTCACGTCGAAGCTGCGGTCCTCGATGAAGACGGAACCCACGTCGCGGCCGTCAAGCATCGCCTGCATCGCTTCGGCGAGGCCGGTGATGTCGATGCCGAGGTCCGAGGCGCGCTCGCGGTTGATGTCGACCGACAGTTGTGGCTGGGTCGTGTCCTGCGAGAGGCGCGGCTGAGTGAAGCGCGGATCTTTCTCCATGTCGGCCACGATCGCCTGCGCCGCCTGCCCGAGTTCGGCATAGCTGTTGCCGGCAAGCGCAAACTGTAGACCGCTGCCGGCACCGCGGATCCCGAGGCTGTTGGGCTGGTTGGCGAAGGCACGCACGCCAGGAACCTTGACGACGAGTTGCTCGACCTCGCCGACGATCTGCTGCTGGGTGCGTTCGCGATCCTGCCAGGGCGCCAGCGTCAGCACCAGAAAGCCGCTGTTGGAGGAGCCTTGGGAGCCTGCGATGCCGAAGGTGTTGGTGAGCTCCCCGCTGTCGCGCAGCGGCTGCAGCAGCCGCTCGATTTCCGAGATGCGCTGGCCGAGATAGTCGATTGATACGCCCTGCGGCGCGCTGATGCGCAGGAACATCATTGAACGGTCTTCCGGCGGGGTGAGTTCGGACTTGATGGCGCCGGAGATGCCCCAGGCGACCGCGCCGAACAGCACCGAGACGAGCACCACGATCAGCGGCGCGTCGAGGCAGGCGCGCAGCACTCGCTTGTAGAGCCCGGCCAGGCCACCGCCAATGCGCGCAAGGACGCCGTTGTCCTCCTCATGCGAATGGCCGCGCAGCATGCGTGATGCGAGCATCGGACAAAGCGACAGCGCCACGACGGCCGACAGGATGACCGAGATGGCAAGCACGAAGCCGAACTCGCGGAACAAGCCGCCCGTCTGACCCGGCAGGAAGGACAGGGGCACGAACACCGCCACCAGCGTCGCGGTGGTGGCGATGACGGCGAAGAACACCTCCTGCGCGCCGAGCACGGCCGCCGCGCGGGGGCCCATGCCTTCGTTGCGCCGCCGCACGATGTTTTCCAGCACCACGATCGCGTCGTCGACGACCAGGCCCGTCGCCAGAACCAGCGCCAGGAGGGTGAGGATGTTGAGCGAGAAGCCGACGAGGTAGATCGCGGCGATGGTTCCGACGAGCGCCACCGGTAGCGACATGCCCGGAATGAGGGTGGCGCGCCAGTCGCGCAGGAACATGTAGATGACGAGCAGCACCAGCGACACCGACAGGCCGAGCGCGATCTCCACCTCATGAATCGCGCCGTCCACGAAGATCGCGTCGTTGCTGGTGATGCGGATCTCGACGCCCGGCGGCAGCGATTCGTTCAACGTGGTGATCGCGGCGCGCACACCTTCGGAAATGCGCAGCGTGTTCGACTGCGCCTGGCGGATGATACCGAGCCCGATGCCTGTCTTGCCGTTGGCGCGCAGCGAAGACTGGCCGATGTCGGCGCCCAGCGTTACGGACGCGACGTCGCGCAGCTTGATCATCGCCGCCCTGTCGCCGACCGCGAGGTTCTCGAACTCATCCGGCGTCGTGACGGACGCTGTCGCCCGCACGACGAGGTCCTGCGAGTTGCTGGTCAGCGAGCCGGCAGGTGTGTCGAACGCGACCGAGGCCAGCGCGTTGCGCACGTCGGCGACGGTGAGGCCCAGCGCGGAAAGGCGTGATTGGTTGATGTCGACGCGGAAGATCTTTGCGCGGTCGCCATAGACCTGCACGTCCGCTACGCCGGGCACGGCCGACAGCGCGTCGACGATCTGGTCTTCGACGAAAATGGTCAGGTCCTGGATCGACATCGTCTCGGAAGTGACAGCGAGCCGCATGACGGCGTCGGCGTTGGCGTCCGCCTTGACGATGCGCGGCACGTCCGCATCGTCCGGCAGGTCGTTCTGGACGCGGCTGATCGCGTCGCGCATGTCGGAGGCGGCGACGTCGAGGTTGACGCCATCGTTAAACTCCACCGTGACGCGGCTGCGGCCGAAAGACGAGGACGAAGAGATGGACTTGACGCCCGAGACGCGCGAGACGGCGCCTTCGAGGATCGAGGTCAGCTCGCGATCGATCGTCTCGGCCGCCGCGCCGGAGAAGGTGGTGTCGATGGTGACCACCGGCCGGTCGACGTCCGGCAATTCGCGGATCTCGACCGCCAGGAAGGCGGCCATGCCTGCGACTATGATGAGGACGTTGAGGACGAAGGCCAGCACCGGCCGCCTCACGAACAGCGCGGTGATGCCTGTTTCGGGACTGGACTGGGGCGCGCCGCTCATCGGTCAGGTTCCGCTGGCCGTCGTCTGCGCGGCCGCGGCAGGCGAAGCCTCCGACGCACCGTTGGTTCGGGCGATCGTCACCGGCTGGCCGTCGCGCACCGCATGGACGCCTTCGGTCACGACGATCTCGCCGGGGGTGATTGCCGCCTGCACGAGGACGGAATCGGTGTTGCGCTGGATGATCTTGACGTCCGTGCGCACCGCCTTGCCGTCTCTGACCAGCCAGACATAGGCGCCACCCGATCCCCACTGCACGGCCAGCGGATCGACGGCCGGGAAGACATCGCCTGGGAACTCCATCGTCACCTGGAAGGACATGCCGGCGCGCAGCCGGTCGTCCGGATTCTCAAGCAGGGCCTGCACCTGCAGCGTGCGGCTCTGGTCGTCGATGCGGTTGTCGAGCGCGCTCACCTTGCCCTGGTAGGCCTCGCCCGGCCGCGCGACCGAGGCGGCGGAAAGGGGCATGCCCACCTCCATCATGCTCGCGTAGCGTTCCGGCACCCAGAAGTCGACCAGGATCTGGGATCGGTCGTCGATGCGGGCGATCTCGGTGGTCGTGGCGACATAGTTGCCCGCCGCGACCGGCAGGATGCCGACGATGCCGGAGATCGGCGCGCGGATCGAGCGGCGCTCCAGCGCCAGCTCCGCGTCTCGGACCGCGAGCCGCGCATTGTCGACGGCAAGCGCCGCCTCGTTCACCTGCACATTGGTCGCCGTGTTGGTCGCGCGCAGCTGCTGGATGCGCTCCTGCTTGGCCAGCGCATCGTCCAGCGCGAACTTGGCGCGATCGACGGCGATCTTTTCCGTCTCGTCGTCGAGACGCGCGATCATCTCGCCCGCCTGCACGGTGGCGCCCGATGTCACCAGCATTTCGGTCATACGGCCGGAAGCATAGGGCGTGACGGCAACCGTCTGCTTCGCCCGCCCGGTTCCGATCGACGAAAGCCGGTTGTTGATCGTCTCCTGCGTGACCGTGGCGGCGATGACGGGCTGCTGGATACGCGACTGGCCGTTTGCGTTGCGGCCCGCATTGCGCGCCTGTTCGGACGGACGCGCATCGGCGGAGGCGAACGGCACCCAGTCGACGCCCCAGCGGGCCAGGACATCGCCAGCGCCGGGGAAGAACTTCGCCCAGCCGAGAAAGGCCGCGGCAAGCAGCACCAGCGACACAAGTGCCTGTTTCCAGAACGACATTCGCTACTCCGGTTCGATGCCTCGACGCCCACCCGCGCCTCGGCATGCCGTTCGCTAAAGGTTTCATTGCACGCCCGGCGGTCCCGGCCAGGCATGCATCACAAAACGCGCCAGACGACATGTCGTCGGCGTCGCCACCGGTGTCATCTTAAAGTTTGGTAATGTCGTGCGCCAGACATCCCGTATGATGCTGCATCGCATCACGACTGCGTTATTCGCGCCGCAATGCGTCCATCTCGCGGATGCGCGCCGCACTCTGCTCCGGCAGCCTGTCGGTGACGCCGGCGATGAGATGCTCGGCAAGGATGAACAGCGCCGCCGACGAATCCCAGGCGGACGGAACCGACGTGCGCGCGGCGATCACATGGGTGGCGAAGCGGGCGATCGGCGAAAGCCACTGGTCGGTCAACAGGATGATGGTCACGCCCCGGGCACCGGCCTTTTCTGCGACTGTCAGCAGGCTGTCCTGGTAGCGGCGGATGTCGAGCACCACCAGCACATCGCGCTTTCCCATGTCGATCAGCCGGTCGCGCCACAGGTTCTCCTGCCCGTCGAGATGCACCACGCCCGGGCGGATGATGGCGAGATGGGCGGTCAGATACCGCGCGATCGGATCGGTGAAGCGGCCGCCGACGAGATGAACCCTGCGCCTGGTCTCCGAAAGCACCGAGACGATCTCGCCCAGCTGCTTGTCGGAGACCACCCGGAACGTCTCCGAGACGTTGTCCAGCGTCGCCGCGAGCAGGGGGGCCGCCTCTCCCTCTTGCCCAGCGCGCGCGAGCCCGGTGCGCGACAGCGGCGATTGCAGGCGCGCAGCGAGTTCGTCGTTCAGCGCGGACTGGAACTCGGCATAGTTCTGGTAGCCGAGGCGCGACACGAGCCGGAGGATCGTCGGGGAACTGACGCCCGCGCGCTGCGCGAATTCGGCGACGGTCTTGAGGCCGAGCATCGGATAGCTGGCGATCAGGGCCTGCGCGGCGCGTCGTTCCCGGGCGGGCATGTCCGTCAGCCGGTCGGCGATGATCTCGGCTATGCTCGACGCCATCCGGCGCTCCTTTCGGTCCGACGTTCGGACGCTACTTGGTAGACGTTCGGACGCTACTTGGTATTTGACAACGCTTCAAATTCTGTATGAAATCGTCCGCGCCGGCAAAATCAATCAGAAAACGTATCAAACAGTACGTCGGCGTGGGGTCTTGTGGCGATAGCAGTCGAACAGATAGCGAATGAAGGGCGTGATCCGGTGCGGGTCACGAATCCGGCCGGCAAGAGCCGGTACCTCATCGTCTGCGAACACGCCTCGAACTGGCTGCCGGCCTCGCTCGGAACGCTCGGACTTCCCGCCGCCGACCTCGAACGCCACATCGCCTGGGATCCGGGCGCCCTGCCGGTCGCGGCAAGGCTGGCGGAGATACTGGACGCGACGCTGGTCGAATCGTGCGTGTCCCGTCTCGCGATCGACTGCAACCGCCCCGTCGATGCGCCGGACCTCATCGCGGAAACGAGCGAGACGACGCGTATCCCCGGCAATGCCGGTCTTGGCGCGGCGGAACGGGAAGCGCGGATTGCCCTGTCGCATCGGCCGTTCCACGACGCGCTGGCCGGTGTGATCGAGGACCGCCTCGCGCAGGGGCATGAGACCTGGATCGTCACGATCCACTCCTTCACGCCGCTCTACAAGGGCGTGTCGCGGCCCTGGCACATCGGCATCATCCATGACGAAGACGAGTGTCTTGCCGCGCCGCTGCTGGCAGGCCTGCGCGGCATCGCCGGCATCACGGTGGGCGCAAACCAGCCTTACAGCCCGGCCGACCGTGTCTACTACACGCTCGAAAGACATGCCCGCCCGCGCGAACTGCCTTGCGCGATGGTCGAAATACGCAATGATGAGATCGTCGACGCTGCGTCCCAGGACGTGTGGGCGCAGCGCCTGGCGACAATCCTGTCCGGCATCGAAGAATCGGACGTGAAGCTCAGGATGGAGACGGCCAGAGAACCGAAAGGATACCGTCACAGTGCCTGAGGCCATCAAGCTTTACGTCAGGGTGATCGATTCCTGGAGCAGGTACATAGGCCTCTTCGCCATGTACCTGATCTTTGTGATGATCGGCATCCTGTCCTACGCCTCCATCATGAAGGTGTTTTTCCATCCTTCGATCTGGACCGTCGAGATGGCCCAGTTCGTGATGGTGGCGTATTTCGCGCTGGGCGGGGCCTACACCCTCAAGGAAGGCGAGCATGTGCGCATGGATCTGCTCTACAGCGGCTTCACCATGCGGGGGAAAGCGCGCTCCGACCTCTTCACCAGCGTCGTGCTGATCGGCTTCCTGGTCATTCTGCAGATCGGCGGGGTCTCCTCGCTGATCTATGCGATCGGTTACGGCGAGAAGAGCTTCTCGGCGTGGGCGCCGCTGATGTGGCCGGTCAAGGTCGTGCTCAATATCGGCATCTTTCTCACCTTGCTCCAGGCGGTCGCCTTGTTCTTCCGCGATTGGGCGGAACTCAGGGGAGAACCTCTCCCATGAGCTATGGCCTCATCGCCACGCTGATGTTCTCTTCGATGATGCTGCTGCTCCTGACGGGGCAGCGGGTGTTCGCGGTCATCGGCTTCGTCGGCGCCTTCGCCGCCCTGCTGCTGTGGGGCGAGGGCGGGATCGAGATTCCGTTCACCGCCTTCATCAAAGTGATGAAGTGGTATCCGCTGCTCACGCTGCCGCTGTTCGTGTTCATGGGCTACATGCTGGCGGAATCGCGCATTGCGGACGACCTCTACAAGATGTTCCACGTCTGGTTCGGGCCGGTGCGTGGCGGGCTCGCCATCGGCACGATCGCCATGATGGTGGTGATCTCCGCCATCAACGGCCTGTCCGTGGCGGGCATGGCGGTGGGCGCCACCATCGCGTTGCCGGAACTTCTGCGTCGCGGCTACGACAAGATCATGGTGACGGGCGTCATCCAGGCCGGCTCCTCGCTCGGCATCCTGGTGCCGCCGAGCGTCGTGCTCGTGCTCTACGGCATGATCGCCAGGCAGCCCGTCGGCAATCTGTGGCTCGCCGGCGTGTTTCCGGGCCTGCTGATGGCCGCGCTTTTCGTGGTCTACATCGCGGTCCGCTGCTGGCTTCAGCCGAGCCTCGGTCCTCCCCTCGCCAGGGAAGAGCGCGACGGCTACAGCCTGGCCGAGAAGCTGAAACTGCTGCGCGCCGGCCTTATCCCGCTTGCGATCTTCGTGTCGATGATGGGCCTGTTTGTCACCGGCGTCACCAGCCTGGTCGAGAGTTCAGCGGTCGGTGCCGTTTCCGCCATTCTTGCGGCGGCGGCGCGCGGCCGCCTGACCGGCAAGGTGATGCACGAGACGATCAGGAAGACGCTCGGCATTTCGTGCATGTTCTTCTGGATCATCACGGCCGCGCTCTGCTTTGGCGCTGTGTTCGACGGGCTGGGGGCGGTGAAGTCGATCGAACGGCTGTTCCTCGGCGACATGGGGCTGGAACCGTGGCAGGTGCTGGTGCTGATGCAGCTCACCTTCCTCGGCCTCGGCATCTTTCTCGACGACACGGCGATGCTGGTGATCGTGGCGCCGCTGTTCATCCCGCTCGCCGGCGCGCTCGGTTTCGATCTTGTCTGGTACGGCGTGCTCTACACCATCACCTGCCAGATCGCGTATCTGACGCCGCCTTTCGGCTACAACCTCTTCCTGATGCGGGCGATGGCGCCGCCGGAGGTGACCCTGCCGGACATATACCGATCCGTATTCCCGTTCGTGGGGATCATGCTGCTCACGCTGCTGATCATCGGGCTCTTCCCGGCGATCGCCACGTGGCTGCCGAACTACGTCTACTCGAAATAGTCCGATGAGTTTCAAGCAAAGGGGAACATGATGAAGACCATACACAGCAGACGCAATTTCCTGAAGCAGGCCGGCCTTGTCACCGCGGGCGCGGCCGGCGCTACAACGCTCGCCGCTCCGGCCGTGATCGCCCAGACGCCGATCAAGTGGCGGCTGCAGACCTATGCCGGCGCGGCCCTCGGCCCGCACGTCACCAAGCCGGCGGTCGACATGTTCAACAAGGCGGCGAAGGGCGAGATGGAGATCGAGCTCTATTATGCCGACCAGATCGTGCCGACCGGCGAACTGTTCCGCGCCATGCAGGCCGGCACGATCAATGCCGTGCATTCGGACGACGACTCGATGGCCGCGCCCGTCGACATCTCCGTCTTCGGCGGCTACTTCCCGTTCGCCACCAAGCACATCCTCGACGTGCCGGTGCTGTTCAACCAGTACGGCCTCGCCGACATCTGGCGCGACGCCTATGCCAAGGCCGGCGGTGTCGTCTGGCTGTCGGCCGCAGGCCAGGACCCGTGCCATTTCAATACCAAGAAGGCGCTGAACTCGCTTTCGGATCTGCAGGGCCTGCGTCTCTATACCTTCCCGACGGCCGGCAAGTTCCTCGCACAGTTCGGCGTGGTGCCGGTCGTGCTGCCCTATGAGGATGTTCAGGTGGCGGTCCAGACCGGAGAGCTCGACGGCATGAGCTGGTCGGGAATCACCGAGGACTACACGGTGGGCTGGGCCGACGTGACCGACCACTTCACCACCAACA
Organism: Mesorhizobium australicum; assembly: GCF_900177325.1. NCBI lineage: Bacteria > Pseudomonadati > Pseudomonadota > Alphaproteobacteria > Hyphomicrobiales > Phyllobacteriaceae > Mesorhizobium > Mesorhizobium australicum. Next base: position 4,213,610 of record NZ_FXBL01000004.1, on the reverse strand, counting down.
ACATCTCAGGCGCCTGGATCGGCTCGTGGTTCGTCAACGAGAAGAGCTGGGCCGACATTCCGGACCACCTCAAGCAGCTCTGGCAGGCCTGCGTCGACGCCGGCCACACCTACCGCAATCAGTGGTACTGGGGCGGCGAGGCCAAGCTGCGCGCCACCGGCGACAAGCTGAAGCTCACCACCATCCCGGCCGCCGAATGGGCCGAGGTGGAAAACGCGGCGCTCAAGTTCTGGGACGAGATCGCCGCCGAAGGCGAAGTCAAGGCCAAGGTGGTCTCGATCTTCAAGGAGTACAACCAGATCCTCAAGAAGGCCGGCGGCGTCTACACGCAGGGCTGACAAAGGGATAGAAACACGAGGCGGCCGGGCATGGGCCCGGCCGTTTTGCGGATTGGGCGGATGAACCGCATCGAGAGGGACGAATGGCCGGAAATCTTTCCTTCGCAGACCTGAAGAAAGCGATCGCATCGGGCGAGATCGACACCGTGCTCGCCTGCGGCGTCGACATGCAGGGCCGGCTGTTCGGCAAGCGGTTCCTCGCGTCCTTCTTTGCAGAGTCCGCTTATGACGAGACGCATGGCTGCAACTACCTGCTGGCGCTCGATATCGATATGGAGCCGGTGCCAGGCTACAAGGCGGCGAGCTGGAGCCAGGGCTATGGTGACTTCGTGCTCAAGCCGGACATGAACACGCTGCGCCGGGTGCCGTGGCTCGAAAAGACCGCGTTGGTCATCTGCGACATCCAGGATCACCACCATCATGAGGACCTGCCGCATTCGCCGCGCGCCATCCTGCGCAAGCAGGTCGCCCGCCTCGCGGAGCGCGGCTACATCGGCTACTTCGCCTCGGAACTCGAATTCTACCTGCTCAGCGAGACCTACGACACGGCGCGCGCGAAGCACTGGCAGGACCTATCGACCGCCTCGCCCCATATCGGCGACTACCAGATCGGCATCACCACCAAGGAAGAAGGCTTCATGCGCCGGCTGCGCAACGAGATGCACGCCGCCGGCATCCCGGTCGAAAACTCCAAGGGCGAGTGGGGACCCGGCCAGGAGGAGATCAACGTCCGCTACGCCGAGGCCCTCGAAATGGCCGACCGGCACGTCTTCCTGAAGAACGGCGCCAAGGAGATCGCCGACCAAGAGGGCAAGGCCGTGACGTTCATGGCCAAGTACAACTACGCGCTCGCCGGCAACTCGTCGCACATCCACAATTCGCTGTGGAGCGCCGACGGCAAGACGCCGCTGTTCTTCGACAAGAAGGAGCCGTGGACCTTGTCCAAGCTTGGCCAGCAGTGGTCGGCCGGACAGATCAAATATGCCAAGGAGTTCACCTGGTTCCTGGCGCCCTACATCAACTCCTACAAGCGCTTCCAGTCGGGCACCTTCGCACCGACCAAGATCATGTGGTCCGAGGACAACCGCACCGCGGGCTTCCGGCTCTGCGGGGAGGGGACCAAGGGTATCCGCATGGAGTGCCGCATCGGGGGCGCGGACCTGAACCCCTATCTCGCCTTCGCCGCGCTGATCGCCGCCGGTCTCGCTGGCATCGACGAGAAGCTTGAGCTGCAGAAGCCCTTTGTGGGTGACGCCTACCAGGCCGCGAAGCTGCCCGAGATCCCGAAGACGTTGCGTGAGGCGACCGAAACGCTGGCGAAGTCGAAGATGCTGAAATCGGCGCTCGGCGAGGACGTGATAGAACACTACGTCCACACCGCGCGCTGGGAACAGTTCGAATACGACCGGCGCATCACCGACTGGGAGCTGCACCGCGGCTTCGAACGCTACTGAGACATCAAGAACGAGGAAATGCCATGACCGAAACGGTCAAGATCAAATCACCCGTCGACGGCTCGATCTATGCCGAGCGTCCGGTCGCAACGGACCAGGCCGTGAACGCCGCCGTCGAGCGCGCCAAGGCCGCGCAGGCGAAGTGGGTCGACGTGCCGGTCGCCGAGCGCTGCAAGTATATGCTCGCCATGCTCGAGGCGCTGGTGGGCATGACCGATGAGATCGTGCCGGAGCTCGCCTGGCAGATGGGCCGTCCGGTCAAGTATGGCGGCGAGTTCGGCGGCGTGAAGGAACGCGTCCAGTACATGGTCGAGATCGCCGAACAGGCGCTGAAGCCGGTCATGGCGTCCAACCCGAAGGAAGGCTTCAAGCGCTACGTCAAGCGCGAGCCGCTCGGCGTGGTTATGGTCATCGCGCCTTGGAATTATCCATACCTCACCGCCGTCAACACGATCGTGCCGGCGCTGATCGCGGGCTCGGCCGTCATCCTCAAGCACGCGGCGCAGACGCTTCTGGTCGGCGAGCGCTTCCAGAAGGCCTTCGATGTGGCGGGCCTGCCGAAGGGCCTGTTCCAGAACCTGGTGATGAACCATTCGCAGACCGAGAAGCTGCTCGCCTCGGGCAAGATCGACCACGTCAACTTCACCGGTTCGGTCGCCGGCGGGCGTGCGATCGAGAAGGCGGCCGCGGGCACGTTCATGACGCTTGGCCTGGAGCTCGGCGGCAAGGACCCGGCCTATGTGCTGCCCGACGCCAAGCTCGACCACGCCATCGCCAATCTCGCCGAAGGCGCGTTCTACAATTCCGGCCAGTGCTGCTGCGGCATCGAGCGCATCTACGTGCACGAGAAGGTCTATGACGATTTCGTCGACGGCTTCATCGCAGAGAGCAAAAACTGGACGCTCGGCGACCCGACGAAGGCCGACACCGTCATCGGTCCGATGGCTCAGGCCCGTTTCGCCGACTTCATCCGCGAGCAGAAGGCCGAAGCCCTGCGCAAGGGTGCGACGGCACACCTCAACACGAAGGACGAGCGCGACGTCGCTGGCTCGCCCTATCTCCCGGTCGAGGTGCTGACCAATGTCGACCACCAGATGAGCGTCATGCGCGAGGAGAGCTTCGGCCCGGTCGTCGGCATCATGAAGGTGCGCGGCGACGAGGACGCGATCGCGTTGATGAACGACAGCCCCTACGGCCTCACCGCCTCGATCTGGACCAGGGACCTGGAGCGGGCCGAGAAGATCGGCGACAGGGTGGAGACCGGCACGCTGTTCATGAACCGCTGCGACTATCTCGACCCGGCTCTCGTCTGGACCGGCGTCAAGGACACCGGCAAGGGCGCAGCCCTCTCCGCCATCGGCTACGACAACCTCACCCGGCCGAAGAGCTATCATCTGAGACAGGTGTGATGTCCGCTGGGCGCAGGCTCGAGGTCTTCATCCACGGCGGGATGCACAAGACGGGCACGACCTCGTTCCAGACCTTCATGGATGCGCGGCGCGACGAGCTTCTCGCCGCCGGCGTGTTCTATGCTCCGGGGCCGAAGGGGCAGCACGGACCGCTGCTCTACGCGATCCGGCCGGACTGGAATCCGGCCGAACTGCGCAAGGTGGTGGAGACCGCGATCGCGAAGGGTTCCGGCAAGCTGGTGCTCTCGGGGGAGGCGCTGACGACCTTTCCGCCGGAGGCGCTGCGCACCGTGGCGGGCTGCTTCGGCGATTGCGACCTCACCTTCATCTTCGCCTTCCGCCACTGGGCGGGCTACCTGCCGTCGCGCTGGGCTCAATATTGCCGCAGGCGCGACGCGCAGTCCTTCCCCGCCTTTCTGGACAAGGTCGTCGCCGGGCGGCATGTCGACCACCGGTTCGACCTCGTTCTCGACCGGGCGACCTCGGTCGCCGGCGGCAAGGTGAAGGCGGTGTCGTGCGACTGGGCCGTCGTCCGAGACGGCAGCGTCGTGCCCACCCTTCTCGCCGAAATGGGCATCGACGATCCCGCGACGCTCGCGGCCGGCGCAAGCCAGCAATGGGTCCACCGCAACGCGGACCCGGAGCTCGCCGAGATCACACGCCTCGTCAACGGCGCGCTGTCGGCGCGCTTCGGCGTCGCGCCGGACGAGCTGTTCGACAATGCCGGCGCCGGCAGGAGCACCGAGACCATCTATATGGCCCACTACGCCGTCCGCGAGATGCCGCAGGAATTGCGCGAGGCCGTCACTGCGCTGGGGCGCGGCAGTGCCGTGGAGCGGTCCTTCGCCGCCGACTGGGACCCGCCCGCGGCGCGCGAGCTCGATCGCTACCGTGGGCTGTTCGTCAACCTGCCCGACGAGCAGCTGTTTCCCCCCCGGACGTCATCGGCGGCGCGCTACTGGACCATCGGCTACGCGGACGCGCTGTCGGTTCCCGGCATGCGCGGCTTCGTCGATCGCGTGGCGGACAAGATCCTGTCCGGCCGGCAGCCCGGTGCAAAGCTGGCCGCTCCGGCGGCCCATCGATCATTCGCGACAACCTGACTTTCCCCATAGAGGCAACCATGACCAAGCTCGTCTCCAAATGGAACTACCCGACCACCGTCCGCTTCGGCGCCGGCCGCATTTCGGAACTGCCCGATGCACTCGCGGCTGTCGGCATCAAGAAGCCGCTCTTCGTTACCGACCCGGGTCTGGTCAAGCTGCCGGTCGTGGCCAGGACGCTGAAGATCCTCGACGATGCCGGCGTGCCCTACGGCGTCTTCTCCGACGTCAAGCCGAACCCGGTCGAGGCGAACCTCACCGCCGGCATCGCGGTCTGGAAGAAGGGCAAGCATGACGGCGCGATCGTCTTCGGCGGCGGTTCGGCGCTCGACCTCGGCAAGCTGATCGCCTTCCAGGCCGGCCAGACCCGCCCCGTCTGGGACTTCGAGGACATCGGCGACTGGTGGACCCGCGCCGACGCCTCGAAGATCGCGCCGATCGTCGCCGTGCCGACCACGGCCGGCACCGGCTCCGAGGTCGGTCGCGCCGCGGTGCTGACCAACGAGGAGACCCACACCAAGAAGATCATCTTCCACCCGAAGCTTTTGCCGCAGATCGTCATTGCCGATCCGGAGCTGACGGTCGGCATGCCGGCCTTCATCACCGTCGGCACCGGCATGGACGCGCTGGCGCACTGCCTCGAGGCCTATTGTGCGCCAGGCTACCACCCGATGGCCGACGGCATAGCGCTGGAAGGCATGCGGCTGGTGTTCGAGAACCTGCCCAAGGCCGTCGCCAATCCGGGCGACCTGACCGCTCGCGCCCACATGATGAGCGCGGCCGCCATGGGCGCGACCGCCTTCCAGAAGGGGTTGGGCGCGATCCATTCGCTGTCGCATCCGATCGGCGCGCTCTACGACACCCATCACGGCATGACCAACGGCGTGTTCATGCCCTATGTGCTGGAATTCAACCGTCCCGCCATCGAGGAGCGGCTGACGCGCGCCGCCGCCTATCTCGGCATCAAGGGCGGCTATGAGGGCTTCGCCAAGGCGGTGCTCAAGCTGCGCAAGCAGCTCAAGGTGCCGCACACACTGCCCGAGCTGATCAAGGGCCTGGACATGGACAAGAAGCGCAAGGCGATGATCGCCGAGATGGCGGTCGCCGACCCGTCGACGGGCTCCAATCCGGTCAAGTTTACCAAGAAGGCGGCGCTCGAAGTTCTCGACCACGCCATTAGCGGCAAGCTGTGAGGAGAAGCGGGCGGCAAGGGTCGTCCGCCAATATCCGGTTGTTAGCCGAAGAAATTAATTCTGCGGCCTGATTGCGGGGAAAGTCGGAAAACGCTTTAATTTCGATAGGGCGCAGACTTCGCATAACGTTCATCCAGTTGTCATGGGAAACGGCTACCCGCGTTGCCGGTGCCTGTGGGCGTCAGTCTCAAGGAGAAGAATATGTTCAAGGCTATGGGGAAGGTTCTCTCGGTCACGGCGGTCACGCTGATGGCCTCGTCGGCGATTTCGTCGGCTCAGGACCTGGCGGCGCTCGAAGCGGCTGCCAAGGCGGAAGGCATGCTCACCACGATCGCGCTGCCGCACGACTGGTGCGGCTACGGCGCGGTTATCGAGGGCTTCAAGAAGAAGTATCCGGAGATCTCCGTCAACGAGCTCAATCCGGACGCGGGTTCTGCGGACGAGATCGAGGCGATCAAGGCGAACAAGGACAACAAGGGCCCGCAGGCGCCCGACGTGATCGACGTCGGCCTGGCCTTCGGCCCGTCGTCCAAGGCCGAAGGCCTGGTGCAGCCCTACAAGGTCTCGACCTGGGATTCGATCCCGGAAGGCGCCAAGGACCCCGAGGGTCACTGGTACGGCGACTACTACGGCGTGATGTCGTTCCTCGTGAACAAGGACCTCGTGCCGAACGCGCCGGCCGACTGGGCCGACCTGCTGAAGCCCGAATACAAGGGCCAGGTGGCGCTCGCCGGTGATCCGCGCGCGTCGAACCAGGCGATCCTCGCGGCTCTCGCCGCCGGCATCGCGACGGGCGGCAAGTCGGGCAAGGAAGCGGGCGAAAAGGGCCTCGAGTTCTTCGCCGAGCTCAACAAGGCCGGCAACTTCGTGCCCGTCATCGGCAAGGCCGGCACGCTGGCGCAGGGCGCCACGCCCATCGTCGTGATGTGGGACTACAATGCGCTCGCCGCCAAGGACACGCTCGCCGGCAACCCGCCGGTCGAGGTCGTGGTGCCGAAGTCGGGCGTGCTCGCGGGCGTCTACGTCCAGGCGATCAGCGCCTACGCGCCGCATCCGAACGCGGCGAAGCTGTGGATGGAGTATCTCTATTCCGATGAAGGCCAGCTCGGTTGGCTCAAGGGCTACTGCCACCCGATCCGCTTCAACGACATGGCCAAGCGCGGCGTGATCCCGCAGGACGTGCTTGACAAGCTGCCGCCGGCCGCCGCCTACGAGGCCGCCTACTTCCCGACGCTCGACGAAGTGAACGAGAACAAGGCCGCCGTCACCGGTGGCTGGGACAAGGTCGTCGGCGCCAACGTGCAGTAAGACGTTACCCGAACCTGCCTGTCCCGCCATCCGGCGGGGCAGGCGCTCCTCCCGCGAAGCGAAACCCAGATGCCGCCCAGCGCACCCGCCGCGCAGCCCGCCAGTACCCGTTTCAGGCTGCCGCTCGACTGGCTGGGCGTTGCGCCGTTCCTGCTCTTCGCGCTTCTTTTCCTGATCCTGCCGACGATGAACATCGTGATCGGGGCCTTCCAGACGCCTGCCGGCGAGTTCACGCTCAAGAACGTCCAGGGCCTGTTCACGCCGTCGATCATGGCGGCCTACTGGATTTCCATCCGCATCAGCCTCGCCTCGGCCATCCTCGGCTGCCTCGTCGGCTTCGCCATGGCCGCGGCCGTCGTGCTCGGCGGCCTGCCGCAATGGGTGCGTTCGCCGCTGCTGACCTTTTCCGGCGTCGCCTCCAACTTTGCCGGCGTGCCGCTCGCCTTCGCCTTCATCGCGACGCTGGGTCCGATCGGCCTCGTCACGGTCTTCCTGCGCACCAATCTCGGCATCGACCTCAGGGCGATGGGCTTCAATATCCTGTCCTTCTGGGGCCTGACGATCACCTATCTGTTCTTCCAGATTCCGCTGATGATCCTGATCATCACGCCGGCGCTGGACGGGCTGAAGCGCGAATGGCGCGAGGCGGCGAGCATCCTCGGCGCCACCGGCCGGCAGTACTGGACGATGATCGCGCTGCCGATCCTGTTCCCGTCGCTGCTCGGCACGCTGGCGCTGCTCTTCGCCAACGCCTTCGGCGCCGTCGCCACGGCCATCGCGCTCACCGGCTCGTCGCTGTCGATCGTGCCGATCCTGCTCTTCGCCCAGATCCGCGGCGACGTGCTCGGCGACCCGCATCTCGGCTATGCGCTCGCCTTCGGCATGATCGTCGTCACCGGCATCGCCAACACGATCTACATCTGGCTCAGGGCGCGCTCGGAGCGCTGGCTCAAATGAGAAAGTTCTGGGCCTGGGCCGCGCTGATTGCCGGCATCGTCTACTTCATCCTGCCGCTGGTCGGCATGACCGAGTTCTCGCTCAAGATGCGCCGCGGCGTCTACTCCTTCGACGCCTATGCCCGCGTGCTGGCCGACCCGCGCTTCCAGGAGACGTTCCTCTATTCGGTGGGCATGGCGGTGGCCACCATCATCTTCGGCGTGCTGCTCATCGTGCCCACGGCCTACTGGGTGCGGCTCAGGCTGCCCGGCCTCAGGCCCTATATCGAGTTCATCACGCTTCTGCCGCTGGTCATCCCGGCCATCGTCATCGTCTTCGGCTACATCCGGCTCTACAACACGTCGAGCTTCCTGCCGCTCACCGGCTCCACGCTCGGCACCAACATCCTCCTGATGTTCGGCTATGCGACACTGGCGCTGCCCTACATGTATCGCGCCGTCGATACCGGCCTGCGCACCATCGACGTCGCGACGCTGACCGAGGCGGCGCAGTCACTGGGCGCCGGGTGGGTGACGATCCTCGCCCGCATCATCCTGCCCAACGTTCTGGTGGCCGTTCTGTCCGGCGCGTTCCTCACCTTCGCGATCGTCATCGGCGAGTTCACGATGGCAGCGCTTCTCAACCGCCCCGCTTTCGGCCCGTTCATGCAGCTCCTCGGCGCCAACCGCGCCTACGAGCCCGCCGCGCTCGCCGTCATCGCCTTCGCCATCACGTGGGGCTGCATGGCCCTGATCCAGGTCGTGTCGCGCTTCGCTCCCAAAGCGCCGGCCCAGCCCCACTAACCGGAAGAACCCATGTCGGAACCGTTCCTCTCGATCCAGCATGTGCGGAAGTCCTTCGGGGCGACGACGGTCGTCCAGGACTTCAACCTCGACGTCGACAAGGGCGAGTTCATCTCCTTCCTCGGGCCCTCCGGCTGCGGCAAGACGACCATGCTGCGCATCGTGGCCGGCTTCGAGCAGCCGACCGACGGCCGCATCGTCGTCGGCGGCAAGGATGTGACGGGGCTGAAGCCCAACCAGCGCAACATCGGCATGGTGTTCCAGGCCTATGCGCTGTTCCCCAACATGACGGTGGCGCAGAACATCGGCTTCGGGCTCAGGGTCGCCGGCCGGCCGAGGGCAGAGATCGACGCGCGTGTCGGCGAGATGCTCGGGTTGATCAAGCTCGGCGAGTTCGGCGCGCGCTATCCTTATCAGCTCTCCGGCGGCCAGCAGCAGCGCGTGGCGCTGGCGCGTGCGATCGCGCCCAAGCCGCGCCTGCTTCTCCTCGACGAGCCGCTGTCGGCGCTCGACGCCAAGGTGCGCGTGTCGCTGCGCGACGAAATCCGCGCCATCCAGCGCGATCTCGGCATCACCACCATCTTCGTCACGCACGACCAGGAAGAGGCGATGTCGATGTCGGACCGCATCGTCGTCATGAATGCCGGCCGCGCCGACCAGGTCGGCGCGCCCTTCGAGGTCTACAACCGGCCCGCCACGCGCTTCGTCGCGGGCTTCGTCGGCACGCTCAACGTCATCGAGGCGGTGGTCAAGGATGCGGCCTCCGGCGCGGTCGAGGTCGGCGGCGTGCCGGTGGCGCTCGGCCGCGGTCTCGGCGGCGCGAAGCCCGGCGACAAGGTGGCGCTGGCGCTGCGGCCGGAGGCGATCTCGATGGCGAAGGAGGGCGCCCGCGCCGTCGCCATCCCCTGCACCATCACCGCGGTCAACTTCCTCGGCTCGGTCATCCGCATCAATGCGGACGCCGCAAGCAACAAGCTGTCCTTCGACACCTTCAACAACCCCGCATCTCCACCGCCTGCGCCCGGCGACCAGACCACGGTCCATTTCTCGCCGGCGGACCTGCTGGTGCTGGACGCGTAGGCGGGTTCGCCGGAACAGGCAGAGCGCCCGTCAACCGCCTCTTTCGGGCACTTCTCCCGGTGAACGGGGAGAAGGGAGAGGCCGCGAAAGTTACGCCGCGCCTCCGACCGATGGACTGAACACCATCAGGCTCAGGATCTCGAACAGCACCTGCGCGCCGGCCTGCGCCGTGTTGCTGGTTGCGTCGTATTGCGGCGCGACCTCGACCACGTCGCCGCCGACGAGATTCACGCCCTTCAGCCCGCGCAGCAGTTCCAGCACCTCGCGCGTCGTAAGCCCGCCGACCTCCGGCGTCCCAGTGCCCGGCGCGAAGGCCGGGTCCAGGCTGTCGATGTCGAAGGAGAGGTAGGTCGGGCCGTCGCCGACGACCTCCAGCGCCCTGCGGATTACCGCCGGCACTCCCATCGCCGCGATCTCCTCCGCATGGATCACGCTCATTCCGGATTCGTAGCTGAACTCCCACAGATATTCCGCCGGCCCGCGTATGCCGATCTGGATCGTGCGGGTCGGGTCGAGCACGCCGTCGAGCACTGCGTTACGGAACGGGCCGCCATGATGGAATTTGGTGCCGTCGAACGGCCCGCCCGTGTCGCAATGCGCGTCAATATGGATCATGCCGACCGGGCGGTCCCTGCCGACGGCCTTGAGGATCGGATGGCTGATCGAATGGTCGCCGCCGACCGATAGCGGGATCACGCCGGCGCCGACGATCCTCGCCACGTGGTGCTCGATGTCCTCATGGCTCTGCTCCAGCAGGTAGCGGCTGCGGAACGGCACGTCGCCGATGTCGGCGACCCGCAGCTCATGCGTCGGGGCGCATTTCAGCACGTGGTTGTAGGGGCCGATCCGCTCGATCGTGCGCAGTGCGCGGGGGCCGAAGCGGGAGCCGTTGCGGTTGGTTACGCCGAGATCCATCGGCACGCCAAGCATCGCCACCTGCAGGTCGCCGAAGTCGGGCGCCTGGGGGTCGAGGGAAAGGTAGGGGGCTGCGAGGAAGGTCGGCACGCCGGCATAGGGCGCCAGCCGCGTGCCGCGGCTGTCGAAGATCTTCTCCGCCACCTTGCGGAAGGCAGGATCGCGGATCTCGCCGCCCTTGTCCGCGCCATATCTGGCGCGCAGTTCGTCGAGCCGTTGCTTGTTCCAATCCATTGACGAATCGTCCCCGTATGGGTGCCGCCTCGTCGGCGACGCCGTTCCATCGGAAGGTGATCGATCGTGGAGCCGAATGCAATCGGCGGGAAGCGTCCCGCCGAGATGCCTTCTGGAACTCAGGCGGCCTGGAACTCGAAGGGCACCACGACGCCTGCCGGCTTGCGGTCGGCGATCAGGCTGCCGGCCTTGAGCAGCGCGGCAAAGCGCCCGTCGCGCGCGGCGAGGTCGTCGAACGAGCCCTGCTCGACGATCCGGCCCTCGTCCATGAAGAGCACGAGATCGGCGTCGCGCACGGTCGAGAGGCGGTGCGCGATGATGAAGGTGGTGCGGTTGCGGCGCAGGTCGTCGACGGCGGCGCGGACCCGTTCCTCGGTCTCAACGTCGAGCGCGCTGGTCGCCTCGTCGAGGACGAGGATCGGCGCGTCCTTGAGGATGGCGCGCGCGATCGCGATGCGCTGGCGCTCGCCGCCCGAGAGCTGCCCGCCGCGTTCGCCGACCAGCGTGTCGTAGCCGTCGGTCTTGCCGAGGATGAACTCGTGCGCGGAGGCGGCGCACGCCGCCTCGTGCACGTCGTCGTTCGACGCGTTGGCGCGGCCGACGCGGATGTTCTCCTCGATCGTTCGGTTAAGCAGGCCCGAATCCTGGAAAACCGTCGCGATCGAGCTGCGCAGCGAGGCGCGGGTGACGCGGCGGGTGTCGACGCCGTCGATGAAGATCGAGCCTTCCTGCGGATCGTAGACGCGCTGCAGGAGGTTGATCAGGGTCGTCTTGCCCGCGCCCGTCGGGCCGACGATGGCCACCGTCTTGCCCGGCTCCACGGCGAAGGAGACGTTGGACACGCCGCGGGCCGCGTTCGGGAAGGCGAAGCTGACATTGTCGAAGCGGACATGACCGGCGACGTGGCCGAGCGCGTCGATGCCGTCGGGCTCCTTGCGCATCTCGGTCGCGTCTTCGAGGCGATAGAAGTCCTCAAGCCGCACGCGGCTTTCGAAGATCTGATTCACGAAGGCCGAGATCTGGTCGAGACGGCTGATCAGCAGCGAGGCGAAGCCGGTAAAGGCGACGATGTCGCCGACGCGGAGCTCGCCCCTGGAGACGAGGAAGGCTCCGATGATCATCACCACCATCATCGAGATGGTCGACGCGACGCGGTGCATGGCCGAGGCCAGCGCCCACCAGTCGAGTACCGGATACTGCGCCTTGATCAGACGGTCGACAAAGACGCGCAGCGACTGCGTCTCCTGCGAGACGCGGTTGTAGCTCTGCAGCAGCGCGACGTTGCTGACGGAATCGCTGACATGGGCGAACACCTTGTGGTGGTGCGCCTCGACGGCCTTCTGGTTCTGCTCGGTGCGGCGCATCACGAAGCGGCCGATGGCGAAATACATCACGCCGAGCACGATCAGTACCAGCGACAGGCGGTAGTCGACCGCGATCGCCGTCGGGATGAGGAGGATCAGCGAGACCGCCGTCGTCAGGTGCTGGCGCATGAATTCAAGCCACAGCCCGAACAGGGTATCGACGGCGCGGATCAGCGTGTGCAGCACGTTCGACGTGCCGCGCTCGTAGTGCCACGACAGCGGCATCGTCATGACGTTCGAAAAGGAGCGGGTGAGCACTTCGACGCGCATGCGGTGTGCCAGACGATCGGCCTGGCGGGCGACGAGCACATAAGCGACGATGTTAAAAAGGCCGAGGCCCGCCCATAGCATCAGGGTCGGCACCACGTCCTGCTTGTCGGCGATCGCATCGATGATCCGTCCGAAGAGGATCGGCTCGGCGATCACGACCATCGCAAGAACGATGTTGGAGCAGCAGACAAGCAGCACGCTCCTGCCTTTGGGGGCAAGATAGTTCAACGCCCGCCAATAAACTTCCAGCAGTGTCACTCGTTTACTCCACCCGAGGCTTTGTGCATCGCACCATGTAGAGAGGCATGTCGGCAGACAATGGGCCAAACATGGCAGACGTTCCGAAATCGACTACAAATCTCGTGCCGCGATTGTAATGCTGCGTGATCACGGGTCTGTGAATGGAAATGGTTCGAACCGTTGGAATATCGAGCGGATTGCGATCGCTCCGCGTCGATCTCGATCCCCTTTTTCTTGCGTCCCCGGTTTTGCCGGACAACATGCCGCAGACCAGCAGGACAGCCACCGCCTCCGAGACGGCAGACCTGCTGTCCCGGACCCACGAACGCGCGACTGCGGCATTGGTTCCATCGTCGTGATACGATTGAAACAAAGAATGCTCATTTGTGAGGAGCGGCGTATTGCAACGGAACGGATCGCTTTCTAAACGATTTTAGGCGCGCCCGGCCGGCGCTTGTCTGACCTGCCGATGTGACGTTCGCCACCTGGATTTTCGCTTGATGAACGCCTCTGTGAAGTCACTCCGGACCGACCCGGATGTGCATCCCCTGCCGCCGAAAGCCGAACAGCCGATCCGGTACGACTTCTTTCAGGAAGAGCGGCTCGGCCGGTTGGGTGCCGACCTCGCGTCTGGACGCATCCCGAACTTCCCGGGTCTGGGGGAGGGCGACTTCCATGCGCGGATCAAGGAGGACGCCGCCCGCATCCTCGCGGTTTACAACGACACCAACGCCGCCCAGGCGCGAGGCGAGACCATCACGCCGGCGGCGCAGTGGCTGCTCGACAACAATTACCTCGTCGAGGAAAGCATCGTGCAGGTGCGCCGCGACCTGCCGAAGCGTTTCTACCGCGAACTGCCGACCGTGAAGCTGCCCAACGGCGCGTCGGTGCCGCGCACGCTCCTCATCGCCTGGGCCTATGTCGGCCATACCGACAGCACGATCTCGCCCGACACGCTGCGCG